>NZ_JCASIL010000015.1:0-174215 GCF_059685725.1 Telluria sp. RT2P19
TCATGCCAGGTCGATGCGGGAATGCGTTGACGGGTCATGGAATCCTCGAAGTAGAAAACCTCGAGTCTGCACGTCATCGCGGCTACGTTACAGGTGGGTGGGCTGCACGCTTACCGAGGAGCAGCGTGTGGTGCGTCTAGTCATTGTGAAGACCGATCAGGTGGAGCGGATCGAAGATGGCGAAGACGCCAGCATGATACGAAAGGAGTTCGTTCTTCGCGATGATCTAGTCGGCGAAGTTCTGGAGATAGATAACGATAAATACGTTATCAGATTTCGCCGCGTGTAAGATGAAAAAGGATGACTCGGAAGGTTTGCATTCAGCCAGAAGCGTCCACCCTTGACGTTTGGATGTAGCGCATACGCAACCAACACGACAATTGCGAAAATTCATCAATGAAGACAGTATTAGACCACATGTCTTTTTTATTAAAATTTACACTTATCAAAATAATGGAAGAGATTAGCTCGGAGAGAATACATCCGTTAGGCGGATACGTTCAAAAAAATTTAATAGAGTTAATAGGTAGCATTGCCCTGTATGGAGCAATTTAGCTGGCTCGATGCTAATGTCCGGGGTGTTATTGTCTTTGCTTGGTGGGGGAAGCGCTTTAGTATCGACGTTAATTTAAAGATTTTTGAAATCGACGAAGACGAGACGTCTCACCGGACCAGAGAAGCAATTATCCTCGAACATTGTATGCAGCAAGAAGTAACACGAAAGGCATGGGAGGAAACCGAGAGGTGGAAACTCTCGGACCGTCGAGCCGAGCTCCAAAAATTACGGAAGATCGTTAAGAGTTTATCTGGCGGCCTAGATTACCTAGATACTAAACTTGCTGTTGAACAGTAAAATATACCCAGACGCGGCTCAAGCGTCGTTTATGCGCTGTCGGATATGGCTGATTTCAGCACCTGACGACATCAGCAGAGCCATTGGATGCCCGTCGGTGCCAGCCAATCAGAAATTTAGTCCGGCAGAAGCGCGTATGCTATTCAATAGGTTGGCGTGCGGCGTTGATTTATCTACACCCTCTAATGGAGAATGCAAGCCATCTCGCAGCCTGGACGCGAAAATTGCAACGGTCAGGTGAGTCGGTAATCGGCCAACAGCGGACATTCCCTAGTCAACCGACGCACTAGACCGCTTCAAACAACGGTTGGCCGCACTGTTTTGACCGAGGAAAAGGCATGTCCACTTACGAGGATCCGAATGCGTAACAGCTCCTCCGAGCGGAAGAGATTATTTGCTCAATGGTCGGACATTCCAAAGTCGTGCGACCTGTCGATGACGTCACCATGTTTGACGGTGATGGTTGCCATGTACCATTTTCCCATCAAATTTCGCATTCCCATTCCTTTAGAATGCGCCGACTTCATCACAAGCATATAATTACCAGGGGAGACAGCGGAAAATTCATAGCGGCCGCTGCCATCTGCGGTTGTCGCGTATTTCACCGGGACATTTACGCTGTTAGCCGCACCGTTTTTTTTCCATACTATGCTACTTGAGGTAGGAAGCACGAAGTCATCATCTGCGGGCTCAAACTCTTCATTCTGATCTACCAAAAGCACTGTCGAGCCTGTGTCTGGCTTAGATCCAAAGTTCCGATTGAAATAATAGACGAGCGCTCCACTGATCTTCGCTGGAATTGACACTGAGGCGGTTGCTGCAATTTTTTCTTGACGCTGGATGCTTATAACTGATTTCGACGTCTGTACCTTCCAGTTCATTTCTTGGGCCAAGTCTTTTAAGTCAACGAGCACGCGCTCTCCGGACTTCTGGGCTTTAATCTTAGTAATCGTCCCGTCAATGACAATACTTGGCTCGCTTTTAGCTGGTCCCGCAGCGTAAGCCGCACTGAAATTACTCGCCAAAAGAAATACCAGAATGAATTTCTTTGCTATTTTTGAAAACATCATGCAACTTCCTAGTTATGGTTTTGATATGCTGCAAGCATCGCCCGCCGGCTTTTGAGTATCACACAATATGTTTAATAAAAGCAATCTGCATAGCATTGCTGGCTCGCGTTTGGTTGGCAAGGCGCCTACTGCAGACATGATCAGCTGCTCCCTGAGCGAACAGGTGTATCGGTAGTAAGCCTCGCGCACAGCACTGTATGCGTAATTACTGCAACGCGGCATTTCGGCTGGCATCGGGGTCACTGCCGCAGATCGAAATGAGCATATAGGTACACGCTACGGCAGCTTAGATTAAGGTTTTCACTCTAGGATGAATGGATGCGATACCATAGTTTGTCACTGTAATTGTCAACTGGCAACTCTACTTTGTTAAGCGCTCAGGGCAGTTGCTTACTGTGCAACACATCTGTTATAAAGTTTCCCTTGCACTGGCGAGAGATGCTCACGCCGATGTCTGCTTTGGGTCGTAAGCAGCAGTACTTCATTGGGGACACATTGCCTTAGCACGCGATTTCGCAGGAAAATCTGTGCTCAGGGCTTCCGAAACACGATCGCGTGCTGGATCGGCAGCGATTTGATGCTGCGTT
Organism: Telluria sp. RT2P19; assembly: GCF_059685725.1. NCBI lineage: Bacteria > Pseudomonadati > Pseudomonadota > Betaproteobacteria > Burkholderiales > Oxalobacteraceae > Telluria > Telluria sp. RT2P19. The sequence goes on from NZ_JCASIL010000015.1 coordinate 2,511, forward strand.
CCCACTTCAGACCATGCGCAGTGGCTTCACGCCGTATTTGCCGCTCGCTCATCTTATGCAGCGGCTTGATCGCGACTGCCGGATCCTCGGCCCGATATTCGACGAAGACGACGCGCCCGCCAGGCTTGAGGGCGTCGACGATGCTGTCAAGGACCTCCGAAGGATAAGCGAGCTCGTGATAGACATCGACCATGATTGCCAAGTCGACGCTGGCCGGGGGCAGTTTGACGGTGGTCTCGCTGCCTAGCACCGACACCACATTGCGCACGCCGCGCTTTGCCATCTGGCTGTCGAGCATGCTAATCATTTCCGGCTGGACGTCGACTGCATATACACGTCCGCTCGGCCCGACCTGTTTCGCCAGCTGCCAGGTATAGTAGCCAGTGCCGGCGCCGATGTCGGCTACCGTCATGCCCGGCGCCAGCGCCAGTTCCGGCAGAAGCAATTCCGGCCGCTCCTCACGTGCCCGGCTTTCGCGCTCGAGCCATTGGGCGCCCTCCCATCCCATCACGTCGGCGATCTCGCGGCCCATATAGCGCTTGCCGATGCCATCCGGGCTGCGTGCGACGCGTTCGTAGCGCATATCGGCGGCTGCTGCCGGTACCGCAGCATCGCAACTAGCGGATGACAGCAACGTTAGGGCCCACAGGCAAACCAGCAAGATGGGTAGGGTGCGATGAATGTGTGAGGTGCGGCAATTGCGCAAGCGGATGCGGAGCATGAGTGGTTTCCGTGATGAGGCGATGCCTGCAATGACATCGGCAGCCTTGCCGTAAATGGACAGGATCAGTGTAGTAGCCTTGGCCTCCGACCGGCGTTCGCCACATCAGAAATTCCTGGTTATGTCGCGTTGACTGAACAGTTGCAGCAGATCGGATTGACTGTGTCGGACGCTGTCTGTCAGTTGGAGAGTTTTTACCGATGGCAACCAGGCATGCGGAATCGGCCGACCGGAATTGCCTGTATCTTGAGGGGCTGCCCGGGGTCGGTTCAGGCCTTGGTGACAGTGACCGCTATGCTGCGTAACGACTGAAGAGAAAGCTTTACTACAGAGGAGTCTTAGAAGGTACGGTACACCGCACCTCGTTGATATGAGCAGGCTCCTGCTTAGCCGAGCCAGGAGCAACTCCGCTTACCAGAACGGGTTCCTACTGCTTACGCGTTTGTATGCGCGCTTGGAGGCGCCCAGTACGTTGTAGCCGCTGTTGGCGTCGGTCGGTAATATCTCGAGATTGCGCGACAGGATGAACAGCAGTTTGTCGGATTCCGCATACAGCGGCTCCCACTTGCCCGGGCGCGGAGCGATCATCAGCTGGCCGTCGCGCTCGGCGATGTGGAAGTCGGGCAGGCCTTCGAGCTTGTAATGGCCGATCAGCGACTTGGCCGTTTCAGTCGGCAGCGTGACCGCGGTACGGAGCCGGGTCTGGTGGGTCGCCCACTGGTACTCATGCGCGATGGCGCGCAACAGGCCCGCCGCCAGTTCACCGCCTTGGTCGCCATTGGTCAGGATCACTGCGCCATCGCCGCTGTCCGTCGAGCCGACCATGGCGGCCCTGAAGCCCATATTGCTGCCGTTGTGTTCAAAGGCCTTGCCACCGTCGCGAATCTGCAGGCCTAGCGCGTAGTCGCCCATCACAGGGGAAAGCATGGTGCGCGTCATGGCCGCCGAGATCACGCCATTGCTGCCCGCTGCGCCTTGCTGGATTGCGATCGCGAACTTGGCCAGGTCTTCCGCAGTGGTCCACAGGCCGGCCGCCGCCAGCTCGGGATAGGTATGGGCGCCACCAGGGTAGGGTTTGCCGTCGTGGCGATGGGCGCGGGCGGCCTGTGCTTGCAAGGCCGCTGGTAGCGGCTGCGAGAAGCTGCTGTCGCTCATGCCCAGCGGTTTCAGGACCGATTCCCGCAGCAGCACGTCGAAGGGCTTGCCGCTGCGGTCGATCATCGCCTGCTGCAGCACCGTGTAGCCGCCACCGGAATAGCGCCATGCCGATCCGGGCACCGCATCGACCCTGATCGCCTTGGTATTGGCCGACCAGGCGCCATCCAGCACCTGCACCAACGTCGGCACCGACTTCCCCGCCGCATAACCAGGGAAGCCCGACACTGTCATACCTCCAGTGTGCGACAGCAACTGGCGTACGCTCGGTTTGCCTTTACCTTCCGGCAGCTTCCAGCTTGTAAGACCGGTGTTGATGTCGGCATCGAGGTCGAGCTGGCCCTGTTCGACCATGCGCAGCGCCGCCATGGCGGCGACCGGCTTGCTGACCGAGGCCGCCTGGAACAGGGTCCGGGGCGTGATAGCTGGCCCACCGACCCATGCCACGCCATAGCCGCGTGACCAGGCTACTTTGCCGGCCTTGATCACGGCTACGCTCACGCCCGGGACGTTCAGACGCGCCATCGCGTCCTGCAGCGTCTCGGTCTTGACAGGTACGGTGGACAGCGCGATCGCCGGGCGCAGACCCGCCTCGATGCGGGCGATGGCGGCTGCGTCGTCGGCGCGGGCAAGGGCGGACAGCGTCGCAAGCACGGCGACAAGCAGAAGAAAGCGGGGCGCTGCAGGATATTTGGCGGACATCGGCTCTTTATGCGATTTGTGTAAACAACAAGCATTATGGCGCTACGCAAACAGCAGCACAAGCAGCGAACGGCAGCTATGCGACGGGCATATTGAAGGTGAAGATGGTGCGTCCGCCGTACGACATCACGCCTATCGTGCAACCGTGAACGTGCGCCATCTCCTTGCCTGACCTCACGTCCGCTCCTGGACCGATAGCTGACGCCGGCTCAGTGTATGGGGTTTGCTACCGGAGCAGGCAAGGTGTTTTATTACACGCGCTTAGTCTTCATTCTTCGTGCCCAGGCACATGACCGATCCGTTCGCGCGGGCCGACGGTGAGATCGATCCGCGCAGCGATGGCGCGGCGCAGACCGCGTGGTCGCCGCAGCATGCCGGTCACCGGCGGCCCAGCAGGGCCCACAGGTGGGCGGCACGCATTGAGTCGGCCGATATCAGTGCGTGAGCGGCGCCGGCGCCGGCGCCGATGCCGCGGTCGTCGTGGTTGCCGTGGCCGCGGCTCGCAGCCGCGGCGCCAGCCCGAACAGCGGCCGCGCCCACGGCAGGCGGCGCACGGCCTCGTACAGTCCGAAGCTGCCGGTGGCGGTGAGCACCATCAGCAGGAGCGCCTCGACGCCTGGCGCCAGGCCGAGCGGCTTGAAGGCGTGCGCCATCACCACGATGAGGGTCTGGTGCGCGATATACACCGGGAATACCGCTTCGGTGAGGTAGCGGCGCGCCGGCCCGTCGCGGTCGAGGTGGCGGCGCGCGAAGCCGCAGGCGGCGACGATGGCGCTCCAGGCGCACAGCGTGTACACGCAGCGCATGACCGGCACCCACAGCGCCATGAACTGCTCGGTGTGTTGGTGGTGGGGCGCGGCATACCATGCCACGATAGCGGCCCAGCCGGCCAGGGCAAGGCCAAGGGCGGCCCAGCGCGCGCCCTCCATGCCTTCCCATAGCTGCTCGCTGCGCGCCACCAGGGCGCCGAGCAGGAACATCGGCAGGTAGGTGGCATGGTTGAACCAGTCGTCGACCAGGGCGTGGGTCGATGGAAAATGGTCGGCCAGCAGGATGCGCACGGCGGCCAGGAACAGTGCCGGCAACACGATCAGCTTCCAGCCGTGCAGGCCGGCCGCGGTGCGCCGGGCCAGCGCCTCGAGGCGGCCGGCCGGCAGCAGCGCCACGCAGGCGGCAAGCAGCAGGGTATAGACCCACAGGTAGGCGACGAACCACAGGTGGTTCCAGGTCGGCAGGATCAGGCAACCGTCCTTGCAGAAGCCGTCGTAGCCGGCGAGGTACAGGCGCATGAAGGCGTTGATGCCGTCGGCATAGCCGAGTTTCTCGACCACCTCGAGATAGGGCTGGAGCGGCACGATGACCAGCATCCCGAACAGCAGCGGCAGCAGCAGGCGCAGGCTGCGCCGACGCAGGAAGGCGCCCGGCGTGGTCTTGTGCAGCAGGAAATGCGAGGCGGCGCCGGCCACGAAGAACAGCAGGGTCAGGCGCCACGGCGAAGACAGCAGCATGAACGGTTCGGGCCCCGTGCCCGCATGCGGACTCTTCACGTGCCAGTCCCAGCTCACGTAGTACATGCCGACGTGATAGGCGATCAGCACGAAAAATGCCAGGATGCGGACCCAGTCGAGGAAGTACAGGCGGTGGTTGCGGGCGGAAGGGGCTGGTTGCATGGCGTGCTCGGATGATGGTGGAGACGCCAGCATCGCGTGTGGCTGGGCAAAAGGCGAGCGCCAGGGGGCGAACCGGGTCCTACATGGGGCGAGCCGGCTCCAGGCGTTCGAGCACGGCGGGCCGATGCTGGCGGCTGCACGGCACACGGGCGCCGCTTTGCAGCACGAGTTCGCAGTCGCCCCTGTCCAGCGGCGCGATGCGCTCGATGGCCGCCAGCCGCACCGCCGCGCGCCGGTGGCAGCGCACGAAGGCGGGCCCCAGCTGGTCGAGCAGGGCGCCGAGGCTCTGGCGCAGCAGCGGCGCGCCGGCAGGCGTGTGCAGCGCCACGTAGTTGTCCGCCGTCTCGAGCCACTCGATGTCGGCCACCTGCACCACGCGGGTCGCGCCGCGTTCGCTCACCAGAAGCTGGCGCGGCGCACCGGAAAGCGCCGCCGCCGGTTGCGGCGGCGCCGCCAGGCGCGCCCGCAGCCGGTCGAGCGCCCGGTGCAGGCGGGCCTGGTCGAAGGGCTTGAGCAGGTAGTCCACGGCTTCGCTGTCGAAGGCGCGCAGCGCGTAGTCTTCATGGGCGGTGACGAACACCACCAGCGGCGCCGGCGCCGGCAGCGAGGCGGCCAGGTCGATGCCCGACAGCTCCGGCATCTCGATATCGAGCAGCAGCGCGTCCGGCCGTTCGCTCTCCACCATGCGCAGGGCCTCGACGCCATCGACGGCATCGCGGACCGATTCGATGCCCGGCTCCAGCGCCAGCATGCGGCGCAGCCGGTCGCGCGCCGGGCGTTCGTCGTCGACGATCAGCAGCCTCATTGCACCATCACCTTCGCATCCTCAACATGGCACCCTCAGTTCGGCGCGTACGCCGGCGGGCGCCAGCGCAACCAGGTCCAGGCCTGCACGCCCATCGTGCAGGGCCGCCAGCCGCGTGCGCAGGTTGGCCACCGTGATGCCGGGCGTACCCGACTCGGCCAGCACGCCGCCATCGTCCTCCACCCGCAGGACCATCATGTCGCCGTCGGTGCCGGCCGTGACCCGGATCGCGGTCGCTTCGCGCCGCCGCCCGACCGTGTGCTTGAACACGTTCTCGAGCAGCGGCTGCAGGCTGATCGCGGGCAGCATGACGTCCAGCGCCGCCGGGTCGATATCCCAGTCCAGCGTCACCCGGCCCTCGAAGCGCTCGGCCATCACCGCGGCATAGCCCTGGGCCAGGCGCAGCTCGTTGCGCAGGCTGGCCTGGGGCCGCTCGCCCAGCGCCAGCGTGGCGCGCAGCACGTCGGCCAGGCGCACCAGGGTGGCGTCGGCGCGCGCCACGTCGGTATGCATCAGCGACGAGATCGTATTGAGCGCGTTGAACAGGAAGTGCGGCTGCATCTGGCGCGTCAGGCGTTCGAGTTGGGCTTCGCGCAGCAGGGCGCCGGCCTGCTCGGCCTTCACCCTTTCCTTCATCATTTCGCGATAGGACAGCAGCCCGAAGCCGATCGTCGTAAACAGGCCGAAGAACAGCGAGATCTTGAGCGCCTCGTAGACGAAGACCTCGGACCATGGCTCGTGGTCGTAGCTGGCGCCGGCCAGGAAATAGACGCCGTGGCGGATCGCGAACACGGTCGGCGTGAAGCCGAACCAGTACAGTGGCAGCCAGCGCAGCTGGCGGCCGAACCAGCGCCACGGCGTGGCAAGCAGCGCGTCGTCGGCGCTGCCGAAGCGGCGCTGGATCAAGAACAGGACCGTCGCAACGACCGCCGACGAGGTCTCCCACAGGATCGGCTGCCAGGGCGCCGTGCCGCCGTCGCGCCGGTAATCTTCCAGCGCGACCAGCACCATCAGGGTCCAGAACAGGACCCAGGCAATGCTGGCGACGACCAGGCTGCGGTTCCAGGACATGTGCGGGTAGAAAAAGGCGACAAGTCCGATCATCGGGCATCGGCCGTAAGTTGTCAAAGTGATGTGCTCGAATGCCGATGTGACAATTCGTGACGATTGCCGCTTCTGGCAGCCTCTGCATGCGACAATGGAATCATGAGCGAATTTGGCCGAAACTACGACGATCCCACCTATCCCCGGTCGATGCGCGCCATGTTCGCGGTCCTTGACTGGCGAACGAGCCCCATGGGCGACCAGAATGACTGGCCGATCGAGTTGCGGGTAGCGCTCGACCTGATGCTCGATTCGCCGCATCCGACACTGGTATGCTGGAGCGGTCGTTACCTGATGCTGTACAACGACGCGTACGCCGACTTGCTGGGCGCGCGTCATCCTATCTCGTTCGGCAGGCCGCTCAGCGAGGTCATGCCGACCATGTGGCCCGATGTCCAACCCCTGGCCGATGCCGCGATGGCCGGCAGGCCTGGTCACGTCAAGGAACTGTGCGTGACGCCCGCGCCGGGAGACGAGGACTGCCAGCGGTGGTTCAGCGCCGCTTATGTGCCCCTGCGTGGCGCGGACGGCAAGGTGGGCGGCTTCGTCCACACCGCGTTCGAGATCACCGCTCACGTACTCGAAGCGCGCCGCGCCGACCAGGCGCGCCAGGCCAGCGACGCGCGCCTGTCGGCCCTGTTCGACAGCTTGCCGGTCGGCGTCGCCGTCAGTGACGCCAGCGGCGCGATCGTGCTGAGCAACGACGCGATGGTGCGCTACCTGCCGACGCAGCGTTTGCCGTCGCAGGATGAGCGGCGCTTCGAACGCTGGGACCTGCGCGATGCCGGGGGCAGGCCGGTGGCCCGGCACGATTTTCCCGGCGCGCGGGCGCTGCGCGGCGAGCGTGTGGTGCCGGGCGTGGAAGCCCTGTACCGCGAGGATGGCGGACGCGAGGTCTGGGCCCATATCAGCTCGGTGCCGATCCTCGATGCCGACGGCAGGGTCAGCGGCCAGGTCTCCGTGATCACCGACATCGACCGTGTCAAGCGCACCGAGGCGGCCTTGCGCGAGTCCGAGGAAAAATACCGCAAGCTGTTCGAGGAGGTGGACGAAGCCTTCTGCATCCTGGAGGTGAAGTTCGATGCCGATGGCGCGCCGATCGACCTGCTGTTCCTGGAAGTCAATCCGATGTTCGAGATCCAGAGCGGCATCGTCGATGCCAGGGGGCGATCGGTGCATGAACTGGCGCCCGGCCTCGAATCGGTCTGGCTGGAACGCTACGGCGCCGTGGCCCTCAGCGGCGATTCGATCCTGTTCGAGCAGTATTCGCCCAAGCTCGAACGCTGGTTCGAGGTCAACGCCTCGCGCATCGGCGCACCCGAGGCGCGCCACGTGGCGCTGGTGTTTCGCGACACCAGCGAAAGGAAACGCATCGAGCAAAACATGCGGCGCCTGGCCCAGGAAGCTTCCGAGGCGAGCCGGCGCAAGAGCGAATTCCTGGCGGTGCTGGCGCACGAGCTGCGCAATCCCATGGCAACCATCCGCACCGGCCTCGAGATCATGCGCCTGCGCGCCGACAGCCCGGAAGCATTGGTGCGCGTGCGCGAGATGCTCGAGCGCCAGACCCGCCAACTGTCGCACCTGGTCGACGACCTGCTCGACGTTGCCCGCGTCAGCAGCGGCAAGATCGAGATCCGCAGGCAGCTGGTTGACCTCAACCGGGTGGTGACGAGCGCGGTGGAAACCAGCAACGCGGTGATCCAGGGCGCGCGCCACCGGCTCGCCGTCCAGTTGTGGCCCGAAGCGCTGTTGCTGCACATCGATCCGACGCGTATTGCCCAGGTGGTGAGCAACCTGCTGACCAATGCCGCCAAATACACGCCACCCGGGGGCGACCTCCATCTCGACGTGCGCAAGGAGGGGGGCGAGGCCATCATCGCGGTGAGCGACAGCGGCGTCGGCATCTTGCCCGAGCACCACGACGAGATCTTCGAGATGTTCAGCCAGGTCGGCGACAGCGGCGGCCTGGCCCAGGGCGGGCTGGGCATCGGCCTGTCGCTGGTGCGCCAGCTCGTGACCCTGCACGGCGGCGCCGTTGCGGTGCACAGCGCCGGGGCGGGCCAGGGCAGCACCTTCACCGTGCGCCTGCCGCTCGGCATGCATGCCGACGGGCAGGGCGAGGCGCCGTTGCCGGAGCAGCGCGCCGTCCCGCGCCGGTCGTTCCGCATCCTGGTGGTGGACGACAATACCGATGCCGCCGAGAGCCTGTCGCTGCTGCTCCGGCTGAACGCACACGAGATTCGCACCGCGACCAACGGCCGCGATGCGCTGGCGCTGGTAAGCGACTTCACGCCCGACATCGCGTTCCTCGACATCGGCATGCCGGGCATGACCGGCTACGAGCTGGCGCAGCGCCTGCGCGCGTTGCCGGCGCTGGCGCATACCACCATCGTCGCCGTCACCGGCTGGGGTTCGGAAGAAGACCAGGTGCGCGCGCGCGAGGCCGGGTTCGACCACCACTTCACGAAACCGATCGCGGCCGAGACGCTGAGCCGCCTGCTCGGGCGGCTCGGCTAGGCGCTTGGAGCGCGGCGGCGCGGTCTACTGCGCGCCGCCACGCTCGGCGTCGATCTCTTTCTTCATCGCGCCGACCTCGTTGATGTAGTCGGCCACCGGCACGTCGGGGCTGGCGCGCAGCTCGGGCGGCAGCAGCACCGGCATGTACAGCTCGTCGGCGGTGCGGCCGTGGCGCTGCATGTTCCCGGCCAGGATCAGGATCGACGACAATACCGCCAGCGCGCCGCAGGCCAGCCGCAAGCGGCGCCGGAACTGCGGGGTGACGGTGGCGAGGTGGAAGTAGACCGCGACCGCCACCGTGATCACCGCCGCATGCGAGGCGTACGCCGTCAGCCATTCGATCGACCAGGCATAGGCCACCACGCTGGCCAGCAGGCGCACACCCACCAGCGCCGCCAGCGCGCAGCCGAAGATGAACAGGTGGCGCCCGAGGCGTGCGCGGCGCCCGAACAGGCGGTTGCCGAAGGCCCACAGGCCGCTCCACACCAGGCCGGTGCCGGCGGCGGCGGCCGGGAACTGGGCATAGCGTTCCAGGTCGTTGCTGGCGTCGGTCAGCCACGCCACCAGCAGCGCCGCCAGCAGCGCGAGCACGATGCCGGCGCCGCCCGGCAGCATGCCTTCCCAGCCGTGCATGGTGCGGTCGACCAGCTCGGGCGGGACCGGGTGGCCCGCGCCGCGGATGCGCAGCGTCGTATGGCCCATGCGCACCACGGTGCCGCCGTCGATCGCCAACTGGTCCTTGATGCGCCGGCCCTTGTGCACGATGCCGTTGCGGCTGCCGAGGTCACGCAGCCGCAGCCTGCCGTCCGGCCCGGCCTCGACCACGGCGTGGTGGGCCGCCGCGTAGTCGTCGTCGACGATGAAATCATTGTCGTAGGCACGCCCCACGCGGATCGGCAGCGCCATGACGCGGTGGCGGTGCAGCACCTCGCCGTTGCGGGCCAGGGTCTCGATGGTCCACGGTCCACGCAAGCGGGCGCTCGCAGGCTCGCTCATCGACGCGCTCGTCGACCCACTCGCCCGCTGCTTCATCGACTCGTCCATGGAATTGCTCATCGGCGCCCGCTGCGCCCGAAGGCGCCCAGGTAGGCGCGCGTGACACGCAGCCCGTTCTCGTACGAGACGCCCGACACGTCGAGGCGGCTTTGCAGGCTCGATTGCGAGGCGTCGGTGCTGGCGGTGAGCAGGGTGAAGTTGTACAGGCCCTCGAACTTGCGGTAGGCGCGCACGCAGGTGACGGCGCGCATCGGCAGGCTGCGGGTGTGCACGAAGCGCTCGGTGCAGAACGGCTTGGTCAGGCGCGGGTCGCCCGTGCTGCCCAGGTTATTGACCTGGAAGGTGTCGCTGGCGAGCGCCGCGAAGCGCATCGGGTCCATGGTGCCGCTGCGGATGTACTGGTGCGTCATGGCCACGTTGCCGGTCTGCTGGACGTCGGACACGAACACCGCCGACTGCATCACGCAGCTCATCGAATCGACGCTGTAGACCGCGCCGCGCGCGTTGGAACGCCCCCAGCAGCGCACCTCGCCCGATTCGCGCACCGGCACCAGGTACTGGCCCATGCCCTTGAGCGTGAGAGGTTCCTCGAGCAGCTTGTCGACCATGCTGCCCTGGTGCGCCAGCAGCTGCTTGCCGATCAATGGATTGAAGTCGCTGGGCGGCGCCGCCTGCTCGGCCACTTTGCGCAGCAGTTCCTGCGCATGCTTGACCGGCACCAGGAAGCTGACCGACTCGCCGTCCCGGCGGCGCGAGACGTTGATGCCGGCGACGGTGCCGCTGGCGGTCACGCTTGGCCCGCCGCTCATGCCCGAGTTGATCGGGCCGCTGAAGATCAGGCGGTCGTAGAAGCTGCGGGTGAGCACGCCGTTGTAGGCGCCTTCCGAGATCGCGAAGCCCAGGTCGAGCGGGTTGCCGAGCGAGTACAGGCGCTGCCCCTGGCGCAGCCGCACCGGCTGCTCGGGCACCTTGAAGAAGCCGCTGCCGTTGCGGTTGATGCGCACCACGGCCAGGTCGTGCAGCACGTCGACCGCCATCAGCTCCACCGGACCGGTATTGCCGTCGGTGTCGATGTATTCGGCGGTGTAGATGGCCGGGTCGAGCGCCATCTGCGACACCACGTGGTAGTTGGTCAGGGCCAGGTTGCTGGTGCCGACCAAGAAGCCCGAGCCGACCGTCGACTGGGTGCGGCCGTTCTTGAGCAGCATGCGGATCTGCAGCAGGTCGCCGCGCGCCGACTCGTACAAGTCCTGGGCGCCGGACGAAGGTTCGGGCAGGGCGTCCTGGGCTTCGGATTCGCCGGGCAGCGGCGCATTCGGCGTCGCGGCCGGCGCCGTATCGACCGGCATCGGGGGCGCGCCGACCGCGGCCCCGGACCCTGCTGCGGCCGTGTTCTGGGTCGCGCGCTGCACCGGAGGCGTCATGTTCTGCGCCTGGGGCTGGGCAGCCGCCGGCGGCGACGTCGCCTCGAGGGCGGCGCCGATGGCGATGCAGGTCAACAGGAATGCCAGGACAGCTCGTTTCATGCAATATAGTGATGGCGGTATGAAATGCTATCTTGCCACCGGATCAACGAGCGTTGCGCGCGTTAGCGCACGTTTGCGGCCATTACGATGCCGAAGCCGGCGCGCTGGCAGGAGCGACCACGGCCTGCTCGCCCTGCTCGACGGCGGTCAGCGGCGCCATCATGTGGCCCAGCTTGGCCTGTTTGGTGTTCAGGTAGCTGTTGTTGTAGGCATTGCGGTTGACCAGCAGCGGCACGCGTTCGGCGACCTGGACGCCGATGCGGTTCAGGGCGTCGATCTTGCGCGGATTGTTGGTCATCAGGCGCACCGACTTGATGCCGAACTGTTCCAGCATCGGACGGCACAACTCGTAGTTGCGGGCATCGGCGTGAAAGCCCAGCTGCAGGTTGGCCTCGACCGTGTCGGCGCCCGCTTCCTGCAGGCGGTAGGCGCGGATCTTGTTGACCAGGCCGATGCCGCGGCCTTCCTGGCGCAGGTACAGCAAAATGCCGCGGCCTTCCTCGGCGATGCGCTGCAGCGCGCCTTCGAGCTGGGCGCCGCAATCGCAACGCTGCGAGAACATGACGTCGCCGGTCAGGCATTCGGAGTGCACGCGGGCCAGCACCGGTGCCCCGGTCGACAGGTCGCCCAGGGCCATCGCCAGGTGTTCCTTGCCGGTCGCCGGCTCGACCCAGGCGTGCAGCGTAAACTGGGCCCACGGCGTCGGCAGCGCGCACGAGGTGGCATAGTCCAGCAGGGATGGCGGGGTAAGGGCGGCGGCGGAAGCTTGCATGACGGTGTTTCCAATCGATGACGTGTACTTATCACCGTCAAGTTTACCGGAAATCGGGCGTGGCCGTGCGGAATCACCCGCTTTTCGGTCCGCGCCGCCGGAGGCTCTGCCGTAAGGAATAAGCCGCTGGCCTTATGCGCGCAGGATGGAATCGGTCGTGACGCGCGGTTGACCAAGTCTTCTCTTGCAGAAAGCCGGGAGCGGCGTGATACGCTGGCAAAAAAACAAGTCCAGGTGCCGCATGCCAAACCTCCCCCGTTTTCCAGTTCGCCTGACGCCGCGCGGCCTCGGCGCCTGGCTGGCGCTCGCGTTCTCGCTCCTTACCGTGGTTCTGACCCTGCTGCTGGTCGAGGTGGTCGAGCGCTTCGCGACCGCCCAGGTCAAGGGCAGCATCGGCAGCGGGCTGGGCGAGATGGCGATGCAGACCGCCGACAAGCTCGACCGCGGCATGGTCGAGCGCTACCGTGAAGTGCGGCTCATGGCGCGCCGGGGCGACCTGGTGGCGCCGGGCGTCAGCCACGCGGAGCGGCGCCGCATCCTGGGCGACATGCAGTCGACCTACGGCTACTACGAATGGATCGGCATGACCGCCCTCGACGGCACGGTGCTGGCCGAGGCGCGCGGCCTGCTGGAAGGGAAGAACGTGGCCAAGCGGCCCTGGTTCGTCAACGCCCTGCAGGGCACCTATGTCGGCGACGTCCACGAGGCCGTGCTGCTGGCCAAGCTGCTGCCGGTGCAGGAAGGCGAGCCGCGCCGCTTCGTGGATGTGGCCTTTCCCTGGCTGGACGCGAACGGCCAGCCGGCCGGCGTGCTGGGCACCCACCTGTCGTGGGAATGGGCGCGCGACGTCGAGCGCTCGATCATCGCGCCGGTCCAGACCCGCAACCGGGTGCAGGCCCTGATCGTCAGCGCCGAGGGCGTGGTGCTGCTCGGGCCCGAGGGCCTTCAGGACATGAAAGTGGATCTGGCCAGCCTGTCCGAGGCGCGCCAGGGACGCACCGGCTACGCGGTCGAGCGCTGGCCGGACGGGCGCGACTACCTGGTCGGCTATGCCGCCACCCGTGCGGTGGGTGACTTCCCGGGACTGGGCTGGCACGTGCTGGTGCGCCAGGACGTCGAGGACGCCTATCGCCCGGTGCGCGAGTTGCGCGCGCGCGCGCTGTGGAGCGGCGCCGCGCTGGCGCTGCTGTTCTCGCTGGCCGGCCTGCTGCTGGCGCGGCGCATCACCCGCCCCTTGAAGGCGCTGGCCGCATCGGCCGACCGCCTGCGTCGTGGCGACAGCCAGGAACTGGTGCCGGCACGGCGCGGCTATACCGAGGTGCGCCAGTTGTCGGGTGCGTTCAATGCGCTGGTGAGCGCGCTGGTGCGCCAGCGTGGCGAGCTGCAGGCCTTGAACGACACGCTCGAAGTGCGGGTCGAGCAGCGCACGCTGGAACTGGAGCGCGCGCTGGCCTCGGTGCGTGCCAGCGAGCAGCGCATCGCCACCATCGTCGGCGCGGCCCACGACGCCTTCATCGCGGCCGATATGCGCGGCATGATCCTCGACTGGAATCCGGCCGCCGCGCGCATGTTCGGCTGGACGCACCAGGAGGCCGTGGGCTGGCCGCTGGCGGAGATGATCCTGCCCGAGCGCTACCGCCCCAGTATCGCCAAGGCGCTGCGCGGCCACCACCAGGGCGGCGAATTCTCGTACGACCGGCGCCTGGAGCGCATCGTCGTCAACCGCCAGGGCGTCGAGTTCACGGTGGAGGTCACGGTGACGCTGGCGGGCGAGGGCGAGGACGCCTTCTTCAGCCTGTTCCTGAACGATATCTCCGAGCGCAAGAAGGTTGAACGCATGAAGAGCGAATTCGTGTCCACCGTCTCGCACGAGCTGCGCACGCCGCTGACGTCGATCCACGCCTCGCTGTCGCTGCTCGACACCGGCATGGCCGGCGAGCTGCCTCCCGATGCCGCCAAGCTGATCCATATAGCCAGCCAGGGCTGCGACCGCCTGATGCGGATGGTGAACGATCTGCTCGACATCCAGAAGATCGAGGCCGGCCAGATGGCGTACCGACGCAATGTGCAGCCGCTGGCGCCCTTGCTGCGGCATGCGGCCGAGACGATGGAGGGCCAGGCGCGGCAAGCCGGCGTGACGCTGCGCTTCGACCTGCCGCCGGGCGCCGAGCAGGTGCAGGCGGCGATCGACCATGACCGCATGGTGCAGGTGTTCAATAACCTGCTGTCGAACGCGATCAAGTTCACGCCATCGGGCAAGACGGTGACGGTGGGCCTGGCCCAGCGTCCGGGCTGGGCGCGCCTGAGCGTGACCGACGAGGGCCCGGGCATCGCGCCCGCCTTCCAGGGCCGCATCTTCGAGCGCTTCGCCCAGGCCGACGGGGCCGACTCGCGCCAGCGCAGCGGCACCGGGCTGGGGCTGAGCATCAGCAAGGCGATCGTCGAGGAGCATGGCGGCACGATCGGCTTCGAGACCCGGGCCGGGATGGGGACGCGCTTCACGGTGGAGTTGCCGTTGCCGGTGGGGCAGGCGGCGCCGGCCAGTCAGCCGTAGGGCTGGTACGCCAAGCCGTGCTTCGGCGTCATCGAGAGCTGGCTGTGACAGCGCCACAAACAACAGGCGCGGGGGATGGCGCACTGCGCACGAGCTGGCTTAGCGCAGTTCGTGCACCACCATCCCGCCAAAGCTTTTCCACGCGCCGAACGTGCGTTCGAGCTGCGGCAGCAGGCGCATGAGCGCGGGTTTGTCGAAATGGAAGGTGGTGGCAGAACCGGCGATGTCGCGCCGCCCACCAAGCACATAGGCCCGTGCCTCGTCCTGCGCCGCGGGCACCTTCACCAGCATCAACACCTTCTGCCCCCCGATGTCGAACAGCAGCAGCTCGCCTTTCGCGCCCGGACCCACGCGCCGGTAGTGGCGCTCCACGCCCATGCCGGCCGGTCCGGCCTCGAGCGCGATGCGCACCGTCTTGCCGTGCTTGACGCCCCAGTCCAGGAACGGCGCCGCATTGCGCCGGATCTCGTCGGGATCGGTGCGGTAGTTGCGCACCGTCAGCGCGTCGGCATGGCGCGCCAGGCCGCGCAGGAGTGCTTCTTCGCCGCTCCATGCTACCGGCGCCACGAATTCGAGCTTCATCTTGCCGGCCGCCTGGCGCAGCGCGGGCAGCAGGTCGAGGTAATGGCCCTCGCGCGCGGCCTGCGGCAGCTTGTCGGCGCCAAGCAGCTGGGGCTGGACGTCGAACTGCACGCCCTCCAGGCGCTCATTTTCCCCGGCCTGCGCGTTATAGGCGACGTAGGCGCGCATCCGCCCGATGGCGTCGTCGCGCGAGGTCGGCAGGATCAGTTCGGGGCCCTCTTCGAAGGCGGTGACCACGATGCCGCGGCTGGCCGCCTGGCGCACGAAGGCCGCCAGCGCTTGCGGTTCGGCCACGCGGCCGGCGCGCACCGGCACATTGATGAACAGCTCTCCCATCTGCTGGCCGGCGGCCCAGTCGAGCATGACATCGGCGCGTTCGCGCCACGCGTTCGGACTCCAGGCCCAGGTCGCGCGCGGGGCGCGCTCGCGCACGTCGGCGGCGTCGTCGGGCCGCTGCGTGGCTAGGCCAGGCGTCACGGGCGCGGGCCGCTCGCTGCCGAGCGTATGGCCGGTGATGGTGAACTCCTTGTTCTGTTCTTCTCCCTGCAGCCGGATCGTGGCGCCGGGCGCCGCGTCGGGCGGCAGGAAGTGCAAGGCCTGGACGCCGCTGGCCGCCACCTTCAGCGGCACGGCGCTGCAGCCGGGTGCCGGCTTGCCCGGCGCCTCGGTGACGATGGCGCGCATGCGCTTGCCCATGGGCGTGGTGTAGTCCTGGGTGACGGCGCCGGGCGAGGCGAGCGGGGCGCCGGGGCAGAGCAGCAGGGTCGCTGCCTGGGCCGGCGCGAACAGCGCCGACAGCAGCAGTGGAAGCGATAAAAGATGATAGTTCGACATGCCCCGAGTGTAAGCGAGGCAAAAGTTCCGCCGCGCCCGCTTGGGACGGGGCCATGGAAAGGCTCAGGCGGCCGTCAGCAGCAGGCGCCGCACGCGCGCCAGCAACTCGTTCGGCTGGAACGGTTTGCTGACGAAGTCATTGGCGCCGGCGTCGAGCGCGCGCACGGTGTCGCGCTCGGTGTTCTTGGCAGTCAGCATCAGGATCGGCACCGCTGTCCAGACCGCACTTGCACGGGCCAGGGCGACGATCTCGAAGCCGTCGAGATAGGGCAGCATCACGTCCATCAAGACCAGGTCGGGCACTTCGGGCGGGGCGGCCACGTACTCGCTCGCGGCGCGGCCGTCGGCCAGGTGCGTGACACGATAGCCCTGGCGTTCGAGCATGAAGCGCAATACCTGGGCGATGTGGTCGTCGTCCTCGACCACCAGAACCAGGGGCGCGGGAGCGTGTTCGTTGAGCATGGTGGATTCTTCGTTGAATGTTCGATTATACCGATGCCCAAGCGAATTCCGGGAAGTCTCTTGCTAGAGGGTACTACCTATTCTGCATGGCGCGCAGCGGGTCGAGCAAGCCGCGCAAGTCATTGTGATCGAGTTCATACATCAGGGCCAGCAATTGGCCCAGTTCGCCGCGTGGAAAGCCTTCGCGCGCGAACCAGCCCAGGTAGTGGCCCGGCAGGTCGGCGAGCTTGCGGCCCTTGTATTTACCATAGGGCATGTCGCGGGCCAGGAGCAGGTGCAGGTGTTCAGCGTTCATCGTGCGGCACTTTAGCAAACAACGATCACGTTGTAGCATTTCGGTGTCGAGGGGAGGGCAATATCATGGATGAATTCAATCTGGCGCGCTTTGTCGTGGCGCAAGAGCCGGTCTATGCCGGCGCGCTGGCCGAACTGCGGGCCGGGCACAAGCGCAGCCACTGGATGTGGTTCGTCTTTCCACAGTTCCAGGGCCTGGGCAGCAGCGAGATGGCGCGGCGCTATGCCATCGCCTCGGAGGACGAGGCGGCCGCCTACCTGGCCCATCCGGTGCTGGGCAGGCGCCTGCGCGAGTGCGCCGGCATCGTGGCGGCGCTCGAGGGGCCGTCGGCGCACGACATCTTCGGTCATCCGGATGACCTCAAGTTTCGTTCGTCGATGACGCTGTTCGCCGACGTGGCGCCGGACGAGGCGGTGTTCCAGGCCTGCATCGACAAATACTTCGATGGCGAGCCGGACCCTGAAACGCTGGCGCGGGTCCAGTAGCTGAAAGATGGCGCTCAGGCGTCGGCGAACTGCGCCAGCAATTCGTCCGGCCGGCCGCGCACGGCCACGTGCAGGATCAGCGCCGTGGAAAAGCGCAGCGCCGGATGGCTGGCGCGGTGGCGCGCGAACCAGAATACCTCGTCGAGGTCCTCATCCTCGTGCGCCGTTGTCAGCACGGTCTGCTCGGGAGCGACGTCGTCGTAGTCATGCGCTTCGAGGGCGGCGTCCTCGACCGCTTCGTTCCAGCTCGCGCACTCCTTGCCCCAGGCCAGCATGTAGCGGCAGCCGCCATCGACCAGCCAGCGCGCCACGTCCCAGCGCCACATCTCGTCGCTGTCGTCGTCGATCACGACCACCGCCATGAACGGCGCCAGGTGTTTCAGGTCGGGCAGGGCGTCGTGGGGACGCAGCTGCAGGTAATGGGCTTTGTGTGCTTGCATGGTGAGGGTACCGGAAAAGATTGGCGGCATTATCGCCGCCCGGCGCGGATCGTGGAAGGACGCGCCGCGTTCAGGCGGCCGGCGCAGCCGCGCCTTCCAGCAGCGTGAACAGCCGCGCGATATCGATCGGCTTGACCAGGTGATGGTCGAAGCCGGCGGCCAGGATCTGCTCGCGATCGCGCTCCTGGCCATAGCCGGTGACCGCGACCAGCATCGCCGGCTTCGCTTCCGGCAGCGCGCGCAGACGCCGCGCGAGCTCGAGCCCGTCGATTTCGGGCAGGCCGATATCGAGCAGGCAGACCTGGGGCAGGAATCGGCGCGCGCAATCCAGCGCCCGCAATGCATCATATTCGACCGCCACCCGGTGGCCGCTTGATTCCAGCAGCATGGACAGGGTGTCCGCGGCATCGACGTTGTCGTCCACCACCATCACGCGCAGCAACTCCGGCGCCGCGGCGGCGTGCAGTCCTTCGCCGGGCGGGGCGGTGTCGCCCCCCTGGCGCGCGAGCAGCGGCAGGCAGATCGAGAAACGGCTGCCATGGCCGGCGCCGGCGCTGTCGCAGGCGACCGCGCCGCCATGCAGTTCGACCAGGCTCTTTACCAGCGCCAGGCCCAGCCCCAGGCCGCCCGACGAACGGTCGGACGAGCGCTCGGCCTGGGCGAACAGCTCGAAGGCGCGCGCGGACAGCTCGGGCGCCATGCCGATGCCGTTGTCGATGACGTCGATGCACAGGCGCTGCCCGGCATCGATGTTCGACGCGACCTCGAGGCGCCCGCCTTCCGGCGTGTACTTGGCGGCGTTATTGAGCAGGTTCGCGACCACCTGCACCAGGCGCTTGCGGTCTCCCGCGACGGTCGTGCCCGGCGGCGGCATGCGCAGCGCCAGGTCGTGGCGGCGCGCCTGGATCAGCGGCGCGACCTGTTCCACGGCCTCGTGCAGCACGGCGCCGACGTCGAGCGGTGCGCAGTCCAGCTCGACCAGGCCGCGCGTGACCCGCGAGACGTCGAGCAAGTCCTCGATCAGCGCCGTCATGTGGCCGACCTGGCGGACGATGATCTGGCTGGTGCGCTTGATGACCGCCTCGTCGAGCTTCATGCGCTGCAGGAGTTCGGCGGCGGCGCCGATCGGCGCCAGGGGATTGCGCAGCTCATGCGCCAGCATGGCCAGGAACTCGTCCTTGCGGCGGTCGGCCTCGCGCAGTTTTTCTTCCGACGCCTTGCGCTCGGTGATATCGCTGGCGGCGCCGATCCATTCGTAGACCTGGCCATCGGCGTCGAACATCGGCACCGCGCGCGACAGCGTCCAGCCGCAGCTGCCGTCGGCGCGCCGTACCCGGTGCTCGAGTTCGAACACCGCGCTGTCGCGGATGGCGCGTGCGATTTCCGCGTGCATCCGCGCCTGGTCCTCGGCGGGAATGTACTCTTCCAGCCAGAAGCTGGTGGCGTCGGCGGCGTCCTTCAGAAAACCGCGTCCCTCGAGATGGCGCAACTGGGTCCAGTCCGGACTCATGCGATAGATGACTTCGGCCGTCGCATTGGTCAGCGCCCGGAAACGCTTCTCGCTTTCGCGCATGGCCGCCTCCGAGCGCACCTGGGCCGTCACGTCGCTGTTGCTGTGCGAAATGCAGACCAGTTGGTCATCGGGGCCGAAGATCGGCGTGCTGGTCGCGGTCCAGAAGCGTTCCTCGAACACCGTCTCGCCGCCAGGCAGCATGACAGGGATCGGATAGCGCACCGCCGGCAAGGTGTCGGGCAGGCCTGTCGCGCGCACCTTGGCGAGCGAGGCGCGCAAATCCGCCTCGCCCGTATCCTCCGGATCGTCGGGATTGGCGGGAAAGGCCTGGAACAGGCTGACCCCGACCAGCTCCTCGCGCGTGCGCGCGGAAGCCTTCAGGAAGGCATCGTTGACGGCGAGGATGACCGCGTCAGGCGTGGGCGACAGCAGGTAGTGCCCGAAGGGCGAGCTGTTGAAGGCTGACTCGAACAGGGTAGAAGGGAGCATCGTCGAAAACCGGTCACGGGAGCCGGAATTATAGGCCGAAAGTGAGAGTGTCAAAGGGACAATTGGGGCGTTCGTCATCCCGCTACGCCCGCATGGGAGTACCAGAAGTCGCGCCGGGAACGAAGGCCATGTAGCGTGGCCTGGCCACATTCCGGTTGACCAGAGCCGTATACAAGCGGCCCGGTTGCGTATAATCGCCGTACGCTCGTCTTTTCATTACCAGAAAACAACAATCTATGGCCTCATCTTCCGACAACATCAGCATGGCGGTGTTCTGCGACTTCGAAAACGTCGCCCTGGGCGTGCGCGACGCCAACTACGAGAAATTCGACATCAAGCCGGTGCTCGAGCGCCTGCTGCTCAAGGGGAGCATCGTGGTCAAGAAGTCGTATTGCGACTGGGATCGCTACAAAGGCTTCAAGGCCGCCATGCACGAGGCGAACTTCGAGTTGATCGAGATTCCGCATGTACGCCAGTCGGGCAAGAATTCGGCCGACATCCGCCTGGTCGTCGACGCCCTCGACCTGTGCTACACCAAGTCGCACGTGAACACCTTCGTCATCATCAGCGGCGACTCCGACTTCTCGCCGCTGGTGTCGAAGCTGCGCGAGAACGCCAAGCAGGTGATCGGCGTCGGTGTCAAGCAATCGACGTCCGACCTGCTGGTGGCCAACTGCGACGAATTCATCTTCTACGATGACCTGGTACGCGAAAAGAACCGCGCCACCGCCAAGCGCAAGGAAGAACAAGAGGCGCGCAAGGGCCAGTCGAATCGCCGCCCGGGCACCACGGCAGGTGCGAGCGACGACAAGCGCAAGGAAGAACTTGAGGCGCGCAAGGTGCAGGCGCTGGACATGGTGGTCGAAACCTTCGACGCCCTGGTGTCCGAACGCGGCGATACCGGCAAGATCTGGGCCTCGCTGCTGAAAGACACCCTCAAGCGCCGCCGCCCCGACTTTTCCGAGACGTATTACGGCTTCCGCACCTTCGGCAACCTGCTCGAAGAAGCGCAGACCCGCGGCCTGTTCGAATTCGGCCGCGACGAGAAATCGGGCACCTATGTCTACCGCAGCGCGAACGCGCCGCTGCTGGCGCCGGGCGTCGAGTCCGCGTTGCAGGACGTCGTCCAGTTCCCGGATGCCGTAGGCCAGGACGGGATCGAGGCCTTGGCCCCGCTCGAAGCGCAGCCCGAAGAAACGGCCAAGCCGGACACCCGCCGCGGCCGCGGCCGTGGTGGCCGCAAGCAGGGTGGTCGTGGCGAATCGGCGTCGAGCTCCGCGCCGATTCCGGCCTTGCTCGAGCCGGTGGCGCTCGAATCCGCGGCCGGGCAAGAGGCACGGTCCGACGCCATCGAGCAGCCGGCATCGCAGCCGACGCTGTTCGTGAGCGCGCCGGAAGCGCCGGGGGCCGGGGCAGCCGCGCCGGCGCCCGAAGAAGCTCCGGCCCCGGTCAAGGAGCGCCGCCGCACGCCGCGCAAGCCGTCCGCCAAGAAGCTGGCCGAGCAGGCCGCGCTGGAAGCCGCCGCCGAAGCGCCAGCCGCGCCGCCAGCCGCGGTCGAAGCGCCGGCGGAGCCGGAGTTCGAGGCGGTCGCCGCGCCAGCGGAAGAGCCGGTCGATACCGACGGCGAAGCCGAAGCCGACGCCAAATCCGAGCGCAAGAAATCCGCCCGTCCGGCCCACAAGGCGCCGGCGCGCAAGGCCGCGCCACGCAGCCGCCGCCCGGCCAAGCCGAAGGCCGGCACCGAGAACGGCTGATTGCCGAGGCCACGCGCGGCATGCGCCGCGCGTGCGCCATCGCACCACCTGCGATGGGATAATGGCATCGCCCGTCCGATTCCCGGACCGGCGCCGTCCGGCCGCGTCGAAGGAGCCCGCCATGCGCGCAGTTGCCAGCCTGTTGCTGTTGTCCCTGTATGGCGCCTGCCTGCCGGCGCTGGCGCAGAAGGGCCCGGCGTCCGATCATCCCATCCTCGGCATCTGGCGTCTCGAGGTGCCCGATACCGGCTGCCGAGAAACCTACCGCTTCCGCGCCGACGGCACCACGCTGGTCACCAGCGCCGCCGAGATTTCCGAAAGCGTCTACACGATTCCGAACCAGCCCGACGCCGAAGGCTTCTATCGCCTCACCGACCGCGTCACCAAGGACAATGGCAAGCCCGATTGCTCAGGCAACGTCATGAAACCGGGCGCCAACGCCACCCATTTCGTGCGTTTCCACCCAACGGGCAAGCTGTTCCTGCTGTGCGCAGAGGCGTCGATCGAGGCCTGCATCGGCCCCTTCATGCGGGTGCGCGGCGAAGAGATCTGACGGCAAGCCGCAGCGCCGGCCCTTGGGCCACGCCGGAGGACGGTGTATATTGCTGAGCGAAACATCAACCTCGGTACACCATGTCCCCGTTACTCCTCTTCTGCATCCTCATCGCTTACTTCGCCTTGTTGCTCGGCGTGGCCTGGGCCACCTCGAAAGGCGCCAACAACGACAGCTTCTTCATCGGTAACAAGAGCAGCAACTGGATGCTGGTCGCCTTCGGCATGGTCGGCACCACGCTGTCCGGCGTGACTTTCGTGAGCGTGCCGGGCGCGGTCGGCGTGGACGGCTTCGGCTACGCCCAGATCGTGATCGGCTACGTGATCGGCTACATCGCCGTGGCCTACGTCCTGCTGCCGCTGTACTACCGCCTGCAGCTGACGTCCATCTACCACTACCTCGACGTGCGACTCGGCCGGCGCGCCTACCAGAGCGGCGCCGGATTCTTCATTGTTTCGCGCCTGCTCGGCGCCACCGCGCGCCTGTACCTGGTCGTAAACATCCTGCAGGCGATCATCCTCGACAGCCTGGGCGTGCCGTTCTGGCTCAGCACCCTGGTCGTGCTGGGCATGATCCTGCTGTACACCTACCAGGGCGGCGTCAAGACCATCGTCTGGACCGACACGCTGCAGACCAGCGGCATGCTGTTCGGCCTGTTCGCCTGCGTCTGGATCCTGCTGGGCGAACTGGATATGTCGGTGCCCGAAAGCCTGACCAAGATGCAGTCGCAGGGCCTGGCCAACATCTTCACGCATGACGTGGACAGCCCCAATTTCTGGCTCAAGCAGATCATCGCCGGCGCGCTGATCACGATCACCATGACCGGCATGGACCAGGAGATGATGCAGAAGACCATCTCGGTCAAGACCCTGAAGGATTCGCAAAAGAACATGCTGACCCTGACCGCGGTGCTGGTCGTGGTGCTGCTGTCCTTCCTGTTCCTGGGCGGTCTGCTGTACCTGTATGCGCCGCTGGCCGGCGTGACGGCCAGCGGCGACAAGATCTTCCCGGCCGTGGTGATGGGCCACCTGCCGGCTGCAATCCAGATCATCTTCCTGATCGCGCTGATCTCGGCGCTGTTCCCCAGCGCCGATGGCGCCATCACGGCGCTGACCTCGTCGACCTGTATCGACCTGCTGGGCATCAAGCGCCGCCCCGACCTGTCGCAGGCCCAGGCCGAAAGCCTGCGCCGCCGCGTGCACCTGGGCTTCGCCTTCCTGTTCCTGCTGCTGGTGCTGGGCTTCAAGGCGGCCGATAACCCGAGCATGATCGGCGTGATCCTCAAGCTGGCCGCCTACACCTATGGGCCCTTGCTCGGCCTGTTCGCCTTCGGCATGCTGACCGGGCGCATGCCGAAGGACGGGCTGGTACCGCTGGTGACGATCGGCGCGCCCGTCCTGTGCGCGATCCTTGAGTACAATCAGGCTTACCTGCTCGGCTCGTACCGACTCGGGCTGGAGTTGCTGATGATTAACGGCATACTGGTGTTTGCCGGCTTGTATGCGATTTCGCGCCCGGCGGCTGCCACGGCAGCACGGCCGGCCTGATTTTTGCCTCAACCTTTACTGGAGTTTCGATGGCCTTCAAGCCTCTCTACGCCTTGCGGCGCGGGTTCGTGTTCCTGTGGACCGCGCTCGACGTGACCCGCCGCACCTTCTTCAACCTGTTGTTCCTGCTGCTCTTGATCATCATCATCGCGATGTTCGTCGGCGGCGGCGTCAAGCCGCTGTCGGACAAAACGGCGCTGGTGGTCGAGGTCAAGGGCGACCTGGTCGAGCAGTACGAAACCACCCTGCGCGACACGGTGCTTGACAACGTGGGTGGCGACAGCAAGCGCACCGTGCGCCTGCGCGACGTGATCCTGGTGCTCGACAACGCCGCGCGCGACCCCAACATCTCGAGCGTGGTGCTGCTGCTCGACGAGATGAACGGCGGCGGCATGGCCATGCTGCGCGAGTTCGGCGCCGCGGTGGACCGTGTCAAGAAGGCCGGCAAGACGGTCGTGGCCTGGAGCGGCCAGTACGACCAGAAGCGCTACCTGGTCGCCTCGCACGCCAACGAGGTGTATGTGCACCCGATGGGCATGGTGATGATCGAGGGCTTCGGCGGGCGCCGCAACTACTACCGCGACGCGCTCGACAAGGTCGGCGTGACGGTCAACCTGGTCAAGGTCGGCACCTACAAGAGCGCGGCCGAACCGTATATCGCCAACGGCCCTTCCGACGCCGCGCGCGAGGCCGACGCCTTCCTGTACAACGCGATGTGGGCCGGCTATACGGGCCTGGTCGAGAAAAACCGCAAGCTGCCCGGCGGCGCACTGGGCGCGCTGATCGACACGCTGCCCGAGCGCATGGAGGCGGCCGGTGGCAGCGCCGCCAAGGTCGCGCTGCAGGCCAGGCTGGTCGACGGCCTCAAGACCCGCGATGAATTGCGCGACCTGATGATCAAGCGCGGCGTCTATGAAAAACGCATCAAGTCGTTCCGCCAGGTCGGCTTCTACGATTATCTTTCGCGCCACCCACAGAAAGCGTTCGGCGATGCGGTCGGCGTGATTGTTGCTTCCGGCACCATCACCGATGGCGACGGCGGTCCCGGCGTGATCGGGGGCCGCGCCACCGCGAACCTGATCCGCCAGGCGCGCGAGGACGATGCGATCAAGGCCCTGGTGCTGCGCGTCGATTCGCCCGGCGGCAGCGCCTATGGCTCCGAATTGATCCGGCGCGAACTGGAACTGACGCGCGCAGCCGGCAAACCGGTGGTGGTGTCGATGGGCAGCGTCGCGGCCTCGGGCGGCTATTGGATCTCGATGTCGTCCGATGAAGTCATCGCCGACCCGGCCACCATCACCGGTTCGATCGGCGTGTTCGCGTTGCTGCCGACCGCCGACAAGGTGGCCGACAAGCTGGGCGTGCGCACCGGGGGCGTGACCACCACCTGGCTGGCCGACGCCTACAATCCGCTGCGACCACTCGATCCGCGTTTCGAAAAGCTGGTCCAGCAGAGCATCAACAACGTGTATGCCGACTTCACCAGCAAGGCGGCGGCGGCGCGCAAGACCACGCAGGCGAAAATCGACGAAGTGGGGCAGGGCCGCGTCTGGACCGGCGCCCAGGCCAAGGAACGTGGCCTGGTCGACCGCCTGGGGAGCTACAACGACGCGCTGGCGTCGGCCGCCGGCCGCGCCAAGCTGGCCAAGGATTACCGCGTGGTCTATGTCGAGCGTCCGGTGACGCGCGTCGAGCGCTTCCTGCAGATGGCGGGCGCCTCGGCGGCGCAGGCGATGACGATCCAGGTCAAGCTGGGCCTGGTCGAGCAGGCGATCCCGGCCGGGCCGGTCAGCCAAGTGGCGCAGGACATGGCCTTCCTGTCCGAGCTGACCGCCGAACGCAAGCCATTCGCCGCCGTGGCCCACTGCTTCTGCGGCAATTGGTAAGGCATGATGTAAGCAGTTTGTAACTGATTAATACAGTGTAAATACGGGCGCGGAAGGCAATTTCGCGCCCGTTTTCCGTTTACTGCGCCTAATTAGGGGCGAACCGTGTAAATCGGCGTTAAAGGAGGCTCGGAACGGTGGTTTCAACGGAAGAGCAATGTACGTTACGAAACATATCTCACGAAACGGCCATGCTAAAGTCATCGTGACCCGTATTGTGCAATTAGCATTTATAGCGAACAAGGATAAGCATGGACCAGCATTCCCCGACCCATCCAACCACCAGCCGTCCAGCGCGCACCAGGCGCACCCGCATCATCGGCGGCGCGATCGCCGTGCTGTCGATGGCGGCGCTGGGCTACCTGGCCTGGTCGCTCACGCACCAGCCGGCGGCCGGGCCTGGCGGTCCGGGCAGGCCGGGGATGGCGGCGGGAGGCCCTGGGGGCGCCGGCGGCGGTCGCGGTCCGGGCGGTCCGGGTGGACGCGGCGGCCCGGCCACCACGGTCGGCGTGGCCACTGCCGCGCAGGCGGATATTCCGGTGAACCTGGAGGCGCTGGGCACCGTGGTCGCCGCGGCCACCGCCACCGTGCGTCCGCAGGTGTCGGGCGTCATCCAGAAAATCCATTTCACCGAAGGCCAGCTGGTCAAGGTCGGCCAGGTGCTGGCAACGATCGATCCGCGCCCGTTCGAGATGGCGCTGCTGCAGGCGCGCGGCCAACGCCAGCGCGACGAGGCCCAGCTCGAGAGCGCACGCCTGATCCTGTCGCGCTACCGTACCCTGCTGGAGCAGGACTCGATCGCGCGCCAGGAAGTCGATACCCAGGCGGCGCTGGTCAAGCAGCTCGAAGGCACGGTGCTGACCAACAAGGCGGCCGAGGGCACGGCCCAGCTGAACCTCGATTACGCGACGGTGCGTGCGCCGATCGGCGGGCGCGTCGGCCTGCGCACGGTGGATGTCGGTAACCTGGTCGGCAGTGGCGACGCGGCCGGCATCGCCGTCATCACCCAGCTGTCGCCGATCGACGTCGAATTCGCGGTGCCGCAAGACCACCTGCCGGCGCTGCAGGCACGCATCGCGCAGGGCGGCAAGTTGCCGGCGACCGCCCTGGACCGCACCCGCACCGATGCGCTGGCGACCGGCAGCTTCATCGCGCTCGACAACCAGGTCGACACGCAAACCGGTACCGTGCGCGCCAAGGCGCGCTTCGCCAACACCGACAACCAGCTGTTTCCCAGCCAGTTCGTCAACCTGCGCCTGACCGTCAATACCTTGCAAAATGCCGTCGTGGTGCCGGTGACGGCCCTGCGCCATGGCGCCAATGGCGACTTCGTCTACGTGCTCAATCCCCAGGAGCGCACGGTCGCGCTGCGCACCGTCACGCGCGGACAGGCGACGGTCGACAAGGTGCAGATCGCCAGCGGGCTGAAAGTGGGCGAGCAGGTGATCACCGAAGGCGCCGACCGTTTGCGCGATGGCGCGAGCGTGGTGCTGCCGGGCGATCGTCCGGCCGGCGCGGGCGCGCGCGGTCAGGGACAAGGCCAGGGACGTGGCCAGGGTCAAGGACAGGGTCAAGGACAGAGCCAAGGCCAAGGCCAGGGTCGCCCGGCCCAGGGAGCGCAGCAATGATGTTGCGGTCTCGCCGGGCAAATGGTGCGGGCCATGGGAGCATTCCATGAGCCCCTCCACCCCCTTCATCAACCGCCCTGTCGCCACCGCACTGCTGATGCTGGCGATCGTGCTCTCGGGCCTGGTCGGCTACCGCTTCCTGCCGCTCTCCGCCCTGCCGCAGGTCGACTTCCCGACCATCCAGGTGCAAACGCTGTACCCGGGCGCCAGCCCCGAAGTGATGGCGCGCACCGTCACCGCGCCGCTGGAGCGCCAGTTCGGCCAGATGGCCGGCCTGACCCGCATGAGTTCCACCAGCGCCGCCGGCGTCTCGATCGTCACCCTGCAGTTCGCGCTGGGTGAGACGCTCGACGTGGCCGAGCAGGAAGTGCAGGCCGCGATCAATGCCGGCGGCTCGCTGCTGCCGACCGATTTGCCGGCGCCGCCGGTCTACGCCAAGGTCAACCCGGCCGACGCGCCGGTGCTGACCCTGGCCATCACCTCCGACACGCTGCCGCTGACCGAGGTGCAGAACCTCGTCAACACACGCCTGGCGCTCAAGATCAGCCAGGTCTCGGGCGTGGGCCAGGTCTCGCTGTCGGGCGGCCAGCGCCCGGCGGTGCGGATCCAGGCCGATACCGAGGCGCTCGCGTCCTACGGCCTGGGGCTGGACACGCTGCGCACGGCGATCAGCGCGGCCAACGCCAACAGCGCCAAGGGCAGTTTCGACGGCCCGACGCGCTCGTATGCGATCAACGCCAACGACCAGCTGGTCACCGTCCCCGACTACGAGAACCTGATCGTCGCCTACCGTAACGGCGCTCCCGTCAAGTTGCTTGACGTGGCGAACGTGGTCGACAGCGCCGAGAACGTGCGCCTGGGGGCCTGGGCCAATATGAAGCCGGCGATCATCCTCAACGTGCAGCGCCAGCCGGGCGCCAACGTGATCGCCACCGTGGACGCCATCAAGGCGCGCCTGCCCGAGCTGCAGGCCGGCCTGCCGACCGCCCTGCGCATGGACGTGCTGAGCGACCGCACCACCGGCATCCGGGCCTCGGTCAAGCACGTGCAGATCGAGCTGCTGCTGGCCGTGGTGCTGGTGGTGCTGGTGATCTTCGCCTTCCTGCACAGCCTGCGCGCGACCATCATCGCCAGCCTCGCCGTGCCGATCTCGCTGATCGGCAGCTTCGGCGTGATGTACCTGCTCGGCTACAGCCTGAACAACCTGTCGCTGATGGCGCTGACGATCGCCACCGGCTTCGTGGTCGACGATGCGATCGTCATGATCGAGAACATCGCGCGCTATATCGAGAAGGGCGAGAAGCCCATGGCCGCCGCGATCAAGGGTGCGACCCAGATCGGCTTCACCATCATCTCGCTGACGGTCTCGCTGATCGCGGTCTTGATTCCGCTGCTGTTCATGGGCGACGTGGTCGGACGCCTGTTCCGCGAGTTCGCCGTCACGCTGGCGATCACGATCCTGATCTCGGGCGTGGTCTCGCTGACCCTGGTGCCGATGATGGCGGCGCGCTGGTTGCGCAGCCATGAAGACGAGAAGCCGAACAGGTTCGCGGTTCGGTTCCAGGCGTTCTTCGACCGCGTCATCGAGCGCTACGACGTGATGCTGGGCTGGGT
The DNA here is from genome assembly GCF_059685725.1 of Telluria sp. RT2P19. Taxonomy (NCBI): domain Bacteria; kingdom Pseudomonadati; phylum Pseudomonadota; class Betaproteobacteria; order Burkholderiales; family Oxalobacteraceae; genus Telluria; species Telluria sp. RT2P19. The sequence continues at coordinate 31,115 of NZ_JCASIL010000015.1, forward strand.
GCTGAAACGCCAGGGCCTGACCCTGCTGGTTGCGCTGGGCACCCTGGTGCTGACCGCGCTGATGTGGATGATCATCCCGAAAGGCCTGTTCCCGACCCAGGACACGGGCCAGCTGCAGGCGCGGGTCCAGGCGCGCCAGTCGATCTCGTACACCGACATGGCCAGGCTGCAGCAGGAAGCGGCGCGCCAGATCATGGCCGATCCCGAGGTCGCCTCGGTGGCGTCGTATGTCGGCGTCGATGCGGCCAACAACACTATGCTGCATACCGGCACCATGCTGATCAACCTGAAGGCCGACCGCGGCGACCAGATGGAGACGATGCAGCGCCTGCGCCAGCGCGTGGCCAATGTGGCGGGCCTGCAGCTGTTCCTGCAGCCGACGCAAGACCTGACCATCGATGCCGAGAGCGGACCGACCCAGTACCGGCTGTCGATCGAGGGCGCCGACGAGGCCACCGTCAACGAATGGGCGCGCAAGCTCACGCAAAGAATCGGCAGCCTGCCGGAGCTGCGCACGGCCGTCACCGATGCCGGCGCGACGGGCGCCGCCGCCTTCATCGACATCGACCGCGACACCGCCTCGCGCCTGTCGATCACGGCCGCCTCGATCGACGACGCGCTGTACAGCGCCTTCGGCCAGCGTATCGTGTCCACGATCTTCACCGAGACCAACCAGTACCGCGTGATCCTGGAAGCGCAGCAGGATGAGGCGATGTCGATCGCCGCCCTCGGCCGCCTGCAGCTGCGCACCGGTTCCGGCCAGCCGACGCCGCTGTCGGCGATCGCCACCATCAGCGAGCGCCAGGCGCCGCTGCAGGTGATCCACGTGGCCCAGTACCCGGCGGCGACGGTGGGCTTCGACACCGCATCGGGCGCCTCGCTGGGCGACGCCGTGAGCGCGATCCGCGCCGCGGCCGAGGAGATCGGCATGCCGGCCTCGGTCAGCATGACCTTCCTCGGCGCTTCCGGCGCCTACGAGGCTTCGCTGTCGAACCAGCTGTGGCTGATCCTGGCCGCCGTCGTTTGCGTGTATATCGTGCTGGGCGTGCTCTACGAGAGCTACATCCACCCGATGACGATCCTGTCGACGCTGCCGTCGGCGGGTGTCGGCGCGCTGCTGGCGCTATGGGTCAGCGGCCAGGGACTGGGCGTGATCGGCATCATCGGCATCATCCTCCTGATCGGCATCGTCAAGAAGAACGCGATCATGATGATCGACTTCGCGATCGAGGCCGAGCGCGAGGAGGGCAAGTCGCCGCTGGACGCGATCCGCCAGGCCGCGCTGCTGCGCTTCCGCCCGATCCTGATGACGACGCTGGCCGCGCTGTTCGCGGCGGTGCCGCTGATGCTGGGCACGGGCGAGGGCGCCGAGCTGCGCCGGCCGCTGGGCCTGGCCATCTTCGGTGGCCTGATCCTGAGCCAGCTGCTGACGCTGTTTACCACGCCGGTGATCTACCTGGCGTTCGACCGCACCGCACGGCGCTGGACCGGCAAGGCGCCGCACAAGACAGAAGGGGCGGGCGCATGAACCTGTCGCGTCCTTTTGTTGAGCGCCCGATCGCCACGGTCCTCCTGACCCTGGGCCTGGCGCTGGCCGGCATCGCGGCCTATTTCGTGCTGCCGGTGGCGCCGTTGCCGCAGGTCGACTATCCGACCGTGTCGGTGTCGGCCTCGCTGCCGGGCGCCAGTCCGGAGACCATGGCCTCGAGCGTCGCCACGCCGCTCGAACGGCGCCTGGGCGTGATCGCCGGCGTCAACGAGATGACATCGCGCAGCAGCACCGGCTCGACCCGCATCAACCTGCAGTTCGAGCTCAATCGCCAGATCGACGCCGCCGCGCGCGAAGTGCAGGCGGCGATCAATGCCTCGCGCGCCGACCTGCCGGCGACCCTGCGCAGCAATCCGACCTATCGCAAGGCCAACCCGTCCGACGCCCCGGTGCTGATCCTGGCGCTGACCTCGAAAACCAGATCCCCGGCCCAGATCTACGAGTCGGTATCGAACCTGGTGCAGCAGCGCCTGGCCCAGGTCAAGGGCGTGGGCGAAGTGGAAATCGGCGGCGGCTCGCTGCCGGCGGTGCGGGTCGAACTGATTCCGTACGCGATGAACCGTTATGGGGTATCAAGCGAGGATGTGCGCGCCGCGATCCAGGCCAGCAACCCGAACCGCCCCAAGGGGTCGATCGAGGCCGGCGGCAACCGTTTGCAGATCTACTCGCAGCCGGCCGGCGGCGACGGCCGCAGCGCCAGCGACTACAAGGACCTGATCGTCGCCTGGCGCGACGGCGCCGCGGTGCGCCTGTCGGACGTGGCCAGCGTGTTCGATGGCCCCGAAAACATCTACACGCTGGGCCTGTTCAACGGCCAGCCGGCGGTGATCGTGCTGGTCACGCGCCAGCCCGAAGCCAATGTGATCGAGACCGTGGACGGGATCCGCGCGCTGCTGCCATCCCTGCAAGCGCAGCTGCCGGGCGATATCAACCTGGCGGTGGCCTCGGACCGCACCAACTCGATCCGCGCCTCGCTGCACGAGATCGAATTCACACTGGTGCTCTCGATCGTGCTGGTGGTCGGCGTGGTCAGCGTGTTCCTGCGCAGCCTGCGCGCCACGGTGGTGCCGGCGGTGGCGACCGTGGTGTCGCTGCTGGGCACCTTCGGCGTGATGTACGCGCTGGGCTTCTCGCTCAACAACCTGTCGCTGATGGCCTTGACGGTGGCCGCCGGCTTCGTCGTCGACGACGCCATCGTGGTGCTGGAAAACACGGCGCGCCATATCGAGAACGGCATGGACCGCATGCAGGCCGCGCTGCTGGGCGCGCGCGAAGTGGGCTTCACCGTGCTGTCGATTTCGCTGTCCCTGGTGGCGGTGTTCATCCCGCTGCTGTTCATGGGCGGCCAGGTGGGCCGGCTGTTCCGCGAGTTCGCCGTGACGCTGTCGGCGGCGGTGCTGATCTCGCTGGTGATTTCGCTGACCACGACGCCGATGATGTGCGCCTGGCTGCTGCGCAAGGATGACAAGGAAAAGCCGCCCGGCCGCCTGGCGCGCTGGTCCGAGAACGGTTTCGCGCGCGTGCTGCGCGTCTACGAGCACGCGCTCGACTGGGCGCTGGACAGCAAGCTGCTGGTGATGATCATCCTGCTGTTCACCGTGGCGCTGAACGTCTACCTGTTCTCGAGCGCCCCCAAAGGCTTCTTCCCGCAGCAGGATTCGGGCCAGATGAATGGCGGCATCCGCGCCGACCAGAGTATCTCGTCCACGGCCATGCAGGCCAAGATCTACCAGCTGGTCGAGATCATCCGCAAGGACCCGGCGGTCGAGACCGTGGTCGCCTTCACCGGCGGCGGCCGCGCCGGCGGAGGCTTCATGTTCGTCAACCTGAAGCCGGTGGGCGAGCGCGACGTCGCGGCCCAGGCCGTGATCGCGCGCCTGCGTCCGCAGATGGCGAAGATCACCGGCATCACGATCTTCCTCAATCCGGTGCAAGACCTGCGCATGGGCGGGCGCTCGAGCAACTCGACTTACCAGTACACGCTCAAGAGCGACAGCGCCGAAGCGCTCAAGTCGTGGGCGGCGCGCCTGGGCGAGGCCATGAAGGCCCAGCCGGCGCTGGTCGACATCGACACCGACCTGGAAGAAAATGGGGTGGAGACCTTCGTCACCATCGACAAGGCGTCGGCGGCGCGCATGGGCATCAGCACGCGCGACGTCACCAATGCCCTCTACAACGCTTTCGGCCAGCGCCAGGTGGCGAACATCTACGATGAGCTGAACCAGTACCATGTGGTGATGGGCGTGGCGCAGAACTATGCGCAGTCGCCCGAGGCGTTGAAGGATGTCTACGTGCCGGCACGGCCGACCGGCGGATCCTCGGGCGTGGTGTCGGCGAGCACCGGCACGGCCGCCGCCGCCGGCGCAGCGGGCGCATCGACTTCGGCGACGGCGAACCTGACCGCGGCGCGCGATCCGTCCGGCGGCCAGGCCCTGGCCGGCAACGCCGCCACGATGGTGCCGCTGAGCGCGATCGCGCGCTTCGCCGAAAGCTCCACGCCGACCTCGGTCAGCCATGAGGACGGCGAGCTGTCGACCACCGTTTCGTACAACCTGAATCCGGGCTTCACGCTGGCCGACGGCGAAGCGGCGGTGCGCCAGGCCGAGGCCGACATCGGCATGCCGACCAATGTGCGCGGCAGCTTCGCCGGCGCCGCCGCGGCGGCGCAAGAGTCGAGCAAGGAGCAGCCGCTCCTGATCCTGGCGGCGATCATCGTCATCTATATCGTACTGGGCATCCTCTACGAGAGCCTGGTGCACCCGATCACCGTGCTGTCGACGCTGCCGTCGGCCGGCGTGGGCGCGGTGCTGGCGCTGCTGCTGTTCAAGATGGAGTTCTCGATCATCGCGCTGATCGGGGTCTTCCTCCTGATCGGCATCGTCAAGAAGAACGCGATCCTGATCATCGACTTCGCACTGGAGGCCGAGCGCGCGCGGGGCTTGAGCGCGATGGAGGCGGTGCGCGAAGCCTGCATGCTGCGCTTCCGTCCCATCTTGATGACGACCCTGGCCGCGGCCCTCGGCGCGCTGCCGCTGGCGATCGGCTTCGGCGAAGGCTCGGAGCTGCGCCGCCCCCTTGGCATCGCCATCATCGGCGGCCTGGTCGCGAGCCAGCTCCTGACCCTGCTCACCACGCCAGTGGTCTACGTCCTGCTCGACAAGCTGCGTACCCGCAAGCCCGACGAACACAACCTGACCCGTCATCCGCATGACGACGACACGGGTCCATCGCTGGTCAAACCATGATTCCCATGCCATATAAGCTCCCATTGCGTCTTTCCATGCTCGCTCTCGCGGCAGCCATCACCGGCTGCGCCGTCGGACCCGCCTACGAACGTCCCGAGCCGCTTGCCGCCGGCGCCGCGCTGCCGGGGGCCTACAAGGAAGCCGAAGGCTGGGTGCCGGCGGCGCCCGCCGATGCGCTCGCGCGCGGCCCCTGGTGGACCCTGTTCGAAGACCCCGAGCTCGATCGCCTGGCGAAACAGGTGGAAAGCGCCAACCAGGACGTGGCGGTGGCGCTGGCCAACTACGCCCAGGCGCGCGCGCTGGTGGCGCAGCAGCGCGCGTCGCTGTTCCCGGTGGTGTCGCTCGGCGCCGGCGCCGACCGCTCAGGCGGCGGCGACAACGGCGTCAACCGCGGCGCGGCGAACTCCTACCGCCTGCAGATCGGCGCCAGCTGGGAGCCGGACGTGTTCGGCCGGCTGCGCAATGCCGTGACCGGGGCCGAGGCCAGCGCGCAGGCCACCGCCGCCGACCTGGCCAGCGCCATCCTCGCGACCCAGGGCGAGCTGGCCATCAACTACTTCTCGCTGCGCCAGACCGACGCCGAGCGCGAGATGCTGGCCTCGACCATCGAAGGCTACGAGCGGGTACTGCAAATCACCTCGAACCGTTTCGAGGCCGGTATCGCGGCGCGCTCCGACGTGCTGCAGGCCCAGACCCAGCTCGCCAATGCGCGCAGCGACGCGCTCGGCCTGCAGAACCAGCGCGCCCAGCTCGAACATGCGATCGCGGTGCTCGTCGGCCAGACCCCCTCGACCTTCGCGCTGCCGCCGGCGCCATGGCATGTGTCGGTGCCGGACGTGCCGGTCGGCGTGCCGTCGACGCTGCTGCAGCGCCGTCCCGACATCGCCGCCGCCGAACGCGACGTGGCGGCGGCCAATGCCGACATCGGCATCGCGCGCTCGGCCTACTTCCCCAACTTCGGTCTGTCGGCCAACTATGGCAACACCAGCAGCCGCGTGGGCGACCTGTTCTCGGCGTCCGCCGCCGCCTGGTCGTTCGGCCTGTCGGCGGCCCAGACCATCTTCAATGCCGGCGCCACCCGCGCCAGCGTGGAAGGCGCCGAGGCCCGCCACCAGGCCACGGTGGCGCGCTACCGCCAGGTGGTGCTGACGGCGTTCGCCGACATCGAGAACGGCCTGTCGGCCACGCGCGTGCTGGAACAGCAGCAGCAGTTGCGGGCCGAGGCGGCCGAGGCGGCGGGACTGGTCGAGGAGCAGATCCTGAACCGCTACAAGGCGGGGCAGGTCAGTTACACCGAGGTGGTGCAGGCGCAGGTGACGGCGCTCAATGCGCGCCGCTCGCTGGTGCAGGTGCAGGCCGACCGCCAGACGGCGGCGGTGTCGCTGATCCAGGCCCTGGGCGGCGGCTGGCAGGACAGCGCGCTGGCGACGGCCGCCCGCTAGCCGGCGCGACGTCGCATGCGCCAGGCATTACAATGCTGCGATTAACGATCGTCAGGCACAGGCCATGAAAAACTGGATCAATCGTATGTCGGGCAGCGCCGACAAGGCGCCCGCCGCCGCCGGCGCTGCCGCGCAGGTAAAAGCGGCGCAAGACGACTACGGCGTCCAGGTCGACGCCGCTTATTACCGCTGGCTCACCGCAGCGGGCGGCTACCAGGCCGGCCCGGAGGTCGAAGAACACATCCTCGACCTGGTGCGCACCCTGGCGGCCGACCCGCTCGCCGCCAGCGGCCTGGTGCCGCGTGTGCCCGAGCTGATCCCGAAGCTGCTGCGCGACCTGGCCGGCGACGAGGTCTCGAACGGCGACCTGGCGCGCCAGGTCGGGCAAGACCTGGTGCTGGTGGCCGAGGTGATCCGCGAGGCGAACAGCGCCTATTACCGGCCGTTGCAGGCGGTGAAATCGCTCGACGCCGCCCTGATGATGATCGGCCAGAACGGCCTGCGCATGCTGCTGGCCAGGATCGCCTTCCGGCCGTTGATCAAGATGGCCGACCAGGGCTTCGCGCGCCACGCCGCGCCCCTGGTCTGGAACCAGTCCGAGAAATGCGCGCTGGCGTCGAGCCTGCTGGCGCCGGGCCTGGGCGCCGGCGTGTTCGAAGCCTACCTGGCCGGCCTGATGCAGAGCCTGGGGCTGGTGGTGGCGTTTCGCCTGGCCGAGCGCGCGGTGGAGTCGGGCAACGAGGTTGGCAGGATCCCCGGCTCCAGCGACTTCGGACGGCGGCTGTTCGATGTCAGCCGTGGCTTGTCGTCGGCGATTGCCGCGACCTGGGAATTCCCGCGCGACGTGGTGGAAGGCATCGCCGGCGCCGGCCAGCCGGACGCATCGCCGCTGGCGCGCGCCGTTGAACGCGGCGACCAGCTAGCCAAGCTGCGTGTGCTGCTCGACGCCCATGTGCTGCGCGAGGACGACGCGCTGGCCACCGAGGGGCTGGATAGTGTCGAACGTCGCTGCCTGGGCAAGCTGACCGACTTGCCGGGCTGATTGCCGCGCCGCATCACCTTTTTTCAAAGGGAGATCGCCATGAAGATGAATGCCGAACACCTGGCCGAGCTGCACGAGGCCAAGCGCCTGCTCGAGAATCCCGGCCTGGCCGCGCGCATCAGCAACCTGGTCGGCTCGCCGATCGAGGCGGTCATCGAACGCCTGCCGGCGCCGTGGCAAAAGCGCGTCGGCGGGGCGACCGAGAGCGCGCTGCAGTATGCGATGACCGGCGCCTTGTCGACGCTGCCGGACGGCGGCAGCCAAACGGCATATCCACGCCTGCACAAGTTCGCCGCCAGTGTGTCGGGGGGCGTGGGCGGCGCCTTCGGCCTGCCCGGGCTGCTGGTCGACCTGCCTTTGTCCACCGTGATCATGCTGCGCTCGGTCGCCGAGATCGCGCGCGCCAACGGCGAGCGGCCGCAGGATGTCGAGACGCGGCTGGAATGCCTGCGCATCCTGGCCATGGGTGGGCCGGGCGGCGCTGACGATGCGGCCGACTCGGGTTATTTCGCGATGCGCATCGCGCTGGCGCGCGCGGTCAGCGAAGCGACCCAGGCGCTGGCGGCCAAGTCGGTGAATGCCGCCACCGCGCCGGCGCTGCTGCGCCTGATCGCCACGGTTGCGGCGCGTTTCCAGGTACAGGTGACGCACAAGGCGGCCGCGATGCTGGTGCCAGCGCTCGGCGCCGTGGGCGGCGCGACCGTCAACCTGCTGTTCGTCGATCATTTCCAGAACATGAGCCGCGGGCATTTCGCGGTGCGCAGGCTCGAGCGCCTGTATGGGGAGGGGGTGGTAAGGCGGCAGTACGAGGCGATCGCCCTGGACCGCCAGCCGCCCGGACTGCTCACATAGGTTGGCGGCGTAGCCGCGTCGACCGTACCGTGATTGCGTCGACAGATCGGGGCAGACCCGAACGCGGCCGCTTTCCCTGGCCGTGTACCGCATCGCATCCGCCCGCAAGGACAGCGGATTTTCGCTACCGTACCCGGGAAACCCGGCCAACCGGCCACTACGAAAAGCGCCGCAGGCCGTCGCGCGCGACCTGGAACTCGGCCGCGCCGAAGGCCTGGCGCAGCGCAGCGCGGTCGTTGCCGATCGGGGCCTTGCTGGCGCGGATCGTGCGGCGTGGTTGGCCAGCCGCGTGTCGGGCATGCCGCCGCTGTCGCCCGGCCGGCGCTGCAGCAGCACGTTCTCGCGCACCGGGCCGGCCTCGATATGCTCCTTCGGCACCTGCCCTGGCGCATCCTGGCGTCGATACCCGTCGGGAATCACGACCAGGTCGTGCTGCAGCTCCTTCGCGCGCCAATACGAGGCAATGTCGAAGCCGACCGGGTACCCTTCCTGGCGCCTGTCATTACGGCACAAAACTCCCCGACTGTTACACAACGGCGATATACTCGCGCATCGTTTTTTTGTTTTCGGGGACCTGTCTTGTTCAAATCCGTCTTCTTGCCTGTCGCCCTCCTGGGGCTGGCCGGCGCCGCCTTCGCCGACGAAGGCCAGTGGCAACCGCACCAGTTGCCGCAACTGAAATCCGAACTGAAACGCATCGGCATCACGATGCCGGCCGAGAAACTGGCCGACCTGGGCAAGCATCCGATGAGCGCGATCGTATCGCTGGGCGGGTGCTCGGCATCCTTCGTGTCGCCAGATGGCCTGGTGGTGACCAACCACCATTGCGCCTACGGCGCGATCCAGCGCAACGCGACGCCCGAGAAGAACTACATCGTCGATGGCTTCCTGGCCAAGACCCGCGCCGACGAACTGCCGGGCGGCCCGAACACGCTGGTGTACGTGACCGAGAAGGTCGAGAACGTGACCGAGCGCGTATTGAAAGGGCTCACGCCCGCGATGTCGGGCCGCGAGCGCCATGCGCTGGTCCAGTCGCGCATCAAGGACCTGGTGGCCGAGTGCGAAACCGACAAGTCGACGCGCTGCTCGGTGCCGGCCTTCCACCGCGGCCTGGAGTACTACCGCATCAAGCAGCTGATGATCCGCGACGTGCGCCTGGTGTACGCGCCGTCCGACCGCATCGGCAACTACGGCGGCGACATCGACAACTACGAATGGCCGCGCCATGTCGGCGACTATGCCTTCTATCGCGCCTACGTCGGCAAGGATGGCCGTCCGGCCGACCCGTCGCCCGACAACGTGCCCTACAAATCGAAGGATTTCCTGGTGGTCTCGGCCGAGGGCCTGAAGGATGGTGATCCTATCCTGCTGGCCGGCTACCCGGGCCGCACCAGCCGCTACAAGCTACCGAGCGAGATCCGCTTCGCGCGCGATGTCGACCTGCCGGCCAAGGCCGCGAGCATCACCGCCGACCTGGCGGTGATCGCCGCCGCGACGCAGGGCAATCCGGCCTGGGGTGTAGCGTACGCCAGCGTCGACAAGGGCCTGAACAACGTGCTCAAGAAGACCAGGGGCCTGCTGGACGGCTTCGCGCGCAAGGACATCGCCGCCATCAAGGACGTGCAGGACGCCGAATTCCGCGGCTGGCAGAAGGGGCATGCGGGCGCCAATTCCAGGCTGCTGGCGGAACTCGACGGCGTGATCGCGCAGGACATGGCGCTGCAGCGCCAGGAAGCGGCCTGGCTCGAAGCCACCCACAGCGATCTGCTCAAGAGCGCGCGTACGCTGTACCGCCTGGCGCTGGAGCGCCAGAAGCCGGACGCCCAGCGCGAAAGCGGCTACCAGGAACGCGACCTGTCGTTCATCAAGGCGCGCCTGACCCGCCTGGAGCAATCGTTCGTGCCGCAGGTGGACCAGGCGCGCTACGCCGCCGCGCTGGTGCGCTATGCCCGCATCGATGCCAAGCTGCGTCCGCAGGGCGTGGATGCGCTGTTGCCGGCGCACGACGCGCTCGGCACGCTGTACAAGTCGAGCGAGCTGTCCGACACCGCCAAGCGCCTGGCGTGGATCGGCAAGGAGCCGGACGCCTTCCGCAAGTCGGGCGACCCGTTCATCCAGCTCGCGGTGCGCCTGCACGACGCCGGCATGGCGCTGGAAGAGCGTCGCAACGAGATCGACGGCAACCTGGAACGCGTGATCCCGCAGTACATGTCGGCCGTGATCGCATGGAAGAAGTCGCAGGGCAAGCCAGTCTACCCGGACGCCAACTCGACCTTGCGCGTGACCTTCGGCACCGTGTCGGCGTTCTCGCCGCGCGACGGCCTGGTCAAGGGTCCGTTCACCACGGTCGAGGGCATCCTGGAAAAGGAAACCGGCAAGGATCCGTTCATCGTGCCGGCCCCGCTCAAGGAAGCGATCCAGGCCAGGCGCCATGGCGTGTTCAAGGATGCGGCGCTGGGCACGGTACCGGTCAACTTCCTGTCGAGCGCCGATACCACCGGCGGCAATTCGGGGTCGGCGGTGATGAACAGGAACGGTGAACTGATTGGCCTGAACTTCGATTCGACCTATGAATCGATCACCAAGGACTGGTACTTCGACACCGCCATCACGCGCGCGATCCACGTCGACATCCGTTACATGCTGTGGGTAATGAAGGAAGTCGACCATGCCGACAACCTGCTCGAGGAAATGACGATCAAGTACCCGAAGAAGTAACCGGGACTTCGCAGGTCGGTGCGCCGGACCCCTGAGTTGCACCACACACGTCGTTCCCGCGCAGGCGGGAACGACGTTCTTACGTGAACACTATGAACGAACCCCTCATCCTCGCCGGTCTCACGACCTCGCCGCTGGAACTGATCTCCTTCCTGCTGGCGGCCACCACGGTCATCCTCAATATCCGCCAGGTCCACTGGGCCTGGCTGTTCTCGATCGCCTCGTCCGCGACCTATGCGGTGGTGTTCTACGATGCGCGCCTGTACGGCGACATGGGGCTGCAGTTCGTGTTCGTCGCGGCCTCGATCTGGGGCTGGTACCAGTGGCTGCACGGCAGCGCGGGCGCCAGCGCGACGCCGCTGGCGCCCACCTTCCTCGAAGCGGGCGGCCGCGCCTGGTCGCTGGCGGCCTGGCTGCTGGGCTTCGTGATCCTGTCGACCTTCCTCGACAACTTCACCGACACCGACGTGCCGCATGCCGACGGCTTCCTGACCGCGGGCAGCCTGGTTGGCCAGCTGCTGCTGGCGAAGAAGAAGGTCGAGAACTGGCATGTGTGGATCGCGGTCGACATCCTGTACGTCGGCCTCTACCTGTACAAGGGCCTGGTGCTCACGGCCGTGCTGTACGGCGTGTTCGTGCTGCTGGCGGTCGCCGGCCTGCGCACCTGGACGGCGCTGGCGCGCAGGCAGCCATGAGCGGCGTGCAACGGGTCGCGCTCCTCGGCGCCGAATCGTCCGGCAAGTCGACCCTGGCCGAGGCGCTGGCGCGCCGCTACGGCACGGTGTGGGTGCCCGAGTACCTGCGCGAGTTCGTCGATACCCGGAAACGCGTGCCGCACGAGCAAGACCAGTACGGCATCGCGCTGACCCAGCGCGCGCGCGAGGATGCGGCGGCCCTGGACGCACGCCGCTTCCTGTTCTGCGATACCACGCCGCTGATGACGGCGCTGTACAGCCGCGTGTACTGGGACAGGGTGGATGTGCAACTGGCGGCGCTCGACGCCGGGCATGACTATGCATGGACCTTCGTGACCGCGCCCGATACGCCGTGGGAGCCGGATGGCCTGCAGCGCGAATCGGAGGAGGTACGCCAGCAGGTGCACCGGATGTTGCTCGAGACGCTGGCCGTGCGCGGCATCGGCTACACGCTCCTGGCGGGCGACCTGCCGCAGCGGATGCGGGAAGTCGAGGGGCTGCTCGGCCGGCCGTGACGGCCGGCCGAAAGAGCGACGCCTTCGGCAGGCTGACCGCCAGCGCGCCACGATTGCGGCTGTGGCTTGCCGCGCTCGCGCACGCCGAAGAAGCTCACCACCAGATCGCCCGGGTCGCCGAAGACCTCGACCGAAGCGGCGCCGGTGCGGCGCACCACGTCGTTGCTGCGTAGCGCGCTGGCGTGGGTTGAAGTCCGGATCGGGCGCGTTGAAGCGGCCCCCGGCCGCCATCAGCTTGTCCACCTTGCCGCCATGGACCCGGGGCAGCGCGCCGCCGCCGAGGAAGGCGATGATCGCGACCTGGTCCTTCGCCGCATCCTGCAGCAGCTTGCGCGCCGCCCGCGGCGCGACCTTCTCGGCGACGCCCCGGCTGCGCGTCGGGCCTGGTGCCGCGCATTTCCGAGCCGGCGTCGCAGCTGTTCACCGCGCTGGCCGAGGAAAACACTCCGACCAGTGCATTGCCGGCCCCGGTCGGGCGCGACCTGGTGCTGGTGGCCGAAGTGATCCGCGAGGCGATAACGCTCTTAGAAATCGATCTGCGCCGACAACCTGAACGTGCGCGGCGCCCCCGGCAGCAAATACCCACCCAGCGACTGCGTCACATCGCGCCAGTAGAACTTGTCGAAGGCATTGTCCACCCGCGCGCGGATGATCGTGTTCAGCCCGCCCGCGCGCAGCAGGTAGGACGCGCCGAAGCCGGCCACGTGATACCCCGGCACCTTCACGCGGTTGGCCGGATCGAATACCTTGTTGCCCGAATACTGCCACTGCGCGTCAAGCTTCAGGCCCGCTACGTGCGGCACCGCATACTCGACCCACGCCGTGGTGCGCAGCTCCGGCACATTGGTCACGCGCTTGCCTTCGGTCGCAGCGTCGCCGGTGTCCTTCTGGTCGGTATCGAGCGCCATCAGCGACAGGCTGTAGTTCAGGCTCGGCGTGGCCTTGCCCATCGCCGACAGCTCCACGCCGCGATGGGTCTGCTCACCGGCGCGCACGAAGGTGTTGGCGGCGTTCGTGTATTCGAGGCCCTGGCGGATTTCGAACAGCGCCCCGGACAGCGCCAGCTGCTCGTTCACATTGCGCTTGACGCCGAACTCCAGCTGCTTCGAGCGGCTCGGCGGCAGGGCGGTGTTCTGGTTGGTGGTTTCCATCGGCGCGATGCCGCCATACTGCAGGCCGTGGCTGATCGAGCCGTACACGCGCCAGTCCTGGGCCGGCGCATACACCAGCGCCACGTTCGGCAGCGCGAACGAATCCTTCGTGTGCACCCAGCCGCCCTCGATTTCCTCGAGTGCGTCGAGCTTGAGCTTCACGTAGCGCACGCCGGCGTGCAGCGAGAATTGCGGCGACAATGTCATCACGTCCTGCACGAACAGCGAACGCTCTTCGGTACTGCGGCGCTCCATGACCGGGCCCGTCACGCGCTCGCTCGCTACCGGCGGCACGATGGCGTTGTTGAAGATATTGCTGGAGCCGACGTAGTCGTAGACGTACTCGCCGAAGCTGTCGTGGCGTTCGGCATATGCGCCGCCGACGGTCAGCGCGTGGCCGATCGCGCCGGTGTTGACGCGGCCCTGCAGCATCGCCTGCAGCCCCCACGGCGTCTTGCGCTCGCCCGTGCTCTGGAAGTCGTACACGTCGTAGTCGCCGTTCGAGCAATAACCCGGATAGAAGCCGTCGCCCTCGTTGCTGCAGCCGTAAGGGAAGGCGGTGAAGTCGTCGCGCTTGAACCAGTGCTTGTTGGCGCTGAGGGTCGCGTTCCAGGCATCGCTGATGCGGTACTCGAAGCGCAGCCCCAGATTGCTGCTGTCGGTGTCGACCGGACGGGTCCAGGGCTGGTCGTTGAGCAGGGTCTTGGCCGAGATCCCCGTCGGCAGGACTTCATTGCGGATCAGCTGGTAGCCCGGCGCCGTGACCTGCGCCTTGTGCTGGTGGTCGAGGTCGATCTGGAACAGGGCGTCCGGCGTGATCTGCCAGTCGAAGGCGGCCGAGGCGAACTGGCGCTCGCCGTCGGCGCCGCGCACATACGATTTCAGGTCTTCCGCCGCCGCGTTGATGCGGTAGCCGAAGCGGCGGTCCCCGAAGCGCCCGCCCAGGTCGACCGCCCCATACACAGTGCCGCGCTCGCGCACTTCGACCGTCGCCTGGCGCAGCGGCGCATTGGTCGGGCGCTTGGTGACGAAGTTGATCATCCCGCCTGGCGCGGCGACGCCCGCCTGCAGGCCGGCCAGGCCGCGCAGGACTTCGATGCGTTCCTTGTTCTCGAGCGGGATCTGGGTGTCGCCCGAGATCGCGATCATGTCCTTGCGATAGCTGGTGGCGTTGTCGAGCGCGAAGCCGCGGATCGAGAACTGCTCGGCGTAGCCGATCGCATTGTAGGCGTCGCCGATCGAGGCGTCGTAGCGGGCGGCGTCGGTGGCGCTGCGGATCGACAGGTCTTGCATCTGGCCCTGGCTCATCGAGGTGATCGAGGCCGGGGAGTCGAGCAGCCGCATGTCGGAGAAACCGCCGACGCTGGCGCGGTCGAGGGCGATCCACTTGCTGCCGGTGACGACGACCGATGATACGGGTGGGGGCGCAGCCTGTTGCGCGGATGCCTGCGACGATAGGGAAAACGCCTGCACGATGGCGCAGGCGAGGACGGTGTGCTTCGAAGTGAATGTCATGGTTTGCTCGTGTTCGCGCGCCACACGGCGCGCAGCTTTTATCAAAGCCGGAGCCAACGTGGGGGAAGGGCAAACGAACCGGGGTGCTGCTTTGCGCTTTCCTTCGCTGGCATTATCCAGATCAGGTACGAAGGGTATCTCTCACCCGGAAATGTGTTCCAGGACCCCTAGCGAATGCGCGAGTGTACCACGGCCCAATGTGGCCGTGGTGAATCTGTCAAGACGGCTTGATGCGCGAGGATCAAGCCCTGGCGGTCGATGGCGTTTCGTCCACTACCGGCTGGGCTGCGGCCGGCGTCAGCAGATGGCGCAGCAGCACGCTGCACGCCGCGTCGCCGATCGCGCGCCAGTGCTCGCGGCGCTGGGCCGCGCGCTTGCGGTGCTTGGACGGCATGTCCTGCAGCGGCTTGAGGTAGAACGGCAGCGGGACCAGATAGCTGCGCGCATCCAGTTCGGCGCCGCCCAGGATGCGCCAGAAGCCGTCGTAGGCGTTCTCGAACGCCTTGTCCTGCTCTGCCTCATAGGCCACATGTGCGTTGCCGCGCACCGCGACCACGCGGTCGAAGCCCAGCGCCTGCACCGCGCCCTGGAGGGCGGCGAAGCAGAAGAAGCTCGGCGAATTATTGGGGAACACGCGCTCGAACGCATCGAAGGCGCCGCCGGCGTCGCGCCACAGGCCGGCGTTGCGCGAGATGAAAGGAATGATCGGCGGCTCGACGCCCACCACCGCGCCCTCGACCCAGGTCCAGGACAGGCGGTGCAGGACCGTGCCGTCGACGACCAGCGAGATCGTCAGCTCGCCCTCGGGGTCGATGCGCGGTGCGTGCTCGAGCCGCATGACGAAGCTGCCGCCATCGTCCTCGTGCTGCCACAGCACCAGGCCGCCATGATGCGCGGCCTGGCGCCAGGCCGCGTTGAAGGTGGCTTCCTCGAAGCGGTAATGGGCCAGCACGCAGCGCATGCGTTCGCGTACGCCAAGGCCGCGCGCCAGGTAATCGCGGCCGCTCACATGGCGGAACAGGTCGTCGTCGGGTGCGTTCTCGAGGCGGCGCACGAGCTTGAGGCGGGACAGGGACTGGTGCTCGCGCCAATAGCGCAGCGCGTGCCAGCGTTGGGTCAATCGAGCGAAGATCATCGAGCGCTCCATTCGGCATAAAGGCTTGTCTTGCAAACTACCCGCTGGACGATTGCGGGCCATGGTCAGCGTAATAGCAATAATAATTCCGCTGTGCAATTATGTGCCGAAATGCTAACTCGTGCCCGGACGCAGGGCAAACAGCGCTTGGGAACCAGGGCAGGGGTGGATAGTCATGGTGCGCTCTCTGGACGTATTAACTTATGGTTATTTTTGACATGCATGACAAGACTACCATGTTTGCGGCCGGCCAAGCCCATCATCGTCATTCCGCCGGCGGGCCCGTCCGCGGGCTGGGGTGCCATCGGGCAGTCGCCCGCGCCAGTCGGGCTTGCTCTTGCATCCAGGCCCGTTGTTCCCGCTCCGCTGCTGTATTGCTGAGCAGCGACAACTCTTTCCAAGTGAGTCTTGTCACCGTCGATGTGACTTTCCCTGCAAGAACGCAGGCCAGCGCGGCGCACCCGGACATGCAAGCATCATGGGCGCTGCAATGGGGAGGTCAACGAAGCGCGATGCAGGCAAGCGCGCACAAGTCCAAACCCTCACCATACATTGGCGATGTCAGGTTCACCCGCTTCACCAGGCCACCCGCTTTCGAGCACGCCCGTGCCGTCATCGTACCGGGCAGTGCCATCAATTTCCGGGGCCATGCCCTGCTGCATGGCGGCGGCACTGGCTGGTACTTCCCTGTCGCAGCCTTCAACGAAATTCCGGGATGCATGAATGAAGCGCGATACCGACCATACAGGCAGCAGCCACTGATTCATCCCGTGCAGCACGTACGGGCCGCTACGGCTACCATGGCTCGCTCACGGACACGGGAGATATTCATCATGGTTGAACCGTACAAACTGTTCTATTGGCCAAGCATCCAGGGACGCGGAGAATTCGTCCGCCTGGCGCTCGAAGAGGCGGGCGCCGACTACGTCGACGTGGCGCGCCGCGAAGGGGGCGTCGACCTGTTGATGGCGGCGCTCGAGGTCGAGGAGTACCCGGCGTTCGCGCCGCCGTTCCTGAAATCCGGCGAGTTGGTGATCGGCCAGGTGGCCAATATCCTGCTGTACCTCGGCGAACAGCACGGCCTGGCGCCGCGCACCGACCCGGGCCGCCTGTGGGTGCACCAGCTGCAGCTGACCATCGCCGACCTGGTGACCGAGGCCCATGACACCCATCACCCGATCGCATCAAGCCTGTACTACGAAGACCAGAAGCCCGAGGCGCTGCGCCGTTCGGCCGACTTCATCGAGTCGCGCGTCCCCAAGTTCATGGGCTATTTCGCGCGCCTGCTGTCCAATCCCGAGCCGCGCGTCTACCTCACGGGCGACAAGGTGACCTACGCCGACCTGTCGCTGTTCCAGGTTATCGAGGGCTTGCGCTACGCCTTCCCGAATGCGATGAAGACGATCGAGCAAGAGTATCCCGTGCTCACCGGGCTGCGCGACCGGGTAGCCGCGCGGCCGAATATCGCCGCGTATCTTGCGTCGGAGCGGCGGATTCCGTTCAATGAAGAAGGCATCTTCCGCCGCTATCCGGAACTGGACCAGTAGGCTCAGTCCCAGTGCGGCGCGAAGTCAGGGTTGACCAGGCGGGCGCCATCGTCGAGCGCGTCGATGGCGGCGCTGTCGTCGACGCCTAACACGAGCTTGTGCGCGGCCAGGTTGCCGGCCAGGTTCTCGCGCCTGGTCGATGACGGGATCACGGCGTAGCCCTTGGCCAGCAGCCAGGCCAGCGTCACCTGGGCCGGCGTCGCGCCATGGCGGCGCGCGATCTCGCCGATCAACGGGTCGCGCATCACCTTGCCATAGGCCAGCGGCATGTAGGCGGTGACGTGGATGCCGGCTGCGCGGGCGAAGGCGGCCACGCTGCGGTTTTGCAGGTAGGGATGCAGCTCGACCTGGTTGGTGGCGATGTTCGGCGCCCCGACGGCGCTCACCGCTTCGCGCATCAGCGCCACCGGGAAGTTCGAGATGCCGATCGCGCCGGTCAGGCCGGCCGCGCGCGCGGCCAGCAGGGCCTGCATCGATTCGGCCACCGGTACGGCGCCGCCAGGAGACGGCCAATGGATCAGGGTCAGGTCGACCTGCTCGAGGCGCAGCTTGTGCAGGCTGTCCTTCAGGCTCGCCGCCAGCCTGTCGGCGGCCAGGTGCTCGGTCCAGATCTTGGTGGTCAGGTAGACCTCGCCGCGCGGCACGGCTGACGCGGCCAGCGCCTGGCCGACTTCGGCTTCATTGCCGTAGATCTGGGCGGTGTCGATATGGCGGTAGCCCAGTTCGAGGCCGGTAGCGACCGAATCGATGGCTGCCTGTCCTTGCAGGCGGAAGGTGCCGAGGCCAAGTTGTGGCATGTTCATCATCATGTATCCTGTCGACTTGTCAATGGGTGACGACGGCGCCGCGCACGGCTGCCTTGGCCGGCACGCCTTCGCGCCGATCGAGCCAGCCGGCGAGGGTCGTGAGCAGCAGGGCGGCGACGACGATCAGGGCGCCGATCCACGGCGTGGCCATCAGGCCCAGCCTGGCGACGATCAGGCCGCCGCCCCAGGCGCCAAGCGCGATGCCGACATTGAAGGCGGCGATGTTCAGGCCCGAGGCCACGTCCACCGCCTGCGGTGCATCGCGTTCGGCGCGCTGCACGACGTACACTTGCAGGCCGGGCACGTTGCCGAATGCGACCGCGCCCCAGGCCAGCACGGTGAGCAGCACCAGCGGTTTGCTCGGCGCGGTGAAGGTCAGCACCAGCAGCACCACGGCCAGCAGGGCGAACACGATCTGCAGCGCGCGCACCGGACCCTGGCGGTCGGCCAGCTTGCCGCCCCAGATATTCCCGGCCGCGACCGAGACGCCGTACACCAGCATCACCAGGCTGACGGTCGAGGCGGCGAAGCCCGACACTTCCTGCAGGATCGGCGCCAGGTAGGTGAAGGCGATGAAGGTGCCGCCGTAGCCCAGCGTGGTCATGGCGTAGACCAGCAGCAGGCGTGGTTTCCTGAGCACCGCGAGCTGGGCCGGCAGGCGCGCAGGCTTGCTGCCGGCGATATTCGACGGCACCAGGATGGCGCTGCCGATCAAGGCGATCACGCCCAGCAGCGAGACGGCCAGGAAGGTCGCCTGCCAGCCGAAGTGCTGGCCGATGAAGGTCCCGAGCGGCACGCCGGTGACCAGGGCGACCGTGAGGCCGGTGAACATCAGCGCGATGGCGCTGGCGGCTTTTTCTTTCGGCACCAGGCTGGTGGCGATGGTCGAACCGATTGAGAAGAATACGCCGTGCGCGAGGCCCGTGAGCACGCGCGCGGCCACCAGGGCCGGGTAGTTGGGCGCCATCCAGGCCACCAGGTTGCCGATCGTGAACAGCACCATGAGGCCGAGCAGCAGCTGCTTGCGCGGCACGCGGCCGGTGAGTGCGGTCAGCACCGGCGCGCCGATGGCGACGCCCAGCGCGTACAGGCTGACCAGGAGGCCGGCCGAGGGCACCGACACGTCGAGGCTGGCGGCGATGGTGGGGATCAGGCCGACGATCACGAATTCGGTCGTCCCGATGGCAAAGGCGCTCAATGTGAGCGCCCAGAGTGCGAGTGGCATACGATACTCCTTGGTGTAGCTGATACCGTTGAAGGGCAAGAATGACGCAGGCATGCAGTGTGCCGTGCTTGGCTGCAAGGAAAAATACGCCGCTATACAATGGATCTTTGATCTGGGGTCATCAATGATCGATGTGGACGGCTTGATTGTATTTGTCGCAGTCATAGATTCCGGTTCGTTCTCTGCCGCCGCCGAACGCCTTGGGCAAACGCCGTCCGGCGTCTCGCGCACCATCTCGCGCCTGGAGGACGGCCTGGGCATGACGCTGATGCACCGCACGACGCGGCGCCTGCAACTGACCGAGGAAGGCGCCTGGCTGCTCGAGCGCGCCCGCGCCATCCTGGCCGACCTGGCCAATACCGAGGCCGAGGCGCAGGCGCGCCGCTCGCAGCCATCGGGGCTGGTGCGGGTGAACGCCTCGACGCCCGCCTTCGACCACCTGCTGGCGCCCTTGCTGCCCGACTTCCTGGAGGCGTATCCGCTGGTGCAGCTGGAACTGACCAGCGGCGAAACCTATGTCGACCTGATCGAGGAACGGGCCGACCTGGCGATCCGCATCGGCGCGCTGCCCGATTCCACGCTCAATGCGCGGCGCCTGGGCAGTGGCAGGTTGCGGGTAGTCGCGTCGCCGTCCTACCTGGAATGCCACGGCGTGCCGCGCGCGCCGGGCGAGCTGGCGCTGCACCGCACCGTGGGCTTCACGGCGCCGGCCTCGCTCAATACCTGGCCGCTGCTGCATGAAGGTGGCGACGGCTACACGGTGACGCCGCAGGTGCTGGCCTCGAGCGGCGAGACGGTGCGCCACCTGGTCTTGCACGGCGCCGGCATCGGGTCGATGGGAGAATTCCTGGTGCGCGCCGACCTGGCGGCGGGACGGCTGGTGCCGGTGCTGGAAGAGCACACCCTGGCGTGGACCCAGCCCGTGTGGGCCGTGTTCTACAAGCAGGGCGCGCTGGCGCCGCGGGTGGCGGCGCTGGTCGATTTCCTCGCCCGCAGGCTGGGCGAGGTGCTGGCGCGTTAAGCGACGCTTTCGACGGCTTCCACGGCGTCGGCCCGGCCGGCGCTCGCCAGGCGCTTGACCAGGTCCGCCAGCGGCATCGGGCGGCAGAACAGGTAACCCTGCATGTACGGCTGGCCATGGCCGGCCAGGAAGCGCGCCTGCTCCGGCGTCTCGATGCCTTCCGCCACGACCCGCAGGCCCAGCTGGCCGGCCATCGCCAGGATCGATTGCACCAGCGCCGTGCCGTTGCTGTCGTCCGGCATGTCGCGGATGAAGCCCTTGTCGATCTTGAGCTCGTACAGCGGCATCTTGCGCAGGTAGGCCAGGTTCGAATACCCGGTGCCGAAGTCGTCGATCGAGAAGCGGATGCCCAGCTGCGCCAGCTCGTGCATGCGCCTGACCGTGTCGTCGATATCGTTGACCAGCAGGCCCTCGGTGACTTCGAAGATGAGCTGTTGCGGCGGCACGCCCGTCTCGCGCACGATGTCGCGCACCACCGCCACGAAGTCGGGCTGGCGGAACTGGCGCGGACTGACGTTGATCGACAGCGGCAGCGTGTGCCCGAGCTGATCGAGTTCGCGCCAGGCCAGGCAGGCATGGCGCAATACCCAGGCGCCGAGCGAAACGATCAGGCCGGTCTCTTCGGCGACCGGGATGAAGGCGTCGGGCGGCACCAGCACGCCGTCCGCGCGGCGCCAGCGCAGCAGCACTTCGGCGCCGACCGCCGCGCCTTGCGGGTCGACCTGCAGTTGCAGGTGCAGCGCCAGCTCGTTGTTCTCGATGGCGGTGGCCAGGTCGCGTTCGAGCGTCAGGACATTCTCGGCCGCCGCCAGCATCGTGGTCTCGAACAGCGCGACGCCATTGCGCCCCGCCGCCTTCGCGTGATACATCGCGGTATCGGCTTCGCGCAGCAGGTCGTGCATGGTCTGTCCCTGGCGCAGCGGCAGCGCGACGCCGATGCTGCCCGACGAGTGATAGTCCTGGCCCTCGATGGTGGCGGGACGACGCAGCGCCTTGCCGACCTGCTGCGCTAGGGCCAGGGCGGCGGCGGTGGCGCCGTCGGCGTCGGCGCCGAGGTTGGCGGCCAGGATGACGAATTCATCGCCGCCAAGGCGCGCCACGGTGTCGCCGCTACGCACCGCTTCGCCCAGGTGGGCGGCGACGTGCTTGAGCAGTGCGTCGCCGGTCGCGTGGCCGCGCGCATCGTTGACGCTCTTGAAGTTGTCGAGGTCGATGTACAGCACCGCGCCCTGACCGCGGCCGGCATGCGCCTGTTCGACCAGCGCATGCAGGCGCTCCATCAGCAGGCGCCGGTTCGGCAGGCCGGTGAGCACGTCGTAGAAAGCCAGTTGCTCGATGGCGTCGGCCGAGCGGCGCCGCTCGGTGATGTCACGCCCCACCACCACCAGGTGCGTGATCGGACCGCCTTCTGCGGCGAACGGCACCATGTCGATCTCGACCCAGCACGGCTCGCCCGCCTTCGAATAATTGACCAGTTCGGCCGACACCGGCTCGCGCCGACCCATGGCCTGGACGATGCGCGCCACCACTGCCGGATCGGTCTCGGGCCCGTGCAGCATGCGCATGCTGCGGCCGATGATCTCGTCGGCGCAGTAGCCGCTGCGCTGCTCGAAGGCCCGGTTGGCGAAGATGATGGGCAAGCTGGCGCCAGGGCGGTCGGTCACCTTGACGATCAAGACCATCTCGTTGAGGGCGGCCAGGGCGGCGGACGTCAGGCGCAGTTCGCCGTTCATGGCGCGCAGCAGGGTCTGGCCTTCCTCGAGCGAACCGGCGACCGTGCGCACATTCTTGAGCGAACCGGCCAGGCCCTTGAGCAGGGTGCCGCAGGTCAGGATGATCAGCGCGCCCACGCAGGTGAAATTGAGGGTCAGGATCAGCACACTGGGCAGCGAGTCGTGGGCGTAGTGGCCGACCGCGATCTCGCTCTGCCCGGTCAGCCCGAGCACCAGCAGCATGGCGGCGCTGAGCACGAGCGCCGCCACTGCATGGCGCGTGCCCAGCAGGACGGCGGCCAGCGCCGGCGCGGCGAACAGGTAGAACAGGCCGATCGCGCCGGCGGCGAGCATCGACCCCATGCCCACGCCATACAGCATGGCCAGGAAATTCAGGACCCGGGTGCGGTAGGCCAGGCGGTCGAGGCGCCAGATGGCCAGGATCCACGCCAGGGCGGCGGTGTCCATCAAGGCCACCGCCGGCATGTCGCGGTAGATGGCCAGCGCCGCGCTCGGCACCGCCGCCATCAAGGCCAGCACCAGGACGACCGACATCAATGACGTGAAAACACGTGCGCGCCACTGCGCGAGATCGTCGTGAGCCAGCATGAGTACTTTCGGGTGGATGTCAGATTCCATTCTGACAATCAAAATTGTCTTAAAGAAACATGATATCAGCTCGGCCGTTGATGGGACGCACAATTGGCATGCATGTGTTGCATAGTCGTCGCCACGCGATGTACCGCACGGGTAGTCATGCCGACGGCATTCCACCCGTGTCATGGGGCCGGATCAGAAGGCGTAGGTGGCGCGCCCGTAGATGTAGCGGCCGGAGCGACCGAACGGCGCGTAGGTCGAGAACGGCATGTTGCTGGTGGTGTTGATCGACGGTGGCAGCGTCTCGGGGTACTGGTCGAAGACGTTGTCCGCACCCAGCGCCAGGGTCAGCTTGGGCGTGACGGCGAAGCGTCCTTCCAGGTCGACCACGGTCTTGGCGCCGAGCTCGAAGTCGAAGGCCGCCGTGGTGCCCGGTGACAGCACCTCGCCATACCGTGTGGCGCGCAGGGTCGCACCCCACGGGCCCAGCTTCCAATTGACGTTGGCGCTGATCTTGTTCTTCGGCTGGCCTTTCTCGAGCGACAGCACATTTATACGATCGAACAGTACCGGCGACGGGCTCAGGTTCGACAGTTGCTCGGTCACTGGCACCTTGGTCACCTCGGTCTTGGTGTAGTTGCCCGCCAGGGTGAAGTCGAAGCGGCCCGCCGCGCCTGCGTCATGCAACCAGTTGATCACCACGTCGACACCCTTGGTCGTGGTATCCACACCGTTGATGAAGAAGCGGCCGCCACCGACGCCGATGAAGCCCTGGCTGGCGATGTAGTCGCGCACATTCGTTTGCGTGAGGTTTTCGGACAGGATGATGCGGTCGTCGATGTCGATGCGGTAGGCGTCGACCGTCACGCTCACGCCGCCCAGCCGCAACACGGCGCCGAGCGAGGCGTTGACCGATTCCTCGGCGTCGAGCGGCTTGGCGCCCAGGGCCACGGCCACCGGGTCGGATGGCTTGAAGGTGGTGATCTCGTAGGGGATGCCGTTGATGAAGTTGGTCGAGGTCGCGGTGAAGTGCTGCTGCTGCGGCGACGGCGCGCGAAAGCCGTTCTGGAGCGCGCCGCGCAGCGCGAACGACCTGGTGAAGTCGTAGCGCAGCGCCAGCTTGCCGGCCACGCTGTTGCCGAAGTCCGAGTATTTTTCGGCGCGCACTGCTGCGGATGCGAGGAGCTCGGGTGTGACATTGGCCTCGAGATCAATGAAGGCGCCGACCGCGTTGCGATGGGCGTCGACTTCATTGGCGGGGCGAAAGCCCGGAAACACCTGGGCGCCGGGCGCGGCCGGCGTGCCGTTGGGCAGCACCTGGCCGCCATAGCTCCACGACTGCTCTTCGCCGGCGAACAGTTCATAGCCTTCGCGGCGCGCCTCGACGCCCACCGCCACGTTCAGCGGCGACGACAGCGAGGCCAGCTCGATGCTGCGCACGCCGGTCAGGTTGAACACGGCCTGGTCATAGGAATAGCCGCCGGCATAGAACGCGGTCTTGCTGGTCGGCCCGAGCGAGCGGTTCAGCGTGTTCTCGATCGTGTACTCCATCTTGTTCTTGCCGTAGCCGAGCGAGGCGTCCATGTCCCACTCGCCTGCCTGCCAGGTCACGCCGCCGGTCAGCGAGAAATCCTTCACGGTCGGCGAGATCAGCGGCAGGAAGCCGTCCGGATAGATCGACAGGATGTTGCGTGCGTCCTGCGGCGGGCGGAAGTAACCGGACGAGGTGGCGTCGCGGTCCTGGTAACTGGCCCAGCCATACACCTTGACGCCGCCGCCCAGGTCGTTGCCGGCGTTGGCGAACAGGGTGGCCTGGTCGAGTTCCGGCTCGCCAGTCCAGGCATTGAAACGGTTGATGGTGTTTTCGCGCGGATCGAAGCCGCCATTCACGCGCGGATACTGCTGGCGCATGTCGTAGCCGCCACGTTCGGTGCGGTTCTGGTCGCGGTATTCGGCGGCCAGGGTCAGGAAGCCGGATTCGCCCAGCGCCAAGCCTTTCCACAGGCTGACAGTGGCGGTCTGGCCGTCGGTGCGCTTGCGCGAATCCGGTCCGGACCAGGTGCCGCCGGCGGGCACGGCGTCGTTCCACAGGTCGTATTCGGACTTGCGCGCGCCGTAGGTCACGCTCGCTTCGCCGCCATCGCGGTCGGTGCGCAGGCGCATATTGACCACGCCCGAGATGGCGTCGGAACCATATTGCGCCGCAGCGCCGTCGCGCAGCACCTCGACCGATTTCACGATCGCGGTCGGGATGGTATTGAGGTCGACCGCCGCCGAACCGCGGCCGATGGAGCCGTTCACGTTCACCAGCGAGGAGGCATGGCGGCGCTTGGAATTGATCAGCACCAGGGTCTGGTCGGGCGCCATGCCGCGCAGGGTGGCGGGGCGGATGGTATCGGTGCCGTCGGTGATCGAAGGCCGCGGAAAGTTCAGCGAGGGCAAGGCCAGCGACAGCGCCTGGTTCATCTCGGTGCTGCCGGCATTCTTGAGGGTTTCGGACGAGATGATGTCGACCGGCGCCGCGGTGTCGAGCGCCGTGCGGTTGGCGACCCGGGTGCCGGTGACCACCACCGTCGCGGCGCTGGCGGCCGTGTCGGCCTGGGATGCAGCCTCCTGTGCCTGGGCGCCGGCGGCGCATAACGCGGCCACTGCGAGGGCGAGTGCTGTCTTTTCCGTCCTGTTTCTCTGCATGGTGCTGGTTCCTCTTGTCGTTGTGCGGCGGTGGTCCTGGGAAGGATGAGGCGTCGGCCTCAAGTTCATACTGCGCAGCACAATGCAGAGTGTCAATTCGTTAACACAGATCAATGCGTATTTACAACAATTGCCGAATTGTCAGGTTCGTGTAAGGACAGCCGTGTGCTTAGGTGGGATGCATACGGGTGTGTGGCGGGGCGGTCGCCAGTGCCGGCGGGCCGGAATTGCCATCAGTAAAAATTTTGGTCTCGGCTATCCCAGTTTTTGTATATTTCCTACCTGTGCCGGTAATGGAAAGTATTATGATAAAGACAGCTTCCTGCTTTTCTGATTTCGACTCCACGGCCACGGTCGTGGCCGCTTCTGGACTCTTCATAACTTACACCCATGATGTCTTCATCCGAAGTTAACTCCGCAGCTGTTTCGGCAACGGCCAAGCCGAGAGTTTTGGTCAGCATCTTGAATTGGAACGGTGCTGCGAAGACCTTGCATTGCCTGGCCTCGATCCAGGGTGAGCTGGCGACGACCAGCAGTGTGGCCGAGGTTTCCGTGCTGGTGATCGATAACGGCTCGCGTAGTGAGGATCGCGCCGCTTTACAGGCGGGCATGCCGGAATTTGCTACATTGCAATGTCTACCGAACAACCTGGGCTTCACCGGAGGTCACAATATTGCCATTGCTTCTGCAGTTGCCGAAGGTTATAACTTTATTTGGCTGCTCAATAATGATGCCGAGGTACTACCCGGCACCTTGCTCCAATTAGTTAATGAGATTTTGCTCGACGACAAGATAGGTGCGGTATCGCCAATGTTGCGCAATAGCGATGACCGTGCCTCGATCATACGCTGCGTGAATACGCATAACTGGATAGGTCGCGCAAGCGATCGCATCGTCGTGGTCGAGGAGGCACGGCGCCTGCAAGAAGCGGCCCCAGCCTCAGTCTGGCTCGACGGCACCGCCATCCTGTTTCGCGTCGAGGCGCTCATCCAGACCGGACCGCTCGATGACCGCTTTTTCGCGTACTACGACGACGACGACATCGGCGCGCGCCTGTCGCGCCAAGGCTGGCATAGCCGTTGCGTGTTCACGGCCACGGCATATCATGACGTGCGTTACACCTTTGAAGAATACCCGCTCTACCTGGTCTACCTGCTGCAGCGCAATCACATGCTGTTCTTTTACAAGAACACGCCAGCGCCGTATCGCAACAAGCTGTATTTGCGACTGATCGATATGGCGTTTTTTGAAGCGAACCGGCGCCGCGACCGTGGCCTTCCTGAGCAGAGTGACGTGATGTTGCTGGCGATTGAAGATTTTATCCGTGGACGCTTTGGCCCTCCGGTATTGAACCGAAAAGTCGCATGGTGGCTGCGGGCAGCAGCAAGCGTATCGGCTAAACTGAACCGCAAGAAACTCGATTCGCTGCGCCCGGTCACCTCCTGAGGCACGAGCCGCCCACATGCACTGTTGCGCGATTCAAAACATCGGCGTGCAACAACTGCATGGCATCGACCATCAACACCGCATACCGAATGAAATACCGCCGCGCCGCGGCGACCGACCAGAAATGATGTTTGCCGATACGGTGCCGGTTCAGGCATGCCGGGAAACGCGCGAGGAAGTACGTTCAAGATTCGGTGTGGTGGCCGCGCTGACAGTCCCTGGCGCCAGGCTTGGGATCGCATTCGCCACGATCGGGGCCGGCGACGTGTATAGTCTCCCGGCAGTTCAGGAACCCCCCATACTGGCAGAGAATCGATGACAACGTTATTCCCGGATTTCCGCTCCTTGCGGGTCGAGGTCGACCCTGCGACCACCATCAACGCCATCGTCGGCGGCTCCGGCCCGCCGCTGCTGCTATTGCATGGCCACCCGCAAACCCACGCCATCTGGCACAAGGTCGCGCCGCGACTGGCCGAGCGCTTCACGCTCGTCGCCTGCGACCTGCGCGGCTATGGCGATTCCTCCAAGCCCGCCGGCGCCCCTGGACACGCCAACTACAGCAAGCGCGCGATGGCGCTCGATGCGCTGGCCGTCATGCGCTCGCTTGGCTTTGCCGAGTTCAAGGTGCTGGCCCACGACCGCGGCGCGCGCGTCGCGCACCGGCTGGCGCTGGACCATCCGCAGGCCGTCGAACGCATGGCGCTGCTGGACATCGCGCCGACGCTGGCGATGTACGAACAGACCTCGGAAGCATTTGCGCGCGCCTACTGGCACTGGTTCTTCCTGATCCAGCCGGCGCCGCTGCCAGAACGCCTGATCGAGGCTGATCCAGGCGCCTATGTGCGCGACGTCATGGGCAAGCGCAGCGCCGGGCTGGCGCCGTTCGATCCGCGTGCCCTGGCCGAATATCAGCGCTGCCTGGCCCTGCCGGGCGCCGCCCACGGCATCTGTGAGGACTACCGCGCCGCCGCCGGGATCGACCTTGAACACGACCGCGCCGATCGTGACGCCGGCCGCAAGCTCCAGGTGCCGCTCCTGGCGCTATGGGGCGAGCAGGGCGTGGTCGGCCGCTGCTTCGATCCGCTCGGCGAATGGGCTCGGGTCGCGGACGACGTGCAGGGCGGGGCGCTGCCCTGCGGTCACTATATCGCCGAGGAAGCGCCGGACGCGTTGCTCGAGCGCGCGCTGCCGTTCCTGACCCAGGGGTGATTCAGGCGGCGCCGGCGAATTCGATGGCCGCCGTCAAGCCGCGGCCACCTTCGCCATCCGACCGCACGATGATGCCGCCGTTGCGCGCCGCGCCGCGTGCGGCGATGGCCAGCCCCGGGCCGCTACCCGACTGCTCCCGCCCCGGCACCCGGTAGAAGCGGTCGAATACCTTGTCGCGCAACTCCGGCGCGATGCCCGGTCCCTGGTCGGCGATCGCATGGCGGTATATGTGCCCGATACGCGCCAGGCGCACCGCGATGCGGCCATCCTGGGGCGAATACTTGATCGCATTTGCTGATCAGGTTATCGACGGCCGAGCCCATCCTTTCCAGGTGCAGCGGCACGCTGCCGTCGCCGTCGGCGTGGAGCTCGATCTCGATATTGCGCTGCACCGCCAGATGGGCCGCGCCGCCGCCCGGTCGCGTTACCGCCATGCGGTTCTCGTCCAGCACGATGTCAACCGGCGTCCACAGGTTTTCTTCGAGCGTGGCGTGGCTGCGGCGCACGATGGCGCGCAGCCGCACCGGCAGCTCGGGGATGTTGAACGGCTTGATCGGGTAGTCGTCGGCGCCCAGGTCGACGCTTTTCAGGCGCTCTTGCAGGCTGTCGCGCGCGCTGATGATCAATACCGGCAGGCGTACGCCGTCGGCGCGCAGGATGCGCAGAAGGTGGTTGCCGTCGCCGTCGGGCAAGCCGAGGTCGAGCACCACCGCGTCAAAGGCCTCGTCCCGTGTGCGCGACCCGCATCGCCGACGGCGCCCGGCGGCGGCCGGGCGAACCGCCTGGTTCCGGTCACATAATCTTGCGGGGGCGGCGCGCGGCGCCCTCGAACGGCCGTCGCACGCGAACGGCCGTTTTAGCATATCCTGTCGGACTGTCCCATACTTTGTTGGCGCAATCCGCACCTGGTCGTCCATGTCTACACCATCTTCACCGTCTTCCACCATCTCGCCCGCCGCCTCCGGCACCGTCATGCAGATCCTGTTCTCGGTCGCCTTCGTTCACCTGCTGAACGACTGCGTGCAGGCGGTATTGCCGTCGATCTACCCGCTGCTCAAGCATGAATTCGACCTGACCTTTACCCAGGTCGGGTTGATCACCCTGACATTCCAGTGCACCGCCTCGCTGCTGCAGCCCTGGATCGGCCTGTACACCGACAAGCGCCCGATTCCCTTCCTGCTGCCGGCGGGGATGTCGGTCACCCTGCTGGGCGTGGGCGTGCTGGCCTGGGCCGGCAGCTTCGCGATGCTGCTGGTCGCGGCGGCGATGATCGGCATCGGCTCGTCCACCTTCCACCCCGAGGCATCGCGTGTCGCCCGGCTGGCGTCGGGCGGACGCTTCGGCTTCGCGCAGTCGCTGTTCCAGGTTGGCGGCAACGCCGGCTCGGCGCTCGGCCCGCTGCTGGCCGCGGCCATCGTGGTGGGGCGCGGGCAGGGAGAGATTGCCTGGTTCATGCTGCTGGTGCTGGTCGCGGTGGCGGTGCTGGTCGGCGTGAGCCGCTGGTACAGCAACCACCTGATGACCATGATCAAGAAAGCCGCCCAGCACGCCGGCCCGGCGCTGCCGCGCAAGAAGGTGATCCAGGCGCTGGTGGTGCTGGCGCTGCTGGTGTTCTCCAAGTACATCTACATGGCCAGCCTGCAGTCGTACTACACCTTCTTCCTGATCGAGAAATTCCACCTGCCGGTCGGCACCGCCCAGCTCTACCTGTTCCTGTTCCTGGCCTCGGTCGCGGCGGGCACCTTTGCCGGCGGCCCGATCGGCGACAAGATCGGCCGCAAGCGCGTGATCTGGTTCTCGATCCTGGGTGCGGCGCCGTTCACCATCGCGCTGCCGTACGCGGACCTGTTCTGGACCGGCGTGCTGTCGGTGGTGATCGGGCTGGTGATGTCGTCGGCCTTCTCGGCCATCGTCGTCTTCGCGCAAGAGCTGGTGCCGGGCAAGGTCGGCCTGATCTCGGGCGTCTTCTTCGGCCTGATGTTCGGCATCAGCGGCGTGGGGGCGGCGGCCATGGGCCATATCGCCGACATTCACGGGATCGACCAGGTGTACCGGATCGCGTCCTTCCTGCCGCTGCTGGGCATCATGGCGGCGCTGTTGCCGCAGGTCGAAGGCGCGAAACGCTAGCGCTCAGGACCCGAGCGCGCCGCGCCGTTCCAGGCGCTTGTAGTACAGCAGCGACCACGCGGCCGGCAGCAGGGCGGAGCCGGCCAGGATCGCGATTGCCCAGCCGGTCGGTGCGCGCAGCAACAGCAGCAGCAGCGCCAGTGCGGCGCCCGCCACCATCGACCGCGCCGCCATCCGGTGCGTGGCATACCAGACCCGTTCGGAGGCCAGGGTCCAGGGCGTGCGCACGCCGAACCAGAAGTTGCGGCGCACCTTGCCCATCACATTGCCGGTGAAGGCGAACAGCAGCGCCAGGCCGGCCAGCATGGCCCGTCCCATGTCCACGCCGCCACTGTAGGCCGACCAGGCGTGCAGGCATTGCGCATAAGCGATGAACGCCACCAGCATCACGCCGCCCTGCCACCAGGTCGGGGCAAAGGCGTCGATCGCGAAGCGCCGGGGCGACAGCGAGGGCAGCAGGCTCCAGGCGCCGATCGTCGCCAGCATCAGTCCGGTATACACGAAGATCGCCGTGCGCGGACTGAAGCCGTCGGCCACGCCGTCGGCGTTCCAGTGGGTCGGGATCGATGCGGGCATGGCCGGATACAGCCAGGCGCAGAAGGCCAGCGCCGCCAGGGTCAAGAGGCCGGACAGCACCAGGAACCGCTTGTTCATTGCTTCTCTCCTTGTTTGGCTTGTGCCAGCTCCATGGTCCAGGCCAGCACGTCTTCGAGCACGGTCGTGTTCAGCGCATACCAGATGGTCTGGCCTTCGCGCCGGCTGGTGATGAGGCCAGCCGCCTTCAGTACCGAGAAATGGTGCGACATGGTCGGCTTGGTCATGTCGAAATGCGCCGCCACCTCGCCCGCGTTCATCTCTTCATGCCGCAACAGGCGCAGGATCTCGCGCCGGGTCGGATCGGCGATCGCCTTGAAGACATCATTGAGGGGAACAGACATTCGACGGGTTTCTAATTAGATGAACGTCTAAATACTAGGCCGGCGCCGAGCCGGTGTCAAGCCGGGCGTGGCTGCCCGATGTGCTAGTCGCGCGCGATACGGACCATCGTGATCGTGTAGTGCTGCTCCTTGCCGTCGGCGCTCCAGCGCTGCCTGGCTTCGAGCGTGTCGGCGCCGATGCGGTGCCATGAAAAATGGCTGGGTGCGTTCACCGGGTCGAAGCTGGCGGCGTCCGGCGCGATGCGCGATGCGCGCCAGGTGAATTCGCCCCATTGCGAGACTACCTCGCCCTCCTCGAGGGTGATGGTGCTGCCGTCGCCATACTCGCTGAAAGTGGCGTCGGTAAAGCGGCGCGAGCGATAGACGTTCGGTTCGGGGCGGTCATACTCTTCATAGAAGGGCTTGCCATCCGGGGTTTCTCCTTTCCAGCGGCCTGCCAAAAAATCGAGTTGGGCGAAATCGTCGGGGCTGAACATGGATACTCCTGTAGGGATGATGGTTGCCGGCCGGGCGTGGGTCGTACCGTGTCGCTCCTGCACTGTACACCGGTTCGCAGCCGGGTCGGCGCCGGTCGGCGCGCTGGCTGGCGCTTGGCGCAGCCGCTATGATGGATGTTTTCAATTGCCGAGGAATCGCCCATGCAGCCCAACGACATCCAGCGCATCGCCGCCTTCGACGACCATGGCCAGGGCGGCAATCCAGCCGGGGTCTGGATCGGCGCCAGCTTGCCGCCGGCGGCCGAGATGGCAAGCATCGCCCGTGACGTCGGGTTCTCCGAAACCGCCTTCGCCGCGCCGGAAGGCGAGCTTTGGCGCGTGCGCTATTTTTCGCCCGAATCCGAGGTGCCGTTCTGCGGCCATGCGACCATCGCCCTCGGCGCCGCGCTGGCGCGTGCCCATGGCGACGGCCGCTATGCGCTGCAGCTCAACGCAGCCGCGATCACGGTCGAGGGGCGGCGCGACGGCGCCCGGGTGCTGGCGGCGCTGCAGTCGCCGCCGACCCATAGCAGTGCGGCCGATGCGACCCTGACCGATGCGGCGCTCGCGCTGTTCGGCTATACCCGCGCCGACCTCGATCCGCGCATCCCGCCCGCGCTCGCGCATGGCGGCGCCGACCACCTGGTACTGGCGCTGGCCAGCCGCGCGGCCCTGGCGGCGATGCGCTACGAGCTCGATGCCGGCCGCAAGCTGATGCTCGACCATGGACTGGTGACGGTGGTGCTGGCCTGGGCCGAACAGCCACAGTTATTTCACACGCGTAATCCGTTCGCCTCGGGCGGTGTGTACGAAGACCCGGCGACCGGCGCCGGCACCGCGGCGCTGGCCGGCTACCTGCGCGACATCGGCTGGCCGCACGCAGGACGCATCGAGGTCGTGCAGGGCGAAGACATGAATATGCGGTCGCGTTTGACGGCCGAGATTGGACCTGCGCGGGGCGGCTCGATCCGCGTATCGGGTACGGCGCGCATGATGTAAATCCTGTTTTGCGGCGCCGCACAAGCCGTGCGCCGTAAACCCACCTATTTTGTCATTGCTGCATGTGTTTACGGAGAATCAAATAGAGGGATAAAAGTACACCTGCTCAGCAGTTCGATTTTCCATGAGCGGATTGATAATTTGTTTCAGACCAAGCCTGTTTCAATAACATCAACCCAGGAGTACCGCCATGGAGCTGTTCCCCGCAGCTGTGTTCAACCCCTCGAAAGCGTCCCGCCCGCGTACCGCGCGCGCCCCGGTCGCTGGAGGCGCGATCGAGCGTTTGCCGTTCACTGTCCGCCGGGTCGAAACCGAAGCGGATCTTCTCAAGGCCGTGCGCATCCGCCATGCGGCCTATGCCCGCCACGTCCCGGAGTTCGCCCGCAGCCTGGCGCAGCCCGAGGGTGCGGACTACGATGCCGACACCATCGTCCTGCTGGCCGAGTCCAAGCTCGACGGCACGCCGATCGGCAGCACCCGCATTCGCACCAATCTCTACCGTCCGCTGGGCGTCGAGGAATCGATCGTCCTGCCCGACTGGCTGCAGGGCAAGCGCCTGGTCGAAGCGACCCGCCTCGGCATCGATGAAGGCCGTGTCGGCCGCATGGTCAAGATTGCACTGGTCAAGGCCTGTTTCATGTATTGCGAAGACAACGCCATCGATTATTCGGTTGCGACCGGCCGTCCGCCGGTGGACAAGCAATACCAGCAACTGCTGTTCGTCGACGTGTTCCCGGAACAGGGCCTGGTGCCGCTGCGCCACGTGGGCAATATTCCGCACCGCGTCATGGCCTTCGAGATCGCCACCTTCCAGCAGCGCTGGTCCGAGGCGCGCCATCCGATGCTGAACTTCTTCTTCAACACGCACCACCCCGACATCGACATCGGCCCGGTCGCGCCGCCGCCGACGCTGGCGCTGCCAGGGCAGGTAACGGCCCCGGCCGCCCGGGCACGCGACCTGGCCTTCGCCTGATCGGTTGAAAGAAACGGAATGCGGTCCAGGGCGGGCCGCGTTCTGTCGCATCCCGGCACATCGTTGCGAAATGGGCTTCGCTGGCCCAATAATTGCATGACGGCACTAGCGTAAAGCTGTATCCTTGCGCTTTAATGGCCGCCGCTTCCAGCGCAGTGTCGTCAGTTCCACCTAGATCGTCCATGCCCAACCTCACACATCAGCTCCGTGCAACGTTGCCGGCCACGCTCCACGCGGCCGTCGAGCTGGTACTGAAGATCTTCGCCTACTACCTGATCCCGGTCGGGATCGGCATCGTCTCGCTGATCGCGCTCGTGTTCTGGCACGACGAGTACCGCACCGGCGACGACGTGCCGCTGGCGATGCACGTCACGGTCGACCAGGCGGCCGGCCTGGCCCCGGTCGATGCGCTGGCGCTGGCCCGCGCCACGCCGCTGACCAACAGCCATGACACCCACCTGTCCGAAGCCCCGGTCTGGTTCGCCTTCGAACCGATGCCGCGCGCCGGCGAGCAGGTGATCGACTTCCCGTCACGCCACGCGCTCGACATCGCCTGCTGGGACGCGGGCACCATGTTGCCGCTCGGCGCCGCCACCCGCAGCAGCCAGGACGGCGCGCTGCAGGCCGACAAGGCCGGCTTCGCGCTGCGCATGGCGCCCCTGCCGCGCCAGCTGCTGTGCCGCGCCGGCTTCTCGGGCCCGGCGCGCCTGGCGGTGCTGCAATGGCCGGCCGAGCAATTCGCCTTGTCGGTCAAGCAATACCATCGCAAGTCGGGCCTGCTCGACGGCGGCATGATCGTGCTGGCACTGTTCATCATCATCACCGCCCTGATCAACCGCCAGCCGCTGTACGTGCTGTTTGCCGGCTGGCTGATCCTGAACCTGCGTGTCGGCGCGCTGTCTGCCGGCTGGGACATCCAGTGGCTGGGCCAGACCGTGCCGTCCGAATGGCTGCTGCGCAGCCGCGCGGTGACGATCACGCTGTACGGCATCGCCACGCTGACCTTGTACCAGGCGCTGCTCAAGGAGCACCTGGCCGAGATGCGCTACGTGCTGCCGATGCGCGTCATGCAATGGCTGTGCATGCCGATGCTGGCGGCGGCCATGCTGCTTCCCTACGGCATGTACCTGCCGTTGCTGTGGGGCATCCTGGTGTGCTGCTTCTCCTTGATGACGGTGGGCCTGTTCAAGATTATCGTGGAGTCGCGGACCCGGGTCGCGGCCTGGTTCGCGGCATCGTTCGCGGTCACCTTCCTGGCCTCGCTGGCCGAGGTATTGTCGGCCGCGCTCGGCATGCGCGAGCTGCTGGGCGTGATCAACAGCGTCACCGCGGCGCTCGCGTCGAGCCTGCTTGCGGCGCTGGCCGTGGCCGAGCAGATGCGCATGGAAACCGAGAAACGCCAGGAAGCGCAGGAGGAACTCGAGCACGCCTACCAGGCCATGCCGGTCGGCCTGTTCACCCTCGATATGTACGGCCATTTCCTGAGCGTCAATCCGGCCCTGCAGAAAATGCTCGGCATGAGCGGCTTTACGCCCGGCCGCACCGCCTGGCGCCAATTCTTTACCGAGGCCAGCTGGGCCAACCTGCACGAGCAGGTGCACGCCAAGGCCGAGGCCGAGATGGAGCTGGCCAGCCGTGACGGCAATCAGCGCTTCCTGGTCAGCGCCACGCTGGCGCGCTCGCGCATCGAGGGCGTGCTGCAGGACACCACCGAAAAGCACAAGGCCACCGAGCAGCTGCGCTTCATGGCCAATAATGATCCGCTGACCAAGGTCTATAACCGGCGCGGCATCGAGCGCGAATTCAACAGCGCGGCCGCCAGCCTGGCGCTGGGCCGGCCGATGGCGCTGGCCTACGTCGACCTCGACCGCTTCAAGCTGATCAACGACCTGTTCGGCCATGCGGCGGGCGACGAAGTGCTCAAGCAGGTGTGCGAGCGCATGGGCACGATGCTGGCCGGCGGCCAGCAGATCGGCCGCGTGGGCGGCGACGAATTCGTGATCGTGATGCCGGAGACGGCGATCCCGCTGGCGGCCATCATCTGCCGCGGCATCGTCGACCGCCTCGGCAACACGCCGTACCGGGTGGGCGACAAGGCCTTCCACGTGCGCGCCTCGGTCGGCCTGATCGAGGTGGTGCCGGGCATGCCGATGAAGGACGCCGTCTCGACCTCGGACCGCGCCTGCCGCGAAGCCAAGACCGGCCTGGGCGACGGCCTGGTGGTGTACGAGCGCGGCGCCGACGCCTTCCGCCAGCGCGCCGCCGAACTCGACCTGGTCGAGCGCCTGTCCGGCCCGAACGCGACCGACAATCTGCTGCTCGAGATGCAGCCGATCATGTCGCTGCGCGCGCCGAACGAATCACTCAATTTCGAGGTGCTGCTGCGCATGCGCGAACCCGGCGGCCGCGTGGTGCCGGCCGGCGCCGTGATCGCCGCCGCCGAGAAGAGCGGCCGCGCCAGCATGATCGACCGCTGGGTCCTGAACTCGACCCTGGCCTGGATCGCCGAACATGCCGAGGAACTGGTCAATACCCGTTTCGTGTGCATGAACCTGTCGGGCGCGTCGCTCAACGACGAGCGCTTCGTGCAGGACACCTTCGACATCCTGGGCCGCTACGTGCACGTGGCCAGCCGCCTGTGCCTCGAGATTACCGAGAGCGTGGCGCTGCACGACCTGGACAACACGCGCCGCTTCATCGACCAGGTGCGCGGCTTCGGCGTCAAGGTGGCGCTGGACGATTTCGGCGCGGGGTACACCTCGTTCTCTTATCTCAAGGAACTGCCGGCCGACGTGTTGAAGATCGACGGTAATTTCATCGTCAACATCAATGCGCATCCTGCCAATGTGGCCATCGTCGAGGCGATCGTCAGCCTGGCGGTGAACCTGGGCATGAAGACGATCGCCGAATGGGCCGAGGACGCGGCCACCGTGCAGACCCTGCACGAGATCGGCGTCGACTATGTGCAGGGCTATGTGGTGGCGCGGTCGATGCCTCCCGAGCGCATCCTGGAAGGTCGCTCGAGCGCGGGCTTCATCGAGGATGAAGAGCTGCTGGCGCTGCTGCAGGAGCTGGAGAATCCGCCGGCGCCTCACCTGGCCAGCGTGAGCCGGCTGCACTGAGCTTATTCAAGACCGGCCAGGGTGTCCTTGCCGCCGCCCACGTCGTCGAGCAGGAATTGCGCGCGCGCCGCCTTCAGGGTGGCGACGTCGCTGGACAGGTGCTCTGCCTTGACGCGCGCCGTCGGCACGGCGCGGCGCTGCAGTTCGCGCGCCGGCGGCAGCACATCCTGCTTGGCGATCAAAGGGTAGGGCGCGACGCGGGTCACGCCCTCGTCCGGCGCCAGGCTCGCCGTGCGCAGGGTCGCGGCGCCCGCTTCGCAAGGGCGGTCGGTGAGGGTGACGCGACCGGCGCTGTCGACGCACTTGACGATGACGGACTCGGAAAAGGCGCTCGGTGCGGCCATCGTGGCAGCGGCCAGCAGGCAGAGGTGGCTCAAATGACGCTTCATGGTTGGCTCCTGGAGGAATCCATGTTCAGGGATTTCATTGTCTTCCTTGCATCACTCTGCTTCTGTTCGCCACTTCACGTGCCGGTGTAGGCCTGAACGCCGTCCTTTTTTACAGAATCGCCAGTCTTGGATAAAATGTCCAGCATGACCAAGACATTGCCGAGCAAGGAAGAATCCACGCTCATCGAGCAGGTGCGGCAGATCGCCGACGGCCTGGCCCAGACCTTCGCGCCGTTCTGCGAAGTGGTCGTGCATGACCTGCGCGACCCTGGCCACGCGGTGCTGGCGATCCACAACAGGCTGTCCGGCCGCGCGGCGGGCGACCCGGCCACCGAACTGGGACTGGCGCGCATCGCCGACAGCGCCTATCCGCAGGTGGTCGCCAACTATCCGAACCAGTTTCCCGACGGCCGCCCGGCCAAGAGTACTTCGATCGGCATCAAGGATGCCGACGGCAACTACGTCGCGGCGCTGTGCCTGAACGTCGACCTGACCTTGTTCCGGTCGATGCAGGGCATCCTGGAACAGTTCAACGCCCTGGGCCAGGCCCCGCTGGGCGAGTCGCTCGATCCGGCCAACGCCGACGCCATCCGGCGCCGCATCGATGCCTACGCCGCCCGCCTGGCGTCCTCGCCCCAGCTGCTCAAGGCGCACGAACGGCGCGCACTGATGCGCGAGCTGAAAGAGGGCGGCTTCCTCGAGGTGCGCCGCGCCATGGAAGTGGCGGCGGCCCATCTCGGCATTTCGCGGGCGACTGCCTACAACGACATCAAATAGAATCGGGCTGTACCGTCCACTTCGGGAGATCGCCTTGAAGACCGCCGTATTCAGCGCGCGCCGCTACGACAAGACCATGCTGGCCATGGCCAACGGGGGCGCCGGTCACGCGCTGCTGTTCATCGAAGACCGCTTGAGCCGCGAGACGGCGATCCTGGCCCATGGCTGCGAGGCGGTGTGCGTCTTCGTCAACGACACGGTGGACGCCGAAGTGCTGGGCGTCCTGGCCGGCCAGGGCACGCGCCTGGTGGCGACCCGCTCGACCGGCTACAACCACGTCGATGCGGCGGCGGCCGGCAAACTCGGCATCGCGGTGGTGCGGGTCACCGATTATTCTCCCCACTCGGTCGCCGAATTCGCGGTCGGCCTGCTGCTGGCCGTGAACCGCAAGATCGCGCGCGCCAGCGTGCGCACGCGCGAGGGCAACTTCGACCTCGACGGCCTGATGGGATTCGACTTGCACGGCAAGACGGTCGGCGTGATCGGCACCGGCAAGATCGGCACCATCTTCGCCCGCATCATGGCCGGTTTCGGCTGCACCCTGGTCGGCCACGACCGGTATCCGAGTCCGGCCTTCGAGGCGCTGGGCGGGCGCTATATCGGCGTCGACGAACTCCTGTCCTGCAGCGACGTGGTGTCGCTGCATTGTCCGCTGCTGGAAGATACCCACCACATCGTGGACGCCGCCGCGCTGGCGCGGGTCAAGCGCGGCTGCGTGCTGGTCAATACCAGCCGCGGCGGCCTGGTCGACACCGAGGCCGCGGTGCAGGCGCTCAAGACCGGGCAGCTGGGCGGACTGGCGATCGACGTCTACGAGCAGGAGGCGAGCCTGTTCTTCCAGGACCTGTCGTCGACCATCATCACCGACGACGTGATCCAGCGCCTGGTGTCGTTCCCGAACGTGATCGTGACCGGCCACCAGGCCTTCTTCACGGTCGAGGCGATCGGGCAGATCATGCGCACGACCATCGACAGCATCAGCGCCTTCGAGCAGGGCGGGGAACTGGTCAACCGCATCCCGGACTGATGCGTCGTGCATGGATTGGCCCATTGACTGGACATGCCGCCCCTTGTGCGCTAGGGTTCGCGGCATCGGCGATGCGTAGCGAGGCTCAGTAATGCATATCAGGCAGGTCCGGTTCGACCGGGTGTTCGACGTCCAGGAACGCACTGGCGACTTCAGCTTCGAGGACGGCGGCTGGCCGGTCTATGGCGTCAACGCCGGCGCCATGGGCATTGCGCGCGAGGGAGCGACCTACGCCGTCGCGTTTGCCGAAGCGGGCAACTGGAACACGGTCATCGGCTGGCGCGATTTGGCGACGCCGCAGGTCGGGATCAGGCGATCCGCCTGGGCGCTGGCCATCGCGCAGCTTCCTTATGGCTACCTGATGATCCCGGTGCCCTACGGGGTTTCCCTGGCGCTTGGCGGCTACTGGGCGGCCGTGCCGGTGGCGGCGCTGATGCTGCTGGTGGTCGGCGCCTGCATCTACCGCGCCGCCTGGCGCAACCGGCAGGCGGCGCAGGCACTGCGGGACGTGCATCCGGCAGTGCCGCCGGCAACCGGCAAACGCGAGCCGTCGCGGTTCGCGCGCTCGATCTGGGCGCTCGCGCCTGTCTTGTGGAAGTGAGGAAAGCGATGACTCGACGCGTGGAAGATGTTGCGCAGATCGTGCAGATCACCTTTGACCGGGTGTTCGATGTGCAGGGACGCATGTTCAGCTTTGAAAGCGGCGGCAGGAAGGAGTATGGCGTCAGCTTTGCGGACGGCACCGTGCCGCGCGATGGAGCGCGCTATGCAGTGGCCCTGGTGGAGCAGGGTAACTGGCAAAAGGTCATCGGCTGGCGCGACCTGTCCACCCCAAAGGTGGTGCTGGCGGAAACCGCGTGGGACGTCGCGCATGATCAAGCCTGGACCTTGTACTGGTTCGGGCCGTTCTTCATCTTCGGTGCGCTCCTGTTCTTCGGGGGCTGGGCGGCGCTGGCGGTGCTGGTCCTGTTCCTGTGGGGGGCGGTGTATTTCGTGCGGCGCGCGCGCGAGCGCAACCGACTGGTCGACCAGGCGCTGCGCGATGTCGCGCCGGCCGCGCCACCCGGATCGGGCAACGACCCGCCGATGTCGGTGCGCGGCTGGATCACCGGCATCCTGAGTCTCTACTTCAGGTTCTGATGCTGGCGGGATCGTGGCGCCGACGGTTTGACGGCCATTCCAGGATTGGATAATATGTCTAATATTGGATCAGATTTCCGCCTACGTCATCGCGCACCTGAAAGGACTCCACCATGACCTCGCTCCAGCTTCCCACCTATGAAGACGTCGCCCAGGCCGCCGAGCGCATCCTGGGCGCGGCCCACCGCACGCCGGTGCTGACGTCGCGCACCGTCAACGAGGAATTCGGCGCCGAGGTGTTCTTCAAGTGCGAGAACATGCAGCGCATGGGGGCGTTCAAGTTCCGCGGCGGTTATAACGCGCTGGCGAAGTTCAGTCCCGAGCAGCGCCGCGCCGGCGTCGTCGCTTTCTCGTCGGGCAATCACGCCCAGGCGGTCGCCTTGTCGGCCAGGATCCTGGACATGCCGGCCACGATCATCATGCCGCAGGACGCGCCGGCCGCGAAAGTGGCCGCCACCCGCGGCTATGGGGCGAGCGTGGTGACCTATGACCGGTATACCGAGGACCGCGAACAGATCGGACGCGAGCTCGCCGAGAAGCACGGCCTGACGCTGATTCCGCCCTACGACCACGTTGACGTGATCGCGGGGCAGGGCACGGCGGCCAAGGAATTGTTCGAGGAAGTCGGGCCGCTGGACGCCTTCTTCGTCTGCCTGGGCGGCGGCGGGCTGCTGTCCGGCTCCGCGCTGGCTACCCGTGCACTGTCGCCGGGGTGCATGCTGTATGGCGTCGAACCGGAGGCCGGCAATGATGGCCAGCAATCGCTGCGCAAGGGCGAGATCGTCCATATCGACACGCCGCGCACGATCGCCGATGGCGCGCAGACCCAGCACCTCGGCCAGCTGACCTTCCCGATCATCCAGCGCGATGTGAACGACATCCTGACCGTGAGCGATGATGAGCTGGTCGCCTGCATGCGTTTCTTCGCCGAGCGCATGAAGATCGTGGTGGAGCCGACCGGCTGCCTCGGCTTCGCGGCGGCGCGGCGCATGAAGGAGCAGTTGAAAGGCAAGAAGGTCGGGGTGTTGATCAGTGGCGGGAATATCGACCTGGGGCGCTTTGCCGCCTTGATCGGCGATTGAGCCTGGCGCGGAAGGCATCGCCGCCCGCGCCACGACAAGCCCCTGCTGGTGATTCAGGCCGCCAGGGGCAACGCCACCTGCAACATGAAGCCGCCGCCTTCGCGGTTGCGCACTTCCAGCCCCGCATTGTGCCGCGTCAGCACCCGCTCCACGATCGCCAATCCGAGCCCGGCGCCATTTGCCTGGCCGCGCGCGCTGTCCAGCCGCGTGAAGGGTTTCATCAACTGCGCGATCTGGTCCGGCGGCACGCCGACCCCACGGTCGCCGATCTCGATCACCGCGCGCCGTCCGTGGCCGGTGGCTTTCACGCGCAGCACGATGTCGATGTCGGTGCATGACGATTCCGGTGTCTTGCCGTAGCGGCGCGCGTTCTCGATGATGTTGTTGATCACGCGCCGCAGGTCGGTCGCATTGCCCATCACATGCACGCCCGGCATCAGGTCGGTCTTGACGTGCAGGTCGGGAATGCGCGCCGCCTCGCGGCCGACGTCGGACAGCATCTCGGACAGGTTCACGGGCACGAAGGTCGCCGCCTCGGTCGGTTTCGCATAGTCGAGGAACTGGCCGATGATGGCGTCCATCTGCGCGATGTCCGACTGCATGCCTTCGCGCGCCTCGGGCGACAGGTTGGCCATCTCGACCTCGAGCCCCATGCGCGCCAGCGGCGTGCGCAAGTCGTGCGAGATGCCGGCCAGGATCACCGCGCGGTCTTTCTCCACCTGCACCAGGTCTTCCACCATCTGGTTGAAGCTGCGGTTGGCCTCGATGATCTCTTGCGACCCTTTTTCGGGCAGGCGCGCCGGACGCTCGCCCTTGGCAATCGCGCGCGCGGCCGCCGTCAAACGCGCCAGGGGACGATTGACCAGGCTCGAGATGAGCGCCGCGCCGACCACCGACAGCAGGCCCACGACCGTGGCCCAGCCGAGCCACTGCACGCGCGTGAGGCCGGCCAGGCGCTCGCGTTCGAGCATCAGCCAGTATTTGTCGTCCTCGATATTGAAACTGATATAAAAGCCCGGCACGCCGTTCACGCCGCTTGAAAAGCGCGTGTCGGAGCCCAGGCGCTCGCGCACCATGGCCGCGATCTCGGGCATCAGGGGATTGTGCGGCGGCGGGTCGATGACGTCGGTGTCTTCGAGCGTGAAGATGCGGATGCCCTCGTTCGACACCAGTTCGAGCAGCAGTTCGCGCCGCAGGTCGGGCGCCGAGTGGGTGAGCGCGGCCTTGGTGATGGTCACCACCGAGACCACCAGCTCCGCGGTCTGCTGCACCTGCTTATCGCGCTGGAAGACGCTGATCATGCCGATCCAGGCCAGCATCGAGACCGCGGTCAGCACCGACATCAGGAAGAAGGTGCGCCAGAACAGGCCACTCCTGAACCACGCGAAACGCAGCGCGCGCCGCGCCTGGGCGATTGGCGTGAACACTAGCGCGGCTGGCCTTCAGGGATGAACACATAGCCCAGGCCCCACACGGTCTGGATGTACAGCGGGCTCGATGGATCGGGCTCGATCAGCTTGCGCAGGCGCGAGATCTGGACGTCGAGCGAGCGGTCGAATACCTCGTACTCGCGGCCGCGCGCCAGTTCCATCAGCTTCTCGCGCGACAGCGGCTGGCGCGCATGGCGCGCGAACACCTTCAGCACCGAGAATTCGCCGGTGGTCAGCGGCACGGTCTCGCCCTTCTTCTTGAGCGTGCGCGTGCCCAGGTCGAGCACGAAGTCGCCGAACTCGAAGGTCTGCGGGGTTTCGGATGGCGCGCCCGGGATCTCGTCCGGACCCTTGCGGCGCAGGACGGCGCCGATGCGGGCCACCAGTTCGCGCGGGTTGAACGGCTTGGGCAGGTAGTCGTCGGCGCCCATCTCGAGGCCGACGATGCGGTCGACGTCCTCGCCTTTGGCGGTCAGCATGATGATCGGGGTCTGGTCGCCCGCGCCGCGCAGCCGGCGGCAGATCGACAGGCCGTCTTCGCCGGGCAGCATCAGGTCGAGCACCAGCAGGTCGTAGCGTTCGCGCAGCCACAGTTTGTTCATCGCGGGCGCGCTTTCGGCGGTCACGACCTGGAAGCCTTGTTCGGTCAGGTAACGGCGCAGCAGGTCGCGCAGGCGCACGTCGTCATCCACGACCATGATCTTGGCGGAGTGGCTCGATGCTGCGCCCGTACCCGCGTTATTGTTCGAAGTCGATGAAGTCATAGAGCTGTCCAGAATTGTCAGATGAATGTCGCTATGGTAACTTCTTATGGAGGGACCGGCAGCACGTCTCAGCTCAGCCATTACAATGTGTTACAAACTTTACCCAATAAGCCTTACTCCGCATTCGGTATGCACCTACACTGGCGTCAAGTGATCAACACAGCTTATCCGTTTATCAGGCATCGCGGAAGAGGAACACCATGAACCACGCGCACATCGACAAACCAGCAGCACTCGGCGCCAATGGCAGCCGGCTCGCCCGGCTCGCGCGCCTTGGTGTATTCGCTTGCGTGCTGGCAGGCACCGGAGCCGGTGCACTCGCGCAAAACCAGGATCGCGATCCACGCCGCGAAGAGGCGGCCCAGATGCGCGAACGTTACCAGATGCAGGCCCAGCAGGATGCGCGCGCCTACGAGATGCGCGACCAGGAACGCCGTGCGATGGAGTCCCAGTCCGACGCGGCGCGTGACGATCGTCGCCGCGGCCGGTTGTCGCCGGACGAGCGGCGCGACCTGCGCCGCCAGATCAAGGAAGGTGCGGACCTGTATCCGAACACCCGCCGCCGCTGAGAAAGCGGCAGGTAATGTAGAACGACGGCGCCGATGGCGCCGTTGTCGTTTCTGGAACTTCACAATTCACCTGCGGCGTCTCTGCCGTACCTAGTGCGTTTTTGCCGGATGTTCGCGAAAATTCATGACCTGTCGAAGCTGTCCGTTGCGCCACAAATTTTCTTTTTAGAAATCTAGTTGCCATATGTTCATTTCGGCTGTGCGACATGCTATGTTTACCTCCACCTTATCGTTGGCGGGGACATCGACGCCAACACCTTCGTCGACTGGAGCGTGCACGTGTCCGACCTTGCCGTACTTCCCGACGCACCTCCTGACGAGGCTGCTGCCGTCCGTTTCAGCGCCAGCGGGCCGGAACATTGCATCGCCAGGCGGGGCGACGGCGTCTATGCCGATCCCGAAGTGCTTGGCACCACGCTGGTGGCGGCGGTCGACGGCATCCTGCGCTCGAACCATTATTTTGCCGGCCTTGATTACCCGGTCCTGATCAAGGCTCTCTACGGTCACGGCCCCGAATTGCCGCGCGATGCGG
Source organism: Telluria sp. RT2P19 (assembly GCF_059685725.1). Taxonomy (NCBI): domain Bacteria; kingdom Pseudomonadati; phylum Pseudomonadota; class Betaproteobacteria; order Burkholderiales; family Oxalobacteraceae; genus Telluria; species Telluria sp. RT2P19. Next base: position 75,573 of record NZ_JCASIL010000015.1, read on the forward strand.
GCGGCCGCGTGTCGGTGCGCATCGCCGACGACATCGTGCCGTTCGCGCCGCAGCGCCGGGCGCTATACCGTTCGGTCAGGATCGCCGGCGGCGAGGCCGAATACTGTTTCGAGCCCGTGTTTGCGCGCGACGCCGATGGCGAAGAGCGCCAGACAACACTCGACATCGACGAATTCATCGCCGACATCTGGGTCAAGGGCATCCGCTTCGGCGTCGATGTCGCCGCCGTCCGGGACCACATCGAGAGCAGCGCAGCCGGACGCCACGTGGTTGCGCGGCGCCTGGAGCCGCGCAACGGCGAGGATGCGCGCGTCGAGGAAGTCACGAGCGAGCTGCACCGCAGTGATGCCCCGCGCCAGCTCGCCAACGGCAAGCTCGACCTGATGAGCTTCCAGAACCGCTTCCCGCAGGTGGCCGAGGGCGCGCGCCTGCTGCGCAAGGTGCCGCGTACCAGCGGCAGTCCCGGCTTCGACCTGAATGGCATCCCGATCGCACCCGCGACCGCCAGGGACCTCGACCTGGCCGCCTATACGGCCGACGGCACGGCGGTCGACCTGGCGCCGGAAGGAGAATTCCTGGTCGCGCGGCGCGATGGCTTCCTGAACGTCGACCCGCAAAGCAGCCGCATCGCCATCACCGACAAGATCGTCAGCCGTGACGGCGTCAGCGCCAAGACCACCGGCAACCTGAGCCTGTCGGGCGACTACGAGGAATTCGGCGAAGTGCAGGAGCAGCGCAGCATCGAGGGCGAAGGCATCACCGTGCACGGCGACGTGTATGGCCACGTGGTCTCGCGCGGCGGCGCCATCGTCCTGCATCGCAACCTGGTCGGGGGCAGCGCGCGCAACCAGGACGGCGGGGTGCGGGTGCTGGGTGTGGCGTCGACGGCGACGATCCAGGCGCCCAAGGGAGAAATTCACCTGGGCCGCGCCGAGAACTGCGTGATCTCGGGCGCGCGCATCCGGATCGAGACGGCGATCAACTGCGAGATCATCGGCGACGAGGTCGAGGTGGCGCACGCCGAGGGCAGCGCGATCGCCGGGCGGCGCGTGGCGATCGGCAGCGCGGGGCCGTGGAAGCAGGGCGAGATGCTGGTCTGGCTGTTGCGCCCCGACTGCGCGCGCATCGACACGGCGATGGCGCAGGTGCGCGAGCGGGTGGAGCAGTTCGTCCAGCTGGCGGCGCGTCAGCGCACGGCGATGGAAGCACTCGCCGGCCAGCCCGGGATGCGTAAATACCTGCTGCTGGCGCCGCGCCTGCGCAAGGGCGAACTCGTGCTCACGCCGGAACAGGAGCCGCAATTCCGGCGCCTGGCGGCCAGCGTGGCGCCGGCGCTCAAGGAACTGGGCCGGCTGTCGCAAGAGGCCAGGTCGCTCGACGGCGAGCGCCAGGGCGGCCTGGCGCTGCTGGAGCGCCTGTCCGCGCAGCGCTTCGAGCGCGTCGGCGCGGCCGGCATCGCGCTCGGACAGCTGGCGGGCGAGGTCCAGGTGCTGGCGCTGCCCTACGAGCCGGATCACGGCTGCGCCTGGGACATGGCGCCGCGCGACGTCAAACTGCGCCTGCGCGATACCAAGGGCGCCGAAGTGTTGTACTCGGGCAGCGACGGCGCGTGGTCGTGGGACACGGCGACGGCCGTCGGCGAGGCGCGGGCGCCGGCCTGACCTTGAGCCGCGCCATGCCGCGGGGTCAAGGTTGAAGTTGACTGCAGTCAACATCGCAGGTGAGGGGCGGGCATACGATGGTGGGCGTACTCACAAAGGATCCACCATGCTCACCTCGTCCAGCGTTTCGCGCTTTCCGGCGCCAAGGCATGCGCCTCCCAGGCAGTTCCTCAGCTTCATGCTCGACGGCCAGGAATACGGACTCGATTGCGCGCGCGTGCAGGAACTCAAGCTGCTGGGATCCTTCGAGCGTATCGCCGCCGACGGCGAGATCATCGGCGGCGTGGCGCTGTCGCACGGGGTGATCATGCCGGTGGTCGACATGCGCTCCGGCGGCGTGCATGCCGCCCCGGCGGGGCCGGGGCGGGCGGCGCCGGATACCGACGTGATCATCCTGCGCCTGTCGAGCGGGATCGTGGGGATGGTGGTGGAAGGTGTGACCGGGATCGTGCACGTGAGGCCCGAGGCGGTGCAGCCTTTGCCGGGCGGGACCGATACGGCTTACCTGATCGGCATGGCCCGGGTCGATGGAAGGCCGGTGGTGTTGATCGATATCGAGCGCTTGATGGCGTTGTCGCCGAGGCGGCCTTTGAGGGTTGCGTGATGGATGGCGCGGCGCCGGCGCCCTGTTCCCCCAAGCCCGGCGACGTCCTCGCGCAGGCCGAAACCCGGGCCGCGAGCGTCTTGTCGAGTTTCCCCATCTGGCTCATGCGAACCGACCCGGGTTCGGCCTTTGCGCGAAATCCTTGCCGCCGGTGGCGGCAAGGACCGGCTTATGCTGCCGGCGCCGTCAACGCCTCCAGCTGCTCTTGCACCTCCAGCCACTCCATCTCGAGCGCTTCCAGGTCGCGCACCGCGAACGCCTGGTCGGCGACCAGCGCCTTGAGGCGATCCTTGTTCGCCGCCTCATAAATCACCGGATCGAGCAGCTCGGCGTCGATCGCCGCTTTCTTCGCGCCCAGCTTGGCCATCTGCTCGTCCAGCCGCTTGACGCGGTTTTCCAGCGGCTTGCGCTGCGCCGCCAGGCGCTGGCGCTCTTCGGCGTCCAGGCGCTTCTGCTCCTTGCGCTCGGCCGGCGAGGCGGTCGGCACGGGGACGGCAGCGACGGCCTTCGCGGCCGGTTGCGCCGCCCTGGCCTGCGCGGCGGCGCCGGGCAGGGCGTCGGTTCCCTTGCCCAGCTTGGTCTTGAACAGCCAGTCCTTGTAGTCGTCCAGGTCGCCGTCGAACGGCTGCAGGCGGCCGTCGGCCACGATGATGAACTGGTCGGTGGTGGCGCGCAGCAGGTGGCGATCGTGCGAGACCACGACCAGCGTGCCCTCGAACTGCGCCAGCGCCATCGTCAGCGCTTCGCGCGTTTCCAGGTCCAGGTGGTTGGTCGGTTCATCGAGCAGCAGCAGGTTCGGGCGCTGCCACACGATCAGCGCCAGCGCCAGGCGCGCCTTTTCGCCGCCCGAGAACGGCTTGATCGGACTGGTCACCATATCGCCGGGGAAGTTGAAGCTGCCCAGGAAGTTGCGCAATTCCTGCTCGCGTACCGTCGGCGCGATCTTCGCCAGGTGCCACAGCGGCGATTCGTCGTGGCGCAGCATCTCGACCTGGTGCTGGGCGAAGTAGCCGATCGACAGGCCCTTGCCAATGGTCGCTTCGCCGGTCAGCGGCTTGAGTTCGCCTGCCACGGTCTTGATCAGGGTCGACTTGCCGGCGCCGTTCACGCCCAGGAGGCCGATGCGCTGGCCGATCGTGAGCGAGAAATCGATGTGGTTGACGATGGTTTTGGCGCCGACCTGGTCGCCATGCTCGTCGAGCAGCGGATAGCCGGCATCGACGCCGTCGAGCACCAGCAGCGGGTTCGGCGCGGCCAGCGGTTCGCGGAATTCGAACGAGAATTCGGCGGCGGCGCGCAGCGGCGCCAGTTCTTCCATTTTCGAGAGCGCCTTGATCCGGCTCTGGGCCTGGCGCGCCTTGGTGGCCTGCGCCTTGAAGCGGTTGATGAACGATTCGAGGTGGGCGCGCTGGCGATTCTGCTTCTCGATGGCCGATGCCTGCAGCACCAGCTGGGCGGCGCGCTGGCGCTCGAAGCTCGAGTAGTTGCCGCCGTAGCGTTTGAGCTTGCGGTCGTCGATGTGCACGATCACGTTCACGATCTCGTCGAGGAAGTCGCGATCGTGGGAAATGATGATCAGGGTGCCGGGATAGCGCTTGAGCCAGTCCTCGAGCCAGATGATGGCGTCCAGGTCCAGGTGGTTGGTCGGTTCATCGAGCAGCAGCAGGTCGGAGGGGCACATCAGCGCCTGCGCCAGGTTCAGGCGCATGCGCCAGCCGCCCGAGAAGCTGGCCACCGGCTGGTTCATCTGCTCCAGCGAAAAGCCCAGGCCCAGCAGCAGCTGTTCGCCGCGCGACTGCACCGTGTAGGCGTCGGCGTCGGCCAGCATCGCATGCAGTTCGCCCAGGCGCATGCCGTGGGCGTCGACATCCGGGTGCGATTCGAGTTCTTCGAGCTCGGCCTGGAGGCGGCGCAAGCCGACGTCGCCATCGATCGCATAGTCGAGCGCCGCGCGGTCGAGCGGCGGGGTCTCTTGCGCCACGTAGGCCATGCGCCACTTGGCGGGAAAGTCGATCTGCCCCTGGTCCGGATGCAGCTCGTTGCGCAGCAGGCCGAACAGGCTCGATTTGCCGGCGCCGTTGGCGCCGATCAGGCCGATCTTGTCGCCCGGGTTGAGGGTCAGGTCGGCGTCGACGAGCAGCGGCTTGGTGCCGCGCATCAGGCTGACGTTCTGGATACGGATCATGGTCGAATTCTTGTGAAAATCTAAATTACATCGTTGGCTTGCAAACGTCGTCCCCGCGAAGGCGGGGAGCCAGGCATGCATGCCCGGGCCCGGGCCTTCGCGGGGACGACGTTTCGGCGCTGGCGCGATTCACCGTCGCCGGCGAACTGCGTATTCTACTGCGCGGTCTGCAGCTGTTCCGCGGTGAGCAGGAACACCGCGTCGTCACCGATGCTGGTGGTCAGCCAGGTCAGGCCCAGGTGGCCGAAGGCGGCTTCGGCGTAGTCGCGCTCGTTGCCGATCTCGACCACCAGGATGCCGTCCGGGGTCAGGTGCTCGGCGGCGCCGGCGATGATCTTGCGCACCAGGTCCATGCCGTCCTCGCCGCCGGCCAGCGCGATCTGCGGTTCGTTCAGGTATTCCGGCGGCAGGGTGCGCATCGATTCCGAATTCACGTACGGCGGATTGGTGATGATCAGGTCGTACTTCTTGAACGGCACGTTCTCGTACAAGTCGGATTCGATCGGATTGACGCGGCCCTCCAACTTGTATTCGCGGATGTTGTGCTCGGCCACGGCCAGCGCGTCCTTCGAGATATCGACCGCATCGACCACCGCGTTTTCGAAGGTGTCGGCCATCATGATCGCCAGGCAGCCGCTGCCGGTGCACAGTTCGAGCACGTTCTCGACGCCGTCCGGGTCGGTCAGCCAGGGGCTGAACTGCTGCGGAATCAGTTCGGCGATGAACGAGCGCGGCACCAGCACGCGCTCGTCGACGTAGAAACGGTAGTCGCCCAGCCAGGCCTCCTTGGTGATGTAGGCGGCCGGCACGCGCTCGGTGACGCGGCGCTCGATCACGCTCAGCACTTGCAGCACTTCGTCGGCCAGCAGCTTCGCATCCAGGAACGGCTCCAGCTGATCCAGCGGCAGTTTCAGGGTGTGCAGGATCAGGTAGGCGGCTTCGTCGAAGGCCTCGGCGCTGCCGTGGCCGAAGAACAGTTTCGCGCCGTTGAATCGGGTGATGGCGTAGCGCAGCAGGTCGCGCGGCGTACTGAAGGTGGTGTTGGTCATGGCGATGTTCTCTTGTTGATGATTAGCTGCCAATGCGGGCACCCAGCAGGCTTGCGAGTGTGCGGCGGTAGATGTTCTTCAGGGGATCGATGTAGCGCAGCTCGATGTGTTCGTCGATCTTGTGGATGCTGGCGTTCGGTGGGCCGAATTCTATCACCTGGTGGCAGATGCGGGCGATGAAGCGGCCGTCCGAGGTCCCGCCGGTGGTCGATAGTTCGGCCTGCACGCCCAGCTCTTCCTTGATGGCGCCGCACACGGTGTCCGACAGCGCTCCCTTTTCGGTCAGGAATGGCTGGCCCGACAGCGTCCATTCCAGGTCGTAGTCCAGGCCATGGCGGTCGAGGATGCCGTGCACGCGCGCCTCCAGTCCCTCGGCCGTGCTGGCGGTCGAGAAGCGGAAGTTGAAGTCGATCGTCAACTGGCCCGGGATCACATTGGTGGCGCCGGTGCCGGCCGCCATGTTCGAGATCTGCCAGCTGGTCGGCGCATAGTATTCGTTGCCTTCGTCCCAGACTTGCGCCGTCAGCTCGGCCAGCGCCGGCGCGGCCTGGTGGATCGGGTTGCGCGCAAGCTGCGGGTAGGCGATGTGGCCCTGGATGCCCTTGATCACCAGGTGGCCCGACAGCGAACCGCGGCGGCCGTTCTTGATCGTGTCGCCCAGCACGTGGTTCGAGGTCGGCTCGCCGACCAGGCAGTAGTCGATCGTCTCACCGCGTTCTTCCAGCAGGTCGACCACGAGCGCGGTGCCGTCGACCGCCGGTCCTTCCTCGTCGCTGGTGATCAGGAAGGCGATCGAGCCCATGTGTTCTGGGTGCTCGGCGATGAATTCCTCGCAGGCGATCACCATGGCCGCGATCGAGGTCTTCATGTCGGAGGCGCCGCGTCCATACAGCCTGCCGTCGCGCTGGGTCGGCACGAACGGTTCGGACTCCCAGTGGTGCAGCGGACCGGCCGGGACCACGTCGGTATGGCCGGCGAAGACGAATACCGGCGCTTCGCTCCCTTTACGGGCCCACAGGTTGGTCACGCCGTTCGATTCGATGGTCTCGCAATGAAAACCCAGTGGGGCCAGCAGGTCGATCATGCGCTGCTGGCAGCCCTTGTCGTTCGGCGTGATCGATTCGAGCGCGATCAGCTCTTCGGCCAGCAGCAGAGTGCGGGATGGCTTCACTTGGCGCCCTCGAACTTGCTGGCGTAGGCGGCGTTTGAAAAGCCGACCGAGACCGGGCCGACGCCTTGCAGGACCGGGCGCTTGATCACGGAAGGATTTTCCAGCATCAGGTCGATGGCGCTGTCGGCGTTGGTGACCTGCGCCTTGCGCTCATCGGACAGGTTGCGCCAGGTCATGCCCTTGCGGTTGACCAGGGTTTCCCAGTCGACGTCCTTCAACCAGTCCTGCACCAGTGCGCGACTCAGGCCCTGTTTCTTGAAGTCATGGAAGGTGAAGTCGTGGCCGTTCTCAAGCAGCCAGGTGCGGGCTTTCTTGACGGTGTCGCAGTTGGGGATTCCGTACAGGGTCGTGGTCATGGGCATTCTTGGCCGCCGGGGCGGCGTGAGCGGTCGAAAAGGCGAGAGGATAGTGTATGGGCGCGGCGGCGCACAAGGTCCTTCACGGAGATTGTACACAGATGAGGCGCAGGGTAGCGCCGCCTGACGCGGCGAACAACCGGGATCAGGAATTGAGCGTGAACTCGGTAAACGAGGCGCCCTGCGGCTCGCTCGGCTGCTTCTGCTCTTCCTGCTGGGCCTGGCTTTCCGGCCTGTTGTTGAGCAGCCAGAGCAGGTTGGTGGCCGAATCGGCGTTGGCCAGGGCCTCGTCCTGCGTCACCAGGCCATCCTTGACCAGCTTGAGCAGTGCGCCTTCGAACGATTGCGAGCCGGGCGACAGGCTCTTGTCCATCGCTTCCTTGATCTGCCCGATCTCGCCTTTTTCGATCAGGTCGGCGATGTAGCGGGTGTTCAGCATTACTTCCACCGCCGCCTGGCGCGCGCCGCCGGCGGCCGATTTCACCAGGCGCTGCGACACGATCGCCTTGACGCTCGACGCCAGGTCTTGCAGCAGGGCGCCGCGGTTTTCCATCGGGTAGAAGCTGATGATGCGGTTCAGCGCGTTGTAGCTGTTGTTGGCGTGCAGGGTGGCCAGCACCAGGTGGCCGGACTGGGCGTAGGCTAGGGCGGCGGCCATCGTCTCGCGGTCGCGGATCTCGCCGATCAGGATGCAGTCGGGCGCCTGGCGCATCGAATTCTTGAGCGCGATGCCGAAGCTGCTGGCGTCGCTGCCGATCTCGCGCTGGCTGACGATCGATTTCTTGTTCTTGAAGAGGTATTCGATCGGGTCTTCGAGCGTCAGGATGTGGCCGGTGCGCTCTTCGTTGCGGTGGTCGAGCATGGCGGCGATGGTGGTCGACTTGCCCGATCCGGTGGCGCCGACCACCAGCAGCAGGCCGCGCTTTTCCATGATCAGTTCGGACAGCACGGACGGCAGGCCCAGGCCGCCCAGCGGCGGGATATCGGCCGGTACGAAGCGCAGCACGGCCGAGATCGAGCCGCGCTGGCGGAAGGCCGACAGGCGAAAGCGGCCCAGCCTGGGGACCGACACAGCCATGTTCAGTTCGTTGTCGCGCTCGAGTTCGGCCAGCTGTTCGGGCGTGGTGACCTCGGACAGGAGCGACAGGATATTCTCGGGTTCGAGGCGATGCTGATTGATGGGGATGAGGGCGCCGTTGATCTTGATGTGCACCGGGGAATTCACGGCGAAGAACATGTCGGAGGCGTTCTTCTCTTTCATCAGCTGGAACAGGCGGTCCATGGCCATCGCATCGTCTCCGTGGTTCAGGTGTTGTAAAGCTGGTTGAACGCGTGGACGGCAGCGCCGCCCACGCTATGCGCAACTGCGCTGATCAATCGCCGCGCAGCAGCTCGTTGATGCCGGTCTTCGAGCGCGTCTGCGCATCCACGCGCTTGACGATCACCGCGCAGTACAGGCTGTACTTGCCGTCGGCGGACGGCAGGCTGCCCGACACCACGACCGAACCCGACGGCACGCGGCCATAGGTGACTTCGCCGGTTTCGCGGTTGTAGATCTTGGTCGACTGGCCGATGTACACGCCCATCGAGATCACCGAGTTCTCTTCGACGATCACGCCTTCGACGATTTCCGAACGTGCGCCGATGAAGCAGTTGTCTTCGATGATGGTCGGGTTGGCCTGCATGGGTTCCAGCACGCCGCCGATGCCGACGCCGCCCGACAGGTGGACGTTCTTGCCGATCTGCGCGCACGAACCGACGGTGGCCCAGGTGTCGACCATGGCGCCTTCATCGACGTAGGCGCCGATGTTGACGTAGGACGGCATCAGCACGACATTCTTGCCGATGAAACTGCCGCGGCGGGCGACGGCCGGCGGTACCACGCGGAAACCGCCGCGTGCGAAATCTTCCGGGGTGTAGTCGGCGAACTTGGTCGGCACCTTGTCGTAGAACTGGATGTCGCCGCCTGCGACCGGCACGTTGTTCTCGAGCCGGAACGACAGCAGCACGGCTTTCTTGATCCACTGGTTCACGACCCAGCTGCCGGTGTCCTTTTGCGCCACGCGCAGGCTGCCGTCATCGAGGCCGGCAAGGACGTGGGCGACGGCGTCACGCACTTCGGCGCTGGCGCTGTTCGGGCTGATGTCGGCGCGCTGTTCCCAGGCGGTGTCGATGATGGTTTGCAGTTGTTGGGTCATGATGTTCGTCGTGGTGATGGATGATTCAAAGGGGATGCGTGGGCGCTTTACTTGAGGCCCCGGCAGAACTGAACGATGCGGTTGGCCGCTTCCAGTCCTTCGTCGACGCCGGCCACGAGGGCCATGCGGATACGGTCGCGCCCCGGATTGTCGCCGTGTGCTTCGCGCGCCAGGTAGCTGCCCGGGAGGACCGTCACATTATAGTCGGCGTACAGGCGGCGTGCGAAGTCGGTATCCGACAGGCCGCTCCTGCGCACGTCGGCCCACAGGTAGAAGCCGGCGTCGGGCAATTCGACGTCCATCACCTGCTTCAAAAGCGGCGTGATGAGGCCGAACTTTTCCTTGTACAGCGTGCGGTTGTCCTGCACGTGCTGCTCGTCGTTCCAGGCCGCGATCGAGGCCGCCTGCACCGGCGGCGACATCGCGCCGCCGCAATAGGTGCGGTAGAGCAGGAATTTCTTCATTGCCGCCGGGTCGCCCGCGACGAAGCCCGAGCGCATGCCCGGCACGTTCGAGCGCTTCGACAGGCTCGAGAACACGATCAGGTTGCGATACGGCCGGCCGCCGCTGCTCCTGCCCAGCTGGTGCGCCGCTTCCAGCGCGCCCAGTGGCGGCGCCGCGCCGGTATAGATCTCGGAATAGCATTCGTCGGCCGCGATCAGGAAGCCCCAGCGGTCGGCGAGCTCGAACAACTGGCGCCAGTCGTCCAGGCCGAGCGTGGCGCCGGTCGGGTTGCCGGGCGAGCAGACATACAGCAGCTGGACGCGGGGCCAGACATCCATCGGCACGCGGTCGAAGCCCGGCGCGAAGTTGCGCGCCGGTTCCGAGTTGACGAAGTACGGCGTGGCACCGGCCAGGTAGGCCGCGCCTTCGTAGATCTGGTAGAACGGATTCGGGCACATCACCAGCGCGTCGGGTCTCGAGGCGTCGATCATGCACTGGGCAATGGCGAACAGCGCTTCGCGCGAGCCGTTCACCGGCAGCACCATGGTGGCCGGGTCCAGCGCCGGGATGCCGTAGCGGCGTTCCAGCCAGGCGGCGATCGCGGCGCGCAGCGGCTCGGCGCCGACCGTGCTCGGATAGTTGGCCAGGCCGGCAATCGCATGCGTCAGTGCTTTTTCGATGAACGCCGGCGTCGGGTGCTTCGGCTCGCCGATGCCAAGGCTGATGGCGCCGTACGCCGGGTTCGGGGTCACTCCCGCAAACAGCTGGCGCAGTTTTTCGAACGGGTAGGGGTGCAGCTTGTCGAGATGAGGATTCACGGCAGTCTTGTGCGCGTTACGCAGTGTGCGGTTTTCGATAATTTTTTATTATAGCTCCATGAATGAATAGCGTTCACAGTGCGCGGCAAGTGATTTGCGGTAACATCAAAGGCACACCAACCAGCGATTTCATTTCGAAAGCGATTCGCCGTGCCGATCAGTTACGCGCGCAGCCTGACAGGACATGAACGTACGCCCGGCGCCAACCGGCACCTGGGCATTGCCCTGGCCTTCGTGGCCGGCGCGATCAACGCCGGGGGCTTCCTGGCGGTGCGTGAATATACCTCGCACATGACCGGCATCGTTTCGAGCGCGGCCGACCACCTGGTGCTGGGCGACACCGACCTGGTGCTGGCGGCGCTCGGCGCGCTGCTCAGCTTCCTGCTCGGCGCGGCCTGCACCGCCATCCTCGTCAACTATATCCGGCGCCGCGGCCTTCATAGCGGCTTTGCGCTGCCCCTGTTGCTCGAAGCCGTGCTGCTGCTGGTGTTCGGCATCCTCGGCGCAAGACTGGCCGGGATCGACGCCCTGTTCATTCCGCTCACCGTGATGCTGCTGTGCTTCATGATGGGGCTGCAGAACGCGGTCATCACCAAGGTCTCGCGTGCCGAGATCCGCACCACCCACATGACCGGCATCGTGACCGACATCGGCATCGAGCTGGGCAAGATGGCCTACTGGAACGGCGACCGCCGGGCGCGCGGGCCGAAGGTGACCGCCAACCTTGGCCGCCTGCTGCTGATGCTGTCGCTGCTGGGCGCGTTCTGCCTGGGCGGCGTGGTCGGCGCGCTGGGCTTCAAGCACCTGGGCTACCTGTCCACGGTGCCGCTGGCGGCCTTCCTGTGCGTGCTGGCGATCGTGCCGGTGGTCGACGACGCCGTGCGCATGTTGGGCCGGCGGGGCGGGGCGGGGCGCGACGCCTGAGCATCGCACGCACACGCGGTAGTGCGCGCGAATGCGGTTATCATCTCGATTTGCGCCACCTGCCTTTTATGCGCCATGCATCGTTTCCACCCGCCACACCGGCCACGCGCCGGCTCAGCTGGCCTTTCATCGCCATCTCCTTCGCCATCCTCGCCTACGCCGTCATGTGCTGGCGCTGGGGCGGCACGGTCGAGGATTCGCAGGCGTATTTCGACACCGCGCGCTACCTGCGCGGCGAGCTCGCCGCCAGCGAGCTGCGCGCGCCATTCCCTTATCGCCTGCTGGTGCCTGCGGTGGCTTCCAGCATGCCGGGCGACCTGCGCAACAGCTTCGCCCTGCTGAACTGGCTGCTGGTCGTCGCCGGCGCCTGCTGCATGTCGGCCGCCGTCCTGCGGGCGGGCCTGGACCACAAGCGCGCCATCGCGGCCGGCCTGCTGATGATCGTCTCGTTGCCGACTTTCTGGTATGCGCCTTATTTGCTGGTCGACCCGGGTTCGATCTGCGCGCGCGCCGCCTTCGTGCTGGCGGTGCTGTCCGGCCAGCCCTGGCTGGCCGCGCTGGCGGGCCTGGCGGGTTCGGCGATCCGCGAAGAAAACGTGCTGCTGCTGGTGTGGCTGGTCGCCACGCGCCGGATCGCCGTGCTGCCGGGAGTGGCCTTCCTGGCCGCAGCTGGCGGCTGGATGGTGCTGGTGCGCTGGCACCTGATCACCGGCCTGCCGAGCTATACCTGGCAGCCGAATGCCGGGACCGTGATGGCGGCCCTGCGCGACCTGCGCTCGCTGGCCTCGATCGTGGGAACGGCGATCCTGGTCGTGCCGCTGGCCGGCCTCGGCTGGCGCCACGCCCCGGCGCCACTGCGCCCGCTTGTCGGCCTGCTCGTGTTGATGACCTTGCCCCAGCTGTATGCGGCATTGAGCGTGCGGGTCGAGGGGCGGCTGGTCTGGGGGCTGTATCCCTTCCTGGTGCCGCTTGCCGTGTGCGTTGGCCTGGCGCGCAGCAAGGGCCAGCCGACGCAGCCGGCTTGACGCGGCAGCGCACCGCGCCGACGGCCCGGGTGTCTGCGCTCACCGTGGAGGAAGCGTGGCGCGATTGCGCTGCCTGGTCCGGCTCGACCGGAATCCCCGGCGTGAGCCGGTACCTTCGGGACCGCTTTCGATGCGCAGCCGCGCGCCGAGCCGGGCGGCGCGCTCGCGCATGCCCTGCGCGCCGAAGTGGCCGGGCCGGTCCCCGGCGCAGCCGCCCGGCGCCTGGCCAGCGTCGCTGACGGTGAGCACGAGTACGCGATGGTCCGCGCCGGCCGGGCGCGCGATCGATTCGCGCTCGCGCAGGCGCGCCAGCAGCTCGCCTTCGATGCGCTCGGCCAGCCGGCGCGTGCGCAGGCGGTGGGCCTGGACAGAGACCAGCAGGAGCGCCAGCACGCAGGCTTCCAGGAACCCCCAGGCCTGGAAAAGGCGCGGCGGGATGTGGCAGGACAGGGCGGTGACGGGCCCGGGTACGCCGCGCTCGTTAATGGCCATCACTCGAAGGTGGCTGAATCCGTCCTGGTCCAGCTATCCGGCCTTATCAGCCGACCTGCTCGCGCCAGGCGCCAGGATTCATGCCGCTCCATTCGCGAAACGCGTGGGTGAACGCGCTCTGTTCCTGAAAGCCGAGCAGGAAGGCGATATCGACCAGTCCCAGCTCGCGCCGGCGCAGGTAGTCCTGGGCCAGGCCGAAGCGCAGCGCGTCGAGCACTTCCTGGTAGCTGGACCCGGCCTCGGCCAGCTTGCGCTGCAGGGTGCGTGGCGACAATCCGAGCGCCGTCGCCACCGGCGCCAGGCGCGCCTCGCCGCCAGCCAGGCGCGGCAGCAGCGCGGCCCGCACCAGCGCCACGATGTGCTCTTCTTGCGCGGCGCGTTCTTCGAGCAGCCGTTCGGCGTGCTGGCGCAGCACCGGATACAGGCTGGTGTCGGCGTTCGGTACCGGCATCGCCAGCAGGGCCGCATCGACCACGGCGCAGTCGAGCGGCGCGTTGAACTCGGGCGCCACGCCCAGCACGCGCAGGTATTCGGCGCTGCCGTGGCCCGGATCGGGATGGCGCAGGCGCAGCGCCAGCGGCACCAGGGGCCGCCCGGCCAGCCAGCTGCCGAACACGCGGATGCCGGCGAACACGCTTTCCACCAGGTGACGCGTGGCGTCGGGATGGTGGCTGATCCATTCGTAGTGCGCCTGGGCGCCGTGAAGCGCCAGCCGGCTGCGGCCCAGGTCGTGGGCCAGCGACTCGTAACGTTCGGTCAGCTCCAGCGCATGGCCGAAGTTGCTGCAGGCCAGCAACAACATGCCATAGGCGCTGTAGGTGGCGGGACGGGCCTTCTCTCCCACATGCAGGCCGAAGAACGGATCATGCGCCAGGCGCGCGCCGGCTTCGAGCAAGGCGATGTAGCGTCCCACGGGCAGGCTGTCGGGCAGCGGCTCCAGTGCATCCGGCGCCAGTCCGGCGGCACCGGCCAATGCGGCGAGGGGTAGGCCGCGCTCCAGGGCGGTTTCCAGCAGGGGCTGCAGGTAGGCACCGGTCACGCGCGCGCCGCCCGGGGGTGGCGTGATAGAGCAAGGCTGTGTCATGAAAGCGCAAGACGGTGGGCGGAGAGCGTTTTAATGTGATACTCGAGCTGGCAAAAATAACAACTTGCAGTATAACGGAAAGTCATTGATGCGGCGTTGGAACGGTTGGGGTGACGAGTCGATTACGGTGCAGTTGCAAGGCGAGGCCCGCGCCTTTCTCGGAGCACGCCTGGGCCGGGGCACGGCGCCGCAAGACGCCACCTTCGAGCAGGCGTGCGCCGGCCTGCCGCCCGGCCGCCTGCCGGCCCATCCCTTGATCGACGCCAGCCCCGCCACCCGCGCCCGCCACGCCCTCGGCCAGAGCCTGCCCGACTGGCTGCGCCTGCGCCACGGGCGCCTCGGCGATGTGCCGGACGGCGTCGCCTTTCCCGAATCCGGCGCCCAGGTGCGTGAGCTGCTGGCCTTCGCCGCCCGGCACGACGCGGTGGTCATTCCCTACGGTGGCGGCACCAGCGTGGCCGGCCACCTCGACGTCGGCCACAGTTCCAATGGCGGCCTGCGCCCGACCCTGAGCATGGACATGGGCCGCATGCGCGCCATGATCTCGCTCGACCGCGAAGCGTTGCTGGCCTGCTTCGGGGCCGGCGTGGCCGGCCCCGACCTCGAGGCGCAACTGCGCGCCCACGGCTACACCCTGGGCCACTATCCGCAATCGTTCGAATACTCCACGCTGGGCGGCTGGGTCGCCACCCGTTCGTCGGGGCAGCAGTCGCTGCGCTACGGCCGCATCGAGCAGTTGTTCGCGGGCGGGCGCATCGAGACGCCGTCCGGCACCCTCGACATCCCGACCTTCCCGGCGTCGAGCAGCGGCATCGACCTGCGCGAGATGGTGCTGGGTTCCGAAGGCCGGATGGGCGTGCTGACCCACGCCGTGGTGCGCATCAACCGCCTTCCCGACCACGAGGCTTTTCACGCGCTGTTCTTCCCAAGCTGGGAGCAGGCGGTAAAGGCAGTGCGCATCCTGGCCCAGGCGCGCCTGGGGCTGTCGATGCTGCGCCTGTCGAACGCCAGCGAGACGCAGACCATGCTGGCGCTGGCCGGCCACGGCGGCCAGGTGGGCATGCTGGAGCGCTACCTGGGCTGGCGCGGCTGCGGCCAGGGTAAATGCATGCTGCTGGTGGGCGCCAGCGGCGCCAGGGGCCAGGCGCGCGAGGCGCTGCGCACGGCGGTGGCGCTGGCGCGGCGCCAGCGCGGCGTGCACGTCGGCCGCGCGCTGGGCGAACGCTGGCGCCAGAACCGCTTCCGCAGCGTCTACCTGCGCAACGCGGCCTGGGAACAGGGCTATGCGATCGACACGGTGGAGACGGCGCTCGACTGGCCGCACGTCACGCACGCGGTGGGGGCGATCGAGCAGGCCGCGGCGGCTGCGCTGGAGGCGTTCGGTGAACGGGTCCACGCCTACACCCATCTGTCGCACCTGTATCCGCAGGGCGCCAGCGTGTATTCCACCTTCGTCTACCGGCTGGCCGGCGACTACCAGGCCGACCTGGCGCGCTGGCGCCAGCTCAAGGACCGGGTGTCGAGCGCGATCGTCGGCTGCGGCGGCACCATCAGCCACCAGCACGGCGTTGGCATCGACCATGCGCCATGGCTGGCGGCCGAGAAGGGCGAGCTGGGACTGGGTGCAATGGGCGCGCTGTTCCGCCACTTCGACCCCGAGTGCCGCATGAACCCCGGCAAGCTGGTGACGCCATGAATGGGGCCAATAACGCGGTAAACAACGGGGCCAACCATGGCGCCAACAATGGGACCAATGCGATCGGCAGGCCCCACGCCTTCCCGCCGGCACGCGACTGGGACCTCCTGGTGATCGGCGGCGGCATCACCGGCGCCGGTATCCTGCTCGAAGCGGCGCGGCGCGGCCTCAAGACGCTGCTGGTCGAGCAGAAGGACTTCGCCTGGGGCACGTCGAGCCGCTCGTCGAAGCTGGTGCATGGCGGCCTGCGCTACCTGGCCAGCGGCAGCCTGCGCCTGACGCGCGACGCGGTGCGCGAGCGCGAGGCGCTGCTGCGCGCCGCTCCCGGCCTGGTCGAGCCGCAGGGCTTCGCCTTCGCCGACCACGGCACCGACATCAAGCGCCGCCTGGGCTTTTTGGCCATGCTGCGCGTGTACGACATGCTGGCCGGCCGCCGCGAGCCGCACTGGGAGCGGCCGGACGCGTTCCGCATGCTGGCCCCGAACATCGGCGAGGCGCAGCTGGCCGGCGGCATCCGCTACACCGACGCCAAGACCGACGACGCGCGCCTGGTGCTGCGCGTGCTCGACGAGGCGCGCACCCACGGCGCGGTGGCCTGCAACTACGTGACCGTCCAGGCGCTGGTGCGCGACGGCGGCAAGGTGCATGGCGCCATGCTGCGCGACGAACGCAGCAAGGCCGAGACGGCGGTGCGCGCGCGCGTGGTGATCAACGCGACCGGCGCCTGGTCGACCTTGCTGGGCGGCGAAGGCAAACCCGACCGCGCGCCTCGGTTGCGCCCGCTGCGCGGCAGCCACCTGGTGCTGCCGGCCTGGCGCCTGCCGCTGGCGCAGGCGGTCAGCCTGCTGCACCCGGCCGACAGCCTGCCCGTGTTCGCCTTCCCGTGGGAGGGCGTGACCCTGGTCGGCACTACCGACGTCGACCACGAGGAAGGGGTGGATGCCGAGGCGCGCATCACGCGCCATGAATTCGACTACCTGATGGCGGCCCTGCACGCCCAGTTCCCACTGCTCGATCTCACCGATGCCGACGTGGTCGCCACCTTCGCCGGCGTGCGGCCGGTGATCGACAGTGGGTCGCACGGCGCGCCGTCGTCCGAAAAGCGCGACCATTTCGTGTGGTCCGAACCCGGCCTGGTCTCGGTCACCGGCGGCAAGCTGACCACCTTTCGCTCGATCGCCCTCGACGTGCTGCGCCACGTGTCGCAGCAACTGCCCGGCTGGCAGCTGCGTTCCGAACGCGGGCCGGTGTTCGCGCGGGTACCGGTGCCGGCGCGCCACGACGTCCCGGCCACCGTGCTGCGCCGCCTGTCCGGGCGCCACGGCGCGCACGCGAAGGATTTGCTGCTCGCGGCCAAAACGGGTGAGCTCGAGTGCATCCCCGGCACGCAGACGCTGTGGGCCGAGCTGCGCTGGGCCGCGCGCTCCGAGCAGGTCTACCAGCTCGACGACCTGCTGCTGCGCCGCACCCGGCTCGGCCTGCAATTGCCCAAGGGTGGCCTCGACCAGATGACGCGCATCCGCGCCATCTGCCAAATCGAACTCGGCTGGCCGGACGCCCACTGGGAGGCGCAGGAGCGGCGCTACCTGGCCCAGTGGCGCAAGCAGTACGGCATCCCGTCCGCCGCCTGACCGGACCCGATGCCTGGCACTGCGCAGTCGCCGCTGTTGCTGGCGATCGACAACGGCACCCAAAGCGTGCGCGCCTTGCTGTTCGACCTGGAAGGCAACCTCGTGGCCAGGTCGCAGGTGGCCCTCGACGCGTATTGCTCGCCGCAGCCCGGCTGGCACGAGCACGACGTCGACGCCTACTGGCAGGCGCTGTGCCGGGCTTGCCGCCAGTTGTGGACCTTGCCCGGCTTCGACCGCGCGCGCGTGGCCGGCGTCGCCGTCACCACCCAGCGCGGCACCGTGGTCAACCTCGACCGCGAAGGCCGTCCGCTGCGCCCCGCCATGACCTGGCTCGACCAGCGCCACACCGACGTCGTTCCCCAACCAGGGGCACTGTGGCGCGCCGCGTTCCAGATGGCCGGCGTGGCCGGCACCATGCGCCACCTGGCCGGCGAGGCCGAGATCAACTGGATCCGCGCCCACCAGCCCGAGGTCTGGGAGGCGACCGACAAGTTCCTGCTGCTGTCGGGCTACCTGAACTGGCGCCTCGGCGGACGCTTCGTCGATTCGAGCGGTTCGCAAGTCGCCTATATCCCCTTCGACTACCGGCGCCTGCGCTGGGCCGGGCCGCGCGCCTGGCAATGGCAGGCGCTCGCAGTCAGGCCATCCATGCTGCCCGAGCTGGCGCCGCCCGGCACGCGCCTGGGCGCCGTCACCGCCCAGGCGGCGATCGATACCGGCATCCCGCAAGGCTTGCCCCTGCTGGCGGCGGCCGCCGACAAGGCTTGCGAGGTGATCGGGGCCGGCTGCTGCGAACCGCATGTGGCTTGCCTGAGCTACGGCACCACCGCCACCATCAATATCACGTCCAGGCGCTACGTCGAGGCGGTGCGCTTCGTGCCGCCGTATCCGAGCGCACTGCCGGACGCCTACAGCATCGAACAGCAGGTGTTTCGCGGCTACTGGATGGTCAACTGGTTCAAGGAGCAATTCGGCCACCACGAACAGTCGCGCGCATTGCTCGAAGACGTGGCGCCCGAACACCTGTTCGACGCGCTGGCCAGCAGCGTGCCGCCCGGATCGATGGGCCTGATGCTGCAGCCTTACTGGACGCCGGGCATCCGCCTGCCGGGCCGCGAGGCGAAAGGAGCGATCGTGGGCTTCGGCGACGTCCATACCCGCGCCCACGTGTACCGCGCGATCCTGGAAGGACTGGCGTACGCGCTGCGCGAAGGGAAGGAACGGATCGAGCGGCGCGGCGGGGTGCGCATCACCGAGCTGCGGGTCTCCGGGGGCGGCTCGCAGAGCGACGCGGCGATGCAGCTCACGGCCGACATCTTCGGCCTGCCGACGGCGCGGCCACACGTGTACGAGACTTCTGGGCTGGGGGCGGCGATCGACGCGGCGGTAGGGCTCGGGCTGTATCCGGATTTCCCCTCCGCGATCGCCCGCATGACGCGGGTAGGCAAGGTGTTCACGCCGATTCCCGGCAACCGCAAGGTCTACCAGCGCCTGTACCGGGACGTGTACCTGCGGATGTACCGGCGGCTGCGGCCGATGTACCGTGACATCGCACGCATCACCGGCTATCCGCGCGGCGCTTGACCCGTCAAGGGATGTGCTCGGCGTCTCGTGGCGGCACGACCCACGCGTGCATGCGATCCTCGTACACCGACACCGTCGGCGCGGGGAAGAGGGGATCGGCGAAGGCGCCGGTCGGGATGGCGACCGTTTCCTCGGCGCCTACGGTCTGGTAATAGACCGTGGCGCCGCAGGTCGGACAGAAATGGAAATGCGCGCGCGACCCTTCGTCGCCCACCAGCGCATAAGCCGTCGAGGCGCCGGAGATGACTACCTGCTCGCGCGCGAACCTGGCCTGCGCCGCGAACACGCTGCCACTGCGCCGCTGGCAATTGAGGCAGTGGCAGATCGACACGCGCAGCGGTGCGTCGCTCACCTGCGCTGTCAGCGCGCCGCAACTGCACGAGGCGGTGCGCGTCGTCATCTCCGTGCCAACCCGCCGTGCGCCTGTTCGCACGCCGTCCCGGCCTGCATCGCCACCACCTGGTTGCGCCCGCGCGCCTTGGCTTCGTACATCGCGCGGTCGGCCGAGACGAAGAACAAGCGGATGTCGTCGAACAGGGTCGGGACGATGCAGGTCACCCCCACGCTGACCGTGACCACGCCCGGCTCGCCGGCGCGCGGGTTCGGGATCGCGAGGCGCTCGATATGGGCCCGGATCGCCTCGCCCAGCCGCGCCGCTGTCGACGACGGGGTGTCGGCCAGCAGCACCACGAACTCCTCGCCGCCGTAGCGCGCCGCCAGGTCGGTGGGACGCAGCGCGTGCGATTGCAGCGCCTCGGCGATCGCCTGCAGGCAGGCGTCGCCGGCGGCGTGGCCCAGGCTGTCGTTATACCCCTTGAAATGGTCGACGTCGAGGACAATCAGCGACAACGGCTGGCTGCTGCGGACCGCGCGCTGCCATTCCTTGTCGAGGAGGGCGTCGAAGTGGCGGCGGTTGGCGATGCGCGTCAGCGGGTCGACCATGGCCGCGCGCTGCAGCGCCGTCTCGGATTGCTTGTGGTGGGTGATGTCATGCAGCAGGGCGACGAACAACGCTTCACCACCGGCCATCGGCGACAGGCCGAGGTCGATCGCGCGCAGGGCGCCGTCGGCCTGTCGCACCAGCACTTCGCGCGTGCCGCGGCAGCGCTGCACGGCCTCGCGGTCGTCCGGGTCGGCGAAGTAGTCGGCGTAGTCGTGCGCCGCCGGCGGCTCGATCAGGTCGGCCAGCGCCTCCCCCTCGAGCAGTTCCCTCGGTCGCGCCAGGAAGCGCTCGCAGGCCGGGTTGGCATACACCACGCGGCCCTCGCGGTCGACCAGCAACAGGCCTTCGTCCATGCCGTCGACGATCCTCTGCAGGCGCTCGGCCTGCTGCTTCTGGGTTTCGCTGCTGCTGCGCAGGCGCAGCTGGGCGCGCACCCGCGCGCAGACCTCGGCCATGCGCAGCGGCTTGGCGATGTAGTCGGCCGCGCCGGTGTCGAAGCCGGCGACGATGTCCTCGGTTTCGCAGCAGGCGCTGATGAAGATCACGGGGATGTGGGCGGTGGCGGGCTGGCGCTTCAGGCGGCGGCAGATTTCCAGGCCGTCGAGGTCGGGCAGGATCACGTCGAGCAGGATCAGGTCGGGCTGGACGCGGGTGGCGATGTCGAGGGCGCGCTTGCCGGAATCGGCCACGAAGGTCTGGTAGCCCTGCTGGCGCATGATGTCCTGCAGCAGGCCGAGGCTGTCGGGAGCGTCGTCGACGATCAGGATCGCGGATTGGCGCGCCGGTGCGGCGAGCGCTAGGGCAGGGTGCATCATCGGTGTCGAATAGACCTCATCAGTGACGAGAAATCATACACTTTAGACGCCACTTCAGGAAAATTAACCTTGCCTAAAATCCAAGTCCCGATGCTATTGTTGCACTGTCGCAACCGCCCAGCCACAGGTTCAGGATTTTCCTATAGCTAAATGAAGAATCGACTGACAGTCGATCTAAAAACGGTTAGCGCGCGGGGCGGGGCACCGCGCGCTTTGGCGTTACAGCATGCCGGCGATCAGCTTGCCGAGGACGGCGATACCCTCGCGGATGCGTTCCGGCGGCACGGTCACGAACGACAGGCGCAGGGTATTGGTAGGCGCGTCATTGGCGTAGAACGGTGCGCCCGGCACGAAGGCCACGCGCGCCGCCAGCGATTGCTCCAGCAGTTTCATGGCGTCGATCTGCTGCGGCAGGGTGACCCAGATGAACATGCCGCCTTCCGGCTTGGTCCAGCTCACGCCTGCCGGGAAGTGCTCTTGCATCGCGTCCAGCATCACCTGGCACTGGTCGCCGTACAGCTGGCGGATGGTCGGGATATGCTGGTCCAGGAAACCGTCCTTGACGACTTCGTGCACCACCATCTGGGTCAGCTGGGCGGTGTGCAGGTCAGCCGCCTGCTTGGCCAGCTCGAGGCGGCGCACCAGCGGCAGCGGCGCGCAGACGTAGCCCAGGCGGATGCCCGGGGTCAGCACCTTCGAGAACGATCCCATGTAGATGACGCCGTCCGGGTTCATCGCGACCATCTTCGGGCTCGGCTCGCCGCGGTAGGACAGCGAACCGTAAGGATCGTCCTCGATCAGCGGCACGCCGAGGCGGGCGCAGGTTTCCACCAGCTCCTGGCGGCGCTCGACCGACAGCGAGCGGCCGGTCGGGTTCTGGAAGTTCGGCAGCGCGTACAGCAGGCGCGCGCCTTGCGCGACGCCTTCCAGCGACGACGGCACCAGGCCGTGTTCGTCGGTGTCGACCGATTTGAACTCGGGACGGTAGACCGAGAATGCCTGCAGCGCGCCCAGGTAGCTCGGGGTCTCGACCAGCACGCGGCTGCCTTCGTCGATCAGCACCTTGCCCAGCAGGTCGAGCGCCTGCTGCGAACCCGAGGTCATGAGGATCTGTTCCGGGAGGATCTGCGATCCCGGGGTCGACAGCGAACCGGCAATCCACTCGCGCAGCGGCGCATAGCCATCGGTCGGGCCGTATTGCAGCGCCACTTTGCCGCTGTCGGTCAAGACCTTGTCGTAGGCCGCCTTCATGCGCTCGACCGGGAAGGTGGCCGGCGATGGCAGGCCGCCCGCGAACGAGATGATCTCTGGACGCTGGGTGATCTTCAGGATCTCGCGGATGAAAGAGCTTTGCAGCTGCTGGGCGCGTTCCGAGAACTGCCACTGGATGGGATTGGGGTTTTCGATTTTCATACTCGTCTCACAGGAAGGTGCACGGTCGTGCCGGGCCATTATATAAAACACGCCGGGTAGGCGGCTTCATGTCGGCGAATGGCGCCGGGTCAGCGCCACCCGATATACAACAGTAATTGAATTACCGACAAATTAATGCCGGTTGTTGATGGCTTATCGCCGGCTTTATGCCACTTCCACGATCATCTCGATCTCGACGCAGGTGCCGCGCGGCAGGGCGGCAACACCGAACGCCGAACGGGCGTGCTTGCCGGCGTCGCCGAACACCTCGCCGATCAGTTCGGAGGCGCCATTGGTGACCAGGTGCTGTTCGTTGTAGTCCGGAGTCGACGCGACCAGGCTCATCAGCTTGACGATGCGCTTGACGCGGTTCAGGTCGCCACCCACTGCCTCTTGCAGGGTGCCGATCAGGTCGATCGCGACCGAGCGCGCCGCGGCCTGGCCATCAGCGGTGGTCTTGTCGCGGCCGAGGATGCCGGTGTCGATGCTGCCATCCTTGTTCTTGGCGATATGGCCCGAGATGAACACGAGGTTGCCGGTCTGGACGTACATGACGTAGGCTGCGGCCGGGGTGGCCGGCGCTTCCAGGGTAATGTTCAGTTCCTTGAGTTTGTCGTAGACGGACATGGTGTTTTCCATTTTGCGTTGAATGAAGGCGGTATTGTACGTCGTGCCGGGGTCATGCACACAGGCTGGCGCCTATGCGGGCCGGCGCCCGACCTGCAGCCGGCGCCCGGCGCACACGACGCCGATCACGGCCAGCGCGAACAGCGCGTTGTGCAGGGTCAGCGCTTCTCCCAGCAGCAGGGCCGCGCCGACCAGGCTCAGAAAGGGCTGCAGCAGCTGCACCTGGCCGACCCGGGCGATCCCGCCCAGCGCCAGGCCGCGATACCAGAAGAAAAATCCGATGAACATCGAGAACACGGTGACGTACCCCAGTCCGGCCCACGCGGCCAGACCGACGCCGGTGCAGGCGTCGGCGCCGAACCGCCAGCCCAGCAGCGGCGCCACCAGCGGCAGCGACAGCAGCAAGGCCCAGCAGATTGTCTCGGGTCCCCCCAGCATGCGCGCCAGCTTGCCGCCTTCGGCATAGCCGACAGCGCCGGCGGCCAGTGCGCCGAACATCAGCAGGTCGGCCAGGTGCAGCGCGCCGCCGCCCTGGAACAGCGCAAAGGCCAGTACCAGGGCGGCGCCGAGCACGGCCATCAGCCAGAAGGCGCGAGAAGGCCGTTCGTCGCCGCGCAGCGCCGCGTACGAGGTCGTCATCAGCGGCAGCAGGCCGGCCAGCACTGCGCCGTGGGACGCAGGAACATGACGCAGCGCCATTGAACTCAGAAGTGGGAAACCGACCACGACGCCCAGCATGACGAGCACCAGCGGCAACAGCGCGGTGCGCGGTGGCAGTGGCGTACGGCGCCAGGCCAGCCAGGCGGCGGCCAGCAGCGCAGCGCCCAGGGCCCGGCCCAGGGCGACGAATAGTGGGTCGAGCTCGGCGACCGCCATGCGGGTGAACGGCAGCGTCAGGCTGAACATGGCGACGCCCACCAGGCCGAGCAGCATGCCGCGCGTCTCGTCCTGGCTGTCAGTCGTGGAAACGGGGCGGGCGAGAGTGTTCATCACGGTCCTTGGCTGGGCTTGCGACAACTGGGGAGTGGGACTATCCTAATCGCCGGGACCAATACAGTCCCAGTACACTTCATCCGATAGTTTGCCGACTGTGATGGCGAAATGACCAATACACCTGCCTTTGCGCTGGCGCGCGATTCCCGCGAACCGCTGGCCGGCCAGATCGTGCGCGCGGTAACCGCGCGGGTGGACGAGCGCCTGCTGCGGCCCGGCGCGCGCATGCCGTCGATCCGCCAGTTCGCAGCCAGCCACGGGGTGTCGCCGTTCACCGTCGTGGCCAGCTACGACCGGCTGGTGGCGCAGGGCTATCTGGAATCGCGCCGCGGCGCCGGTTTCTTCGTGCGCGAACGCCAGCCGGCGCCGGCGCGCACCGCCATGCTGGCGCAGCCGGCGCCGGTGCCGGCCGCGCTCGACATCGCCTGGCTGGTGCGCAGCATGTTCCGCCAGGCCCCGCTCGGGCTGGCGCCGGGCTCGGGCGTGCTGCCGGCCGACTGGCTCGACGGCGCGGCGCTCGCCAACGCCCTGCGCGCACTGAGCCGCCAGAACTGCGACGGCCTGCTCAACTACGGTTCGCCTCACGGCTTTCTGCCGCTGCGGCAACAGCTGCAGCGGAAGCTGGCCGAGCTCGAGATCGAGGCGCCGCCCGAGCAGCTGGTGACGACGCTCGGCACCACCCAGGCGCTCGACCTGGTGGCGCGCGAATTCTGCCAGCCGGGCGACACGGTGCTGGTCGACGATCCAGCCTGGTTCCTGATGTTCGGTTCTTTCGCGGCGATGGGCCTGAAGGTGGTCGGCGTGCCGCGCCTGGCCGACGGCCCCGACCTGGGCCGGCTCGCGGCGCTGGCGGCGCTGCATCGCCCGCGCCTGTTCGTCATCAATTCGGTGCTGCACAATCCCAGCTCGACCTCGGTGTCGGCCGCCAAGGCCTTCCAGGTGCTGCGCCTGGCCGAGCAGCACGAGTTTCTCGTGGTCGAGGACGATGTCTACTGCGACCTGCACCCTGGCGGCGCCACCCGCCTGGCCGCGCTGGACGGCTTGCAGCGGGTGATCTACCTCGGGGGCTTCTCGAAATCGATGGCGGCCAACCTGCGGGTCGGCTTCATCGCCACCTCGCGCGAACGCACGCAGCGCCTGGCCGACCGCAAGATGCTGGCCACCCTCAGCACCAGCGATATCGGCGAGCGGGTGGTCTACAAGATCCTGGCGGAGGGCCATCACCGCAAGCACCTGGACCGCACCCGCGCCCGCCTGGATGCGCTGCGCCCTGGCGCGCTGCGCCGGCTCGAGGCGCTCGGGATGCGGGTCGACCCCGCGCCGGCCGCCGGCATGTTCGTGTGGGTCGACGCCGGCGTCGACACCAATGCGCTGACGGCGCGCGCCATGCAGCAGGACTTGCTGCTGGCGCCGGGCAGCCTGTTCTCGCCCAGCCAGCAGCCTTCGACCCGCATGCGGCTGAACCTCGCGGCGCTGCAAGACCCGGGCGTCTGGCATTTCCTGCAGACCCAGCTCCCGGGAATGCGCGTGGCCTGAATCAGCCCGATTGCTGGCCCGGACAGCCGCTCGCCATCATCTTGTCCATGCCCTCCTTGATCTGTTCTGGCGTCAGGTCTTGCTGGTGGGTGGCGATCGACCAGCGGTGGCCGAACGGGTCCTGGACCTGGCCATAGCGGTCGCCCCAGAACATGTCGGCTAGCGGCATCAGCGGCTCGGCACCGGCGTCCACCGCCCTGGCCCATGCGGCATCGGCGTCTTCCACGTACAGGTGGATGACCACGGACGTGCCTTTCAGGGCCAGCGGCCCCAGGCTGCCGAATTCGGGATAATCCTGCGCCAGCATGATGGGCGAATCGCCGATGCGGATCTCCGCGTGCATGATCTTGCCGTCCGGCCCTGCCATGCGGGCGATCTCGACAGCGCCAAAGGCTTTTTTGTAGAACTCGATCGCTTCGAGCGCCTGTTCGCAGATCAGGTGGGGCGTAACGGTACGGTAGCCTTCCGGAATGGGACGCGCTGACTTGTTCATGGTGTGCTCCTGTGTAGTGGACGGGGACTGCATCGCTACGACGAACGGAAAAAGGAGGATTCGACACGGCCCATGCGTGAAAGTGCCACTTTCTTCGAGGCGGAGGGATGCTTGTCAAAAATATCTCTTGAAATCCCTTGTGGCAGCCATATATGTCTCCGAGTCTGACCAACCCCCTATGATTTTAACGAGGAACAAGATGGCAAACGCCGAAAAAGAAACCCTTGGCTTTCAGGCAGAAGTAAAACAGCTGCTGCAACTGATGATTCACTCCTTGTATTCGAACAAGGAAATCTTCCTGCGCGAACTGATCTCGAACGCGTCCGACGCGGCCGACAAGCTGCGCTTCGAGGCGATCAATAACGACGCCCTGTACGGCAACGACCACGAACTGAAGATCAAGGTCTCGTTCGACAAGATTGCCAGGACCATCACGATCTCGGACAACGGCATCGGCATGAGCCGCGACGAAGTGATCGCCCACCTGGGCACCATCGCCAAGTCGGGCACCAAGGAATTCTTCAGCAAGCTGTCGGGCGACCAGCAGCAGGACGCGGCCCTGATCGGCCAGTTTGGCGTGGGCTTCTACTCGGGCTTCATCGTGGCCGAGAAGATCGTCGTCAATACCCGCCGCGCCGGCGCCTTCGCCGAACAGGGCGTGCGCTGGGAATCGCGCGGCGAGGGCGACTATTCGATCGAGCAGATCGAGAAGGTCGGCCGCGGCACCGACGTGATCCTGCACCTGCGCGAAGGCGAAGAGGAACTGCTGTCGTCGTGGAAGCTCAAGTCGATCATCCGTAAATACTCGGACCACATCTCGCTGCCGATCGTAATGCAGAAAGAGGAGTGGGACGAAGAGAAGAAAGAAACGGTCATCAAGGACGAATTCGAGACCGTGAACCAGGCCAGCGCGCTGTGGGCACGCTCGAAGAGCGAGATCACCGAAGAGCAGTACAACGAGTTCTACAAGCACGTTTCGCACGACTTCCAGGAGCCATTGGCCCATACCCACAACCGGGTGGAAGGCCGCAGCGAATACACCCAGTTGCTGTACGTGCCGGCGCACGCGCCTTTCGACCTGTGGGACCGCAACAAGCGCGGCGGCATCAAGCTGTACGTCAAGCGCGTGTTCATCATGGACGACGCCGAGCAGCTGATGCCGACCTACCTGCGCTTCATCAAGGGCGTGATCGATTCAAGCGACCTGCCGCTGAACGTCTCGCGCGAGATCCTGCAGGAGTCGCGCGACGTGCGCGTGATCCGCGAAGGCTCGACCAAGCGCGTACTGGGCATGCTGGAAGAAATGGCGAACTCGGAAGAACAGGCCGGCAAGGACAAGTACGCGACCTTCTGGAAGGAATTCGGCCAGGTGCTCAAGGAGGGCATTGGCGAGGACGCCACCAACAAGGACCGCATCGCCAAGCTGCTGCGCTTCGCCTCGACCGCCGGCGAGTCGGACGAGCAGACCGTGTCGTTCGCCGACTACGTGGGCCGCATGAAGGAAGGCCAGGACAAGATCTATTACGTCACGGCCGATAGCTTCAAGGCGGCCAAGAGCAGCCCGCACCTCGAGATCTTCCGCAAGAAAGGCGTCGAGGTCATCCTGATGACCGACCGCGTCGACGAGTGGATGCTGTCGTTCTTCACCGAGTTCGAAGGCAAGGAACTGGTGTCGGTCGCCAAGGGCGGCCTGGACCTGGGCGCGCTGGAAGATGAGGCCGAGAAAAAGGAACACGCCGAGACCGAAGCCGGCTACAAGGAACTGGTCGAGAGCATGAAGGGCGCCCTGGGCGAGAAAGCCAAGGACGTGCGCGTGACCTTCCGCCTGACCGACTCGCCGGCCTGCCTGGTGGCGGACGAGAACGAACTGTCGGGTAACCTGCTGCGCATGCTGAAGGCGGCCGGTCAGGAAGCGCCGGAGTCGAAGCCGATCCTCGAGATCAATCCGACCCACCCGCTGGTGCAGCGCCTGAAGTACGAAGACGCGAACGGCGCGCGTTTCGCCGACTGGTCGCACATCCTGTTCGACCAGGCGATGCTGGCCGAGGGTGGTAGCCTGACCGATCCGGCATCGTTCGTGAAGCGCTTGAACGAGATGCTGCTGGCGACGGCCAAGTAATTTTCGGCGGCCCGTAAATATGCCGTCCCCGCTTGCGTGGGGGCGGCTTTTTTTGGCGCTGTGCGCGTTAATTCGTTTTTTTCCGACGGCACGTTGCGCACTGGATGATTGCGACCAGCAATTGCGCTGGCGTACGCAAAGCGCCGTCATCCAGGAAGCGCTGCCAGCCCGAATAGTTCACCAGGTAGCGACTGGCGATGCCATTGAAACGCTTGATCCAGGTCTTGAAGCGGGCATGCCAGCCATTGACGTTATTCAGGTGGATCGCGCCGCGCGCCTTGACCCCGGCGCGCAGATTGACCGCCTCGTGCGCGATACCGGCGTCGGCGGCAAAGACCCGGTAAGCGGCCTCCGAATCGCTGATCAACACTGCGCCTGGCGCCAGCACCGGCCGCAGGCAGGCGATGAGCTTCACGGCGCTGACCGGCCCGCGGCCAGTATGAAAGTCCAGTGTCCGCCGGTCCCGGTCGCGTGCGACGAGCAGGCACTCGTGTTCGCGGCTGATGCCGCGCCGCCTGGCTGCGCCGCCGCGCCGCCGTGCTGGACGCGTCAGGTGGCGCGAGCCCTTCTGCGATTCGAGCAGATAGGTTTCGTCCGCCTCGACCATGCCTTCAAGGCGGGCGGGACGCTTGCTCGCCGCCCCCGGCACGACACGGTGGCGCCAGCGGAAGCTGGTGCTGCGGTGCACGCCGACGAGCTCGGCTGCTGCGCGGACCGTGCGCGAATCGAGCACGCATTGCAGGTACGGTAGCCAGGCGGCCTTCTTGCGCAGGCGCGCCAGCGGCGTGTTCGTCAGCGCATTGAAGCTGCGCCGGCAAGCCAGGCAGCGCCAGCGCTGCAGGCCGCTGGCCGCACCGCAACGATGGACACGCGGACATTGGCAATGCGGGCAGCATGGGGTGGCCGCCGCCTGGGCGATGAGGTGCAGGCACTCGCCAGGGTGAACGATCGCCGCGATCCAGGCGCGCAACCTGGCTACCTCGTCGGTATGCAGGTGCAGGGAGGTCAGCGCGGCAAATACTTCTTCGAAGACCAAGCCTTGCATCATTGCCACCTGATGAGTTAACTCGACAGTGGCTGAGACCGGCGCGAATGGGAAAGGTTCGCATAATTAACGCGAACAGCGCCAAAGACGAGGCGTCAGAGGTGGCGGATGTCGGTCGGTGGTGTGGTCCAGTTGTCGTTGCGGCCATCGATATGGCGCACCGGCGCCGCAAGCAAATCATCCAGCGGCGCGTCGTCCAGGCTGGCGACGGCGACGGCGACGAACGGTCCCGTGCGCGCGGTGGCGCCGGTCGAATACACATTGATGCCGCACTCGCCGCAGAAGTAGTGCCCGTCGCGCCGGGTATGGAAGCGGTATTCGCGCAAGACGCTTTCGCCCTGCAGCAGGCGGAAGGCGGCGGGTTCGACCTGCACGGCCCAGAACCGCATCTTGCTGCAGATCGAGCAGTTGCACTTGAGCGTGCCGCGCGCCAGCTCGATGTCGGCCTCGTAGCGCACCGCGCCGCAGTGGCAACTGCCGTGGAAGGTCGTCATCGCCGGGCGCGGGCCGACCATGCCGCGCGGTCGATCTGGTACACCAGCACCGGCTGTCCATGCCAGACTTCTTCACCGCGCAGCGCCATGCCGAGCTTGTGCATCACGCGCGACGAACGCGTGTTGGCCGGATCGCAGATCGCGCACAGCAGCGGCGCTTCCAGGGCGTCGAAGGCGAAGCGGGCCATGCGCTCGGCGGCTTCGATGGCGTAGCCGCGTCCCCAGCGGTCGGGCCGCAGGCGCCAGCCGATTTCATGGGCATTGGCGGGATCGTGGCCAAGGTGCTGGATGCATCCGGCGCCGACCAGTTGCCCCGAGTGTTCCTCGATCAGGCTCCACCAGGAGTAGCCGAGGGTGTCCCAGCGGGCCTGAACCCGGGCGATGCTGGCGCGCGTGTCCTCGGGTGTCTCGGGCTGGCCCGAGATGTAGCGCATCACTTCCGGGTCGCCGTTCAGCACCCGCAGGCCGTCGTAGTGGGCGTCGCTCATCGGCTCGAAGCGCAGGCGCGCGCTGTGCAGGATGGTCATGCGCCGGAGATCTCGTCGCAGAACTGTTCCAGCAGGCGCAGGCCGTCGGGCCAGTCGCCATGGCCGGACTCGGTATTCAGGTGGCCGGCGTCGCCGATCTCGACCAGGCGGCTGCCCCAGGCGCTGGCGAAGGCGCTGGTGCGCTCCGGGTCGGCAAACGGATCGTTGGCGCTGCCCACCACCAGGCTCGGGAAGGGCAGGCGCTGCAGCGGGATCGGCGACCAGCAATTCGGCTCGGCCGGATAGGACGGCGCTTCGACGTCGCTCGGCGCGACCAGGAAGGCGCCCGCCACCTTGAGCGGCGAACCGGACAGCGCCCAGTGCGCGACCAGCATGCAGCCCAGGCTGTGCGCCACCAGGATCGGCGCGCCCTGGCAGTCGGCAATGGCCGCGTCCAGCTCGGCCACCCATTCATCGCAATGGGGATTGGTCCAGTCGCGGTGTTCGGCGCGGCGCCAGTGCGGATGTCGTTCATGCCACAGCGATTGCCAGTGGCGCGGGCCCGAATTCCATAGGCCGGGCAGGATCAGGACGTCACAGTTCATTTTTGGCTTCTCCTTGTTGGGGGCAGCAGGCCGGGCGCCTGGCGCCGCCGGCCAGGCGCGCGAGCAGGTCGCGGAACAGGTCCTTGCGCTGTTCGGTCAGCATGCCGAGGATGGCGGTGGCAAGCGCGATCGCGGCGCCCAGGGCCAGCACGTCGGCCATGCTGCGCGGATCGTGGGGATACAGCGCCGGCCAGGCGGACAGCACCAGCGTGTGCGACAGGTAGAGCGTCAGGGTGTACGCGGCCAGGCGCCGGATCGGCGGCGCCCATCGCAGCAGGGCATGGAAGCCGGCGAAGCGCGCGCAGGCGAAATTGAGGCAGACGATCAGGCCGAACACGTAGTCGGCCAGGAAGCGGTCGCCGTTGCCGAGGACGAAGGCCTGGCCGATCCACGAAGCGCGGCCGGCCAGGCGCAGCGTCTCTTCGACGCTGCTGGCTTCGTAGGCCACCAGCAGCGCCAGGCTGGCGACCCAGCCCAGGCGCGCCAGGCCGCGCGCAAGCGTGCGCCGCACCTGCCAGTGGTACAGCGCAACCCCGGCCAGCCATACCGGCAGCAGCAGCCACAGCTTGATGCCCATGATGGCCAGCACCAGGACCAGCACCGGCAGGCGCCACCGCCCACGCACATAGCAGGCGACCCCGAACAGCACGTAGTACCAGACCTCGAAGTTGAGCGACCACCAGGGGCCGAGCCAGAGCGGCACCTCGGACAGCATCCACAGGTCACCCAGGAACAGCAGGTGGAACGGGATGTAGAGCCAGGGCTTGGCCAGCTGGTAGTGCTGGCGCATGTCGCCGGCCAGGTAGGGCGGGACCAGGCTGGCGCAGGCGAAGGCCAGCAGCAGCACCGGCAGCGCCACCGAATAGATGCGGGCGGCGCGCGCCAGCGCATACTCGCGCGCACTTGGGCGACGCTGTTCGGTGGTGTAGGCGATCACGAAGCCCGACAGCACGAAGAAGGCCATCACGGCTTCGCGTCCGAGCAGGGTCAGGAGGTCGGCGCCAGGCGCCTCCACCAGGCCGAACTGGCGCAGGTGCATCAGGACGACCGCCAGCGCCGCCAGGAAGCGGACCAGGTCGAGATATACCGAGAACGGCGGGTCGAGCGGAGAGGGGGCGGCGCGCATGGCGTTAATAGTAATGCAAAAACAATCGCCGGGGCCGCCGGCTCGCGCCGCCGATGGACCCGCCTACAGTTCGGTGCGCAGCGCGAACAGTTCCGGGAACAGCACCACGTCCAGCATCTTGCGCAGGTAGCTCACGCCGGCGGTGCCGCCGGTAC
Organism: Telluria sp. RT2P19; assembly: GCF_059685725.1. Lineage (NCBI taxonomy): Bacteria > Pseudomonadati > Pseudomonadota > Betaproteobacteria > Burkholderiales > Oxalobacteraceae > Telluria > Telluria sp. RT2P19. The sequence goes on from NZ_JCASIL010000015.1 coordinate 107,326, forward strand.
CGGTCTTGAAGCCGATGATGCGCTCGACGGTGCTGACGTGGCGGAAGCGCCAGAAGCGGAAAGCCGTCTCCAGGTCGACCAGTTTCTCGGCCAGCTCGTACAGCGCCCAGTGCTGCTGCGTGTCGCCATACACTTGCAGCCAGGCCGCCTTGACGGAATCGTCGGCGCGGGTCGGCGCGGTCCAGTCGGGGGCCAGCCGCGCCGGATCGATCTCGAAGCCGCTGCGCGCCAGCAGCATCACGGCCTCGTCATAGATCGACGGCAGCTGCAATTCGTGCGCCAGCAGGGCGTGGGCCTCGGGCGCCTTCTCGTGCACCGCCAGCAGGGCCGCGTTCTTGTTCCCGAGGATGAATTCGAGTTCGCGGTACTGGAAGGACTGGAAGCCCGACGAGGCGCCCAGGTAGGGACGGATCGCCGTGTACTCGGGCGGGGTCATGGTGGCCAGCACGTCCCAGGCATGCACCAGCTGGTCCATGATGCGCGCCACCCGCGCCAGCATCTTGAAGGCGGGCGGCAGCTCGCCTTCGCGGATATGGCGGCGCACCGCCTGCAGTTCGTGCAGCATCAGCTTGATCCACAGCTCGCTGGTCTGGTGCTGGACGATGAACAGCAGCTCGTTGTGGTTCGGCGAGCGCGGGTGCTGCGCGTTCAGGATCTGGTCGAGGCCCAGGTAGTCGCCGTAGTTCATGGCTTCCTTGAAGTCCATCCTGGCGCCATGCCATTCGGCGGGACGGTCCGCGTTGTTTTCCTGGTTCATGGTGCTGCCTTTCAGGTGACGGCGCTGCGTTCGGCCGCGACGTCGTAGTCCTTGCGGTCCAGGATGTCCTTCAGGATCTCCACCGCATCCCAGACGTCGGCGAAGCTGGTATACAGGGGCGTGAAGCCGAAGCGCATGATCCCGGGTTCGCGGTAGTCGCCGATCACGCCGCGCGCAATGAGGGACGCCATCACCGCGTAGCCGTGCGGATGGGTGAAGCTGACCTGGCTGCCGCGGCGGGCGTGCTCGCGCGGCGTCACCAGCTCCAGCGGATGGTCGGCGCAGCGGGCCTCGACCAGCTCGATGAACAGGTCGGTAAGAAGGAGCGACTTGGCGCGGATCGCCGCCATGTCGGTCGCCTCGAAGATCTCGAGGCCGCATTCGACCAGCGCCAGCGATACGATCGGCTGGGTGCCGCACAGCGCGCGGCCGATGCCGGCGACAGGGGCGAAGGCGGGCGCCATGGCGAATGGCGCAGCGTGTCCCCACCAGCCGGACAGCGGATGGTCGAACCTGGCCTGGTGCTTCTGCGGCACCCAGATGAAGGCCGGGGCGCCCGGTCCGCCGTTCAGGTATTTATAAGTGCAGCCGACGGCGAAGTCGGCGCCGGCTGCGTTCAGGTCGACCGGTACCGCGCCGGCCGAGTGGGCCAGGTCCCAGACGACCAGCGCGCCGGCTGCGTGCGCCAGGCGGGTCAGGCCCGCCATGTCGTGCTGGTAGCCGGTGCGGTAATTGACGTGGGTAAGCATCAATACCGCGCAGTCAAGGTCGAGGGCGGCCGGGATCTCGTCCACGCTGTCGACGAGATGCACCCGGTAGCCGCGCTCGAGCCAGCGGCTCAGGCCTTCGGCCATATAGATATCGGTCGGGAAGTTGCTGCGTTCGGTGACGATGACACGGCGATTGGCCGTGGCGCCTTCCGCCTGGATGCGCAGCGCGGCGGCCAGCGCCTTGAACAGGTTGAGCGAAGTAGTGTCGGTGACCGCCACTTCGCCGCGGGCGGCGCCGACCAGCGGGGCCAGGCGGTCGCCCAGCCGTTTGGGCATGTCGAACCAGCCGGCCGTGTTCCAGCTCTTGATCAGGTCGGCGCCCCATTCGCGCGCCACGACGTCCTGGGCACGGGCCAGGGCAGAGGCGGGGCGGGCGCCGAGCGAATTGCCGTCCAGGTAGATGACGCCCTCGGGCAGGTCGAAACGGGTGCGCAGTCCCCCCAGCGGGTCGTGCGCATCGCGCGCCAGGCAGTCGGCGCGGGTGATGGATGCGGTCATGCGGATTCCATATCGATAGTTGACGCTTCAAGAGTTGCGCGCAGGTCGGCAGTGTAACAAGTCCGCGCGTCGCCGGCTTGAAAAGATTGCTGTTACGACATCAAATCGACCAGATAAAATTTTCAATATTTTTTTCAATCAACCCTAAAGTTCCTGATGAGCAGTCCGATAACAAGTCAGGAAGGGCGCAAGGGGTCAAAAAAATAATGAAAAATATTTTCAAACAACCCTAAAGTCGGCTTTTTCAGCGCCGTTAATGGATGAGTAAGGCGGTTGCCGGCAACAGCCGCGACACCACGAAACGCAAAAGACTGAGTTTCCAAAGATAAATTCAGTAAAACCTGTAGTAAATCTGCGACAACACTTGTCTGGCGTAGATCAAAATCAAGGCGCTTCCCCGCGTCGTTGCAGCCCGTTTTCCAGCCGGGTTTCCATAGGGAGCCAGAGGTGTTTGTCAGACAAACTCCTACGGCTTCCCCTCGCCGTTCCCCCATGTAAAATACAGACTTTATCCAATACCTGGAAAGTTTCCTCACGGTCAGAATGTATCTCATCGGCAATACGAAAAACGCCGAGCCAACCAACGGAGAGAGAAGATGACGATGAATGACATGATGGCCGAGATTCGCGATGCAAACCTGAGCTACCTGATGCTGGCCCAGCAGATGATCCGTGCCGATAAAGTCACCGCCATCTTCCGCCTGGGCGTGTCGGCCGAGATCGCCGACCTGATCGAAGGCATGAGCAATGCCCAGATCCTGAAGCTCGCCGGCGGCAACATGATGCTGGCACGCTTCCGCTTCGACGACAGCGCCATCCTGGGCATGCTGACCAGCCATACCAAGGAACGCAGCCTGGCGCAGTCGCACGCCGCCATCCTGATGGCCGGCCAGCCGGTCGAAGAGATCGTATAATTCTTGCCAGTGGCCACTTGGTGGGGCCGCATCGAACCAGGGCAGGAGTAGTACATGAGCAAAAAAAGCGTCGTATCCGAAGCGCAGGAAATCCAGCTCGCGATCGAACTGATCAATTTAGGCGCACGCCTGCAGTTGCTGGAGACCGAGGTGTCGCTGTCGCGCGAACGCTTGCTCAAGCTGTACAAGGAACTCAAGGGTGTCTCTCCACCCAAGGGCATGCTCCCGTTCTCCACCGACTGGTTCCTGACCTGGCAACCGAACATCCATTCCTCGTTGTTCATCAATATCCACCAATTCCTGGTGGAGCATGCCGGTGCCGCCGGCATCCAGGCCGTCATGAAGGCCTATAAGCTCTATCTCGAACAAATGCCGCCAGCGCCGGGCGAAGAGCCGCTGCTCTCGCTCACCCGCGCCTGGACCCTGGTGCGCTTCTTCCAGAGCGGCATGCTGTTGCTCGCTCCGTGCAGCCGCTGCCAGGGCAAGTTCATCGTCAACGCCCTCGACCTGAATGCCGACTACCTGTGTGGCCTGTGCCACATGCCTTCGCGCGCCGGCAAGACACGCAAGGCCAAGGATGCCCGCGAGGCGGCCGAGCGCGCCATGTCGGGCGCCGACGAGGAAGCCGACGGCCGGGACAGCGCCTGAGTCGGACGCACGGACCTCCTTGCGCCTCTCTTTCCGCTTCCTGCGGTTTCCGGCGGTCCGGGCGCTCCTGGTCCAGCTCGCCGCCTTTCCGCTCACTCTCGCGATCATCTACCTGCTCGCCAGTAATGGGGCCGTGTTCCAGTACTGGCACGTGGCGCTGGTGCAGGGCGCGCTCGCCGCGCTATTGTCCTGGTGGCGCGGCCTGGCAAGCTGGTGGCGCGCGATCCAGTTCGCGTTCCCCCTGGCGCTGCTCGGCGCCAGCCAACTGGCCATCCCGCCGGCCGCCTTCCTCGCCATCTTCCTGTTCCTGCTGTTGCTGTACTGGTCGACCTACCGGACGCAAGTGCCGTACTACCCGTCGGGCCGCAGGGTTTGGGATGCGGTAGCCGCCGCACTGCCGCAAGACCGGCCAGTGCGCGTGATCGATATCGGCAGCGGCGTCGGCGGGCTGGTGCTCGACCTGCAACGCCGCCGGCCTGAGTCGCGCATCGAGGGCATCGAGCTGGCGCCGCTGCCGTGGCTGGCCAGCTATCTGCGGGCGCTGGCCAGCCACGGCGGCGCCCGTTTCATCCGCGGCGATTATGAAAAACTCGACCTGGGTGAGTATGACGCCGTGTTCGCTTATCTCTCGCCGGCCGCGATGAGTGCGCTGTGGCGCAAGGCCGGGCGCGAGATGCGGTCCGGGTCGATGCTTTTCAGTTACGAATTCATCATCGACGAGCGGCCACCGAGCCGTGTTATCCATCCGACCATAGACGGTCCGGCGCTGTATATATGGGACTTTTAGGCGACACACGGCAAGTATTCGGGGTGGTTTTGCTTGCCCGTGGGCCATTCTCCAGCTAGAGTAGTTCCCTGCATAAACTTTTTCTGAAATTACTGGTTTTGGGGCCTCAGGACGAGGTCTGGACCAGCTTTTCTGGAGCAAAATTCCTTGTTAGTGATTGTCGGTTATATCATCGTCTGCGCCTGCGTCTTCGGCGGGTTCGCGCTCGCGGGTGGTCACCTTGCCTCGCTGTGGCAGCCGATCGAGCTGTTGATGATCGGCGGCGCCGCCTTTGGCGCCTTCTTTGTCGGAAACAACGGCAAGTCGATCAAGGCCACCATGAAGGCCTTGCCGACCGTGTTCAAAGGCTCCAAGTTCACCAAGGATATGTATATGGAGCTGATGGCCTTGCAGTTCGACGTGTTGTCGAAAGTGCGCAAGGAAGGCCTGATGTCGATCGAGGGCGACATCGAGGCGCCGGAATCGTCGCCGCTGTTCTCCAAGTACCCGGCGGTGCTGGCCGACCACCACATCATCGAATTCATGACCGATTACCTGCGCCTGATGGTGTCCGGCAACATGGACGCGATGCAGATCGAAAACCTGATGGACAACGAGATCGAGACCCGCCATCACGAGGGCGCCATTCCGGCCCATGTGATCGCCAAGATCGGCGACGGCCTGCCGGCCTTCGGCATCGTGGCGGCGGTCATGGGCGTGGTCCACACCATGGAATCGGTGGGCTTGCCGCCGGCCGAGCTGGGCATCCTGATCGCGAAGGCGCTGGTCGGCACCTTTCTGGGCATCTTGCTGGCCTACGCCTTCGTCACCCCGCTGGCGAGCGTGCTGGAACAGAAGCTCGAAGAGTCGACCAAGATGTTCCAGTGCGTGAAAGTGACGCTGCTGGCGAGCCTGAACGGCTATGCCCCGGCGCTGGCCGTCGAATTCGGCCGTAAGGTGCTGTACTCGACCGAGCGTCCGACCTTCGCCGAACTCGAACAGCACATCAAGAAGAAGTAAGCCGCGATGACCGCATTCGATCTCACGTCCCGTCGCCCGAACGGAGGCGAGCATGGCTGACGACAACGCGCGGCCCATCGTCATCAAGCGCATCAAGAAGGTGGCCGGCGGCCACCACGGCGGCGCCTGGAAAATCGCCTACGCCGACTTCGTGACCGCGATGATGGCGTTCTTCCTGCTCATGTGGCTTCTGGGCTCGACCGCCAAGGGCGACCTGGTCGGTATTTCCGAATACTTCAAGACGCCCCTGAAGGTGGCAATGGCGGGCGGCTCGGGTTCGGGCGACTCGTCGTCGGTGATCCAGGGCGGCGGCGAAGACCTGACCCGCACCGCCGGCCAGGTCAAGCGCGGCGATTCGCCGCCCGAGCGCAGATCGTACGACCTGCAGGCGGCCAAGGCGGCGCTGGCGCGGGCCGAAGGCGAGCGCCTGCAAATGCTCAAGGCGCGCATCGAGTCGGCCATCGAGGTCAACCCGATGCTCAAGAAGTACCAGAACCAGCTGCTGCTCGATATCACCAGCGAAGGCCTGCGGATCCAGATCGTGGACGAGAAGAACCGCCCGATGTTCGCGCTGGCCAAGGCCGACCTGCAGCCGTATACGAAAGAAATCCTGCACATCATCGGCATGGTGCTCAACGAAGTGCCCAACAAGCTGGGGATCTCGGGCCATACCGACTCGACGCCGTACTACAGCGAATCGGGCTACAGCAACTGGGAATTGTCGGCCGACCGCGCCAACGCCTCGCGCCGCGAGATGGTGCTGGGCGGCCTGCAGGACGACAAGGTGTTGCGGGTCGTGGGCCTGGCTTCGGCCGCCCACCTGGACGCGAAGGACCCGTTCAACCCGATCAACCGCCGCATCAGCATCATCGTCATGAACAAGCGCACCGAGGATGCGGTGCGCCGCGACGCGGCGACGCTGGACGTGCCGGCGGAAGATGCCGCGGCGGGCGTTCCCGCGGCGGGCGTTCCTGCGGCGGGCGCTCCCGCGGCGGGCGCTCCCGAAGCGGCGGCCACGGCGACGCTGGACGCGGTCAAGAAGTAGGCCAGTCAGGACTGGAGAGAAGAATGACAAGAAAAAAAATACTGGGATCGCACGTCAAGCGCCTGTTGTCGGGCGTGTCCGTGCACGGGCGGCGCCACCTGACCGAGGTCGAGACCGACCTGCTGCAGACCGAACTGCTGCTCGAGGAAGCGATCGACAAGCTGACCGCCAGTTTCATGGCCGTGCACACCGCGGTCGGCGCGCGCCAGGAAGCGATCGGGCGACTGCTGGACGGCGGCACGCTATCGCTTGACGATCGGTCCTTGCTGTCGTCCATGTCGTCCGAAGTGGGCTCGCACGTGAACACGGCGATCACCAGCATGCAGTTCCAGGACATGACGGCGCAACTGATTGAACGTACACTGCGACGCGTGACGGGCCTGCGCGACTTCCTGGGCACGCTCAGCGAGCATGGCGCCGACATCGCCCCCGAGACCGACAGCGACGAAATCGTCGAGCGGCTCGGCAAGGTCAGCATGGCGCTGGCGATCCAGTCGCTCGAACTGCGCAGCATGCTGCGCCGCTCGGTCGAGCAGAAACACCTGGAAAGCGGCGACGTCGAGCTGTTCTGAGCCCCGCACGGATCGCAACAATAAACAATTCAACCGGCATGAAGCCGGATACAAAACAGCAGGAGCAAAGAATGGCAAAAACGATTCTCGCGGTCGACGATTCCAGTTCGCTGCGCCAGATGGTGGCGTTCAGCCTGAAGGCGGCGGGCTACAACGTGGTGGAAGCGGTTGACGGCCAGGACGGCCTGGACAAGGCGAAGCTGCAGACCGTGGACCTGGTGCTGACCGACCAGAACATGCCGAAAATGGATGGCCTGCAGCTGATCAAGACCCTGCGTACGTTGCCGGGCTACGCCAAGACCCCGATCCTGATGCTGACCACCGAATCGTCGGACGAGATGAAGAACAAGGGCCGCGCCGCCGGCGCCAACGGCTGGCTGGTCAAGCCCTTCGATCCGCAGCGCCTGATCGAGGTGGTCAAAAAAGTGATCGGCTGACGCCATGCGCGACGCCCTGACCTTGCCCCCATCCGAGCGGACGGCCACATGACCATCGACATCAGCCAGTTCTACCAGGTCTTTTTCGACGAAGCAGAAGAACTGCTCGCCGAAATGGAACGCCTGCTGCTGGGCGTCGATGTCGCCGCGCCGGATGTGGAAGACCTGAATGCGATCTTCCGTACCGCCCACTCGGTCAAGGGCGGTGCATCGACTTTCGGGCTGACCGACATGTGCGACGTGACCCACGTGCTGGAGTCGCTGCTGGACCGCATCCGCAAAGGCGAGATGGCGCTGACCGCTAACCACGTGGACGCCTTCCTGGCGGCCAAGGACGGGCTCAAGATGCAGCTCGACGGCCATCGCCATGGCGCGGCGGTCGACAACGAAGCCATCGCCAACGTGCGCATGGCCCTGCACGACCTGGCCGAGGGCCTGGTGCCGGCCGCGCCGGTGGTGGCGCCGTCCTACCTGACTGCCCCGCCACGCCTTGAACACTCGACGGAAGGGGCGCACCGCTACAAGATCGAGTTGCCGCAGGTCGCGCAGCGCGACATCAATGCCCTGGTCGACGAGCTTGGCCTGATGGGCCGCGTCTCGGTGGCGCCGCTCGACGGCGGCCGCACGGCGCTGATCATCACCACCCACGAAAGCCTGGACGACATCATCGCGATCTGCTCCTTCGTGCTGGATCCGGACGATTTGAAAATCTTCGAGGCGCCGGCGCTGACGCTTGAACAGCGCGCGCTCGAGGCGGCCGAGCGCAAGCGCGTCGAGGATGCGCAAGGGTATGGTTTCTTCGGGCCTGACGACGACGTCCAGCCGTCAAGCGCCGGCTTGTCGGAAGACGACCTCGGTTACGGTTTCTTCCAGCCGATCGAACAGATCCGCGCCGCCGCCGGCATCGTCGCCAGCGTTCCGGAGCCCGCGGCCGCGACCATGTCGGCGCAGGCACAAAACATGGTCGAGCACCTGGCCGAACTCAGCGCCGAGAAAAAGGCCGCCAGGAAGGACGCCCAGTCCGAATCGTCCTCGATCCGGGTCTCGGTCGAGAAGGTCGACCAGCTGATCAACCTGATCGGCGAACTGGTGATCACCAACGCCATGCTTGAGCAGCGCAGCACCGTGCTCGACCCGATTCTGCACGAGCGCCTATTGTCGTCGGTGAGCCAGTTGGACCGCAACACGCGCGAGCTGCAAGAAGCCGTGATGTCGATCCGCATGATGCCGATGGACTTCGTGTTCTCGCGCTTCCCGCGCATGGTGCGCGACCTGGCCGGCAAACTGGGCAAGAAGGTCGACTTCATCACCCACGGCGCCGCCACCGAACTGGACAAGGGCCTGATCGAGCGCATCGTCGATCCGCTGACCCACCTGGTGCGCAACTCGATCGACCATGGCGTCGAGATGCCGGCCGCGCGTGTCGCGGCGGGCAAGTCGGAAGCAGGGCGCCTGTTCCTGTCGGCCGGCCACCAGGGCGGCCACATCGTGATCGAGGTGGCCGACGACGGCGGCGGCCTGAATCGCGAGAAGATCCTGGCCAAGGCGGCCGCGAACGGCCTTGCGGTGTCGAGCAATATGACGGATCCGGAAGTCTGGCAGCTGATCTTCGCGCCGGGCTTCTCGACCGCCGAAGTGGTCACCGACGTCTCGGGCCGCGGGGTCGGCATGGACGTCGTCAAGCGTAACATCACCGCCATGGGCGGCACGGTCGACATCCGTTCGGCGGCCGGCTTCGGCACCACGATCTCGATCTCGCTGCCCCTGACGCTGGCGATCCTGGACGGCATGTCGATCAGGAGCGGTGACGAGATCTATATCCTGCCGCTGTCGTTCGTGGTCGAGTCGCTGCAGCCGGCGCGCGAGGACGTACGCGACATCGCCGGACGCGGGCGCGTGCTCAAGGTGCGCGGCGAATACCTGCCCCTGATCCCGCTCCACCAGATGTTCGACATCGCGCCGCGCCACCGCGAGCCGAGCGACGGCATCGTCGTCATCCTCGAGACCGAGGGCAAGAAGGCGGCGCTGTTCGTGGACGAGCTGGTGGGCCAGCAGCAGGTGGTGGTCAAGAACCTCGAAGCGAATTACCGCAAAGTCGCCGGGATCTCAGGCGCAACCATCATGGGCGACGGCGGCGTCGCCCTGATCCTCGACGTGGCGGCGCTGGTGCGCTCGTCGCGCCAGCTGGCCGACGATCCCGTCTCCCCATTCATTTCTACACCATAAAAAGGAAATCCCATGTCCAACCTGGCAAACACCACCTCGGTCGACGGGACCGCGAACGACGGCGCCGGCAACGAATTCCTGGCCTTCACCCTGGGCTCGGAAGAATACGGCATCGATATCCTGAAAGTACAGGAAATCCGCGGCTACGAAGCCGTGACCCGCATCGCCAACGCGCCTGAATTCATCAAGGGCGTGATCAACCTGCGCGGCATCATCATCCCGGTGGTCGACATGCGCATCAAGTTCAACCTGGGCACCCCGGTGTACGACCAGTTCACCGTCGTGATCATCCTGAACATTGGCGGGCGCATCATGGGCATGGTGGTCGACAGCGTGTCCGACGTCACCACCCTGACCCCGGACCAGATCAAGCCGGCGCCGGAGATGGGCACCGCGTTCAACTCGGACTACATGATCGGCCTGGGCACCGTCGACGAGCGCATGCTGATCCTGGTCGACATCGACAAGCTGATGTCCTCCAGCGAGATGGGCCTGATCGACAAGATGGCCGCCTGATCGCACAGCGGCACGCAACCATATCGGAGCGCGTCAATCGTGGTGTGCTCCAACCAGCATTCAGAAGGCAGCAAAACGTGCCGCAGCAAAAAACAGAGACGGTCAAGGAATTCGACTTCACGCGCCGTGATTTCGAGCGGGTGCGCGCGCTGATCCACCAGCGCGCCGGCATTTCGCTGGCCGACAGCAAGCATGAGATGGTCTACAGCCGCCTGGCGCGGCGCCTGCGCGCGACCGGCATCCAGTCGTTCACCAACTACCTGGACGACCTGGAGGCGGGCCGCATGGACCGCGAGTGGGAGTCGTTCACCAATGCGCTGACAACCAACCTGACCTCGTTCTTCCGCGAGGCGCATCACTTTCCGCTGCTGCTCGATCACCTGGTTGCGCTGCGCAAGAAGGATACGCGTCCGCTCACGATCTGGTGCTCGGCCGCATCGACCGGCGAAGAGCCGTACTCGATCGCGATGACGGCCTGCGAAGCCTTTAACACCTTGTCGCCGCCGGTGCAGATCATCGCCACCGACATCGACACCAATGTGCTGTCGACGGCGTCCAACGGCGTGTACCCGATGGAGCGGGTCGAGAAGATGAGCCCCGAGCGCCTGCGCCGCTTCTTCCTGAAAGGGAAGGGGGCCCACGAGGGCATGGCGCGCATTCGTCCCGAGCTGCGGTCCCTGGTCACGTTCAAGCAACTGAACCTGCTGGCCGACCGCTGGCCGCTGGAAGGGCAGTTCGACGCGATCTTTTGCCGCAACGTGATGATCTATTTCGACAAGCCGACCCAGCGCACCATCCTCGGTCGCTTCGTGCCGCTGATGAAGCCGCATGCGCTGCTGTTCGCCGGCCATTCGGAGAACTTCCTGTACGTGTCGGACGTGCTGCGCCTGCGCGGCAAGACGGTGTATGAACTCGACGGGCGCAGCGCCTGAACCTTGACACGACCATGAACAGCCAGTTCGCCACCAATCTCTATCACGACCGCACCTTCAACGTCGACGCGGCCAAGATCCTGCCGGGCGAGTATTTTTATACCGGCAAGGACATGCTGATCGCGACCGTGCTCGGCTCCTGCGTGTCGGCCTGCATCCGCGACCGCCTGACCGGCCTGGGCGGCATGAACCACTTCATGCTGCCCGACGGCGGCGCCGACGCGGGCAACAGTCCGGTATCGGCCTCGATGCGCTACGGTTCGTTTGCGATGGAGATCCTGATCAATGACCTGCTCAAGGCCGGCGCGCGCCGTGAACACCTCGAAGCGAAGGTCTTTGGCGGCGGCGCCGTGCTGCGAGGCTTTACCGCGATGAACGTCGGTGAGCGCAATGCCGCTTTCGTGATGCAGTTCCTCAAGACCGAACGCATCCCGGTCATGGCCGAAGACCTGAACGACATCTACCCGCGCAAGGTGGTCTTCTTCCCGCGCACGGGCAAGGTGCTGGTCAAGAAACTGATGCAAACCCAGAACGATACGCTGGCCAAGCGCGAACTCGATTACGCCAAGCGACTCAAGGTCGAACCCGTCGGCGGCGCGATCGACCTGTTCTGATTCCTTGCCAGCTGAAAGGAACACTTATGAAGACCAAGGTGCTGATCGTCGACGATTCCGCGTTGATTCGCAGCGTGATGAGCGAGATCGTCAATTCCCAGCCCGACCTCGAAGTGGTCGCCACCGCGCCCGATCCGCTGGTCGCGCGCGAACTGATTAAAAAGCATAATCCCGACGTGTTGACCCTGGATGTCGAGATGCCCAAGATGGACGGCCTCGACTTCCTGGAAAAGCTGATGCGCCTGCGCCCCATGCCGGTGCTGATGGTGTCGTCGCTGACCGAGCGCGGCTCGGAGATCACGATGCGCGCACTGGAGCTGGGTGCGATCGACTTCGTGACCAAGCCCAAGATCTCGATCCAGAGCGGCATGCGCGAATATGCCGACATGATCGCCGACAAGATCCGCGCCGCCGCCCGCGCCCGCATCGCGCCGCGTTCGCGCGCGCCGCAGGCGGCCAGCGCGCCGCTGTCGGCCTTGAGGAGCCCTCTGATTTCTTCCGAAAAACTGATCATCATCGGGGCCTCGACCGGCGGCACCGAAGCGATCCGCGAATTCCTGATGCAGATGCCGTCCGATTGCCCGGGCATCCTGATTGCCCAGCACATGCCGGAGGGTTTCACCAGCTCGTTCGCCAAGCGCCTCGATTCGCTGTGCAGGATCAGCGTGATCGAGTCCGCCGGCAACGAACGGGTGCTGCCCGGCCACGCGTATATCGCGCCGGGCCACTCGCATCTGCTGTTGACGCGTTCCGGCGCCAACTACATGACCCGCATCGAACAAAGCCCGCCGGTCAACCGTCATCGTCCTTCGGTCGATGTGCTGTTCCGTTCCGCTGCGCAGGCGGCCGGTAAAAACGCCGTTGGTGTTATCCTGACCGGCATGGGCAAGGACGGTGCGGCGGGCATGCTCGAGATGCGCCAGGCAGGCGCCCACAACTTCGCCCAGGACGAGGCCAGTTGCGTCGTGTTTGGCATGCCGCGCGAGGCGATCGCGCTGGGCGCCGCCCACGATGTCGGCCCCTTGCACGCCTTGCCGCGCATGGTGCTCGAGCATCTTGCGGCGCAAGGCAACCGGGCGTTGCGTGTTTGATCCGAATGAGGGTCCGTGCAATGCTTTGCGGGCTATTTTATCGCCGTAGAGCAACAAAAATGCTATTCTTGAGCCTGTAATCGAGCCAGTAGTTGCGTCAATCTGCAGCTCACCCAACAAACCACAGTAAAAGATTCAAACGGAGTTATTCATGGCTGATCCAAAGATGCGTTTCCTGGTTGTTGACGATTTCTCGACGATGCGCCGCATCGTCCGGAATCTGTTGAAAGAACTGGGTTATGCCAACGTCGACGAGGCAGAAGACGGCGTGATGGCGCTGGCCAAGCTGCGCAGCGAATCGTTCGACTTCGTGGTGTCGGACTGGAACATGCCGAATATGGACGGCCTGACCATGCTGCAAAACATCCGCGCCGATCCCGCACTGGCCAAGCTGCCGGTACTGATGGTGACCGCAGAAGCGAAGAAAGAAAACATCATCGCCGCCGCCCAGGCCGGCGCCAGCGGCTACGTGGTCAAACCATTCACGGCTGCAACCCTCGACGAGAAGCTGAACAAGATCTTCGAGAAAATGGACAAAGCCGGAGCCTGATATGGGTGACATGAGCTCGGCGCATGACGCTGGCGGGGCCTCGCATGAAGAGGTACTGAGCCGGATCGGCCACATGACGCGTGCGCTGCACGAAAGCCTGCGCGGACTGGGACTCGACAAGCTGATCGAAAAAGCGGCCAGCGACATCCCCGATGCGCGCGACCGCCTCGACTACGTGGCGCGCCTGTCGGAACAGGCCGCCAAGAAGGTGCTGGATGCAACCGATGCCGCCAGCCCCCTGCAGGACGGCATCGAGGCGAGTTCGGCCGAGCTTGCCACCGCTTGGCAGGCGCTGCTGGACAAGGGCGCCAGCGAAGCCGAATGGCGCGAGATGGCCCAGCGCACGATCGCCGGCCTCGGCGAAGCCTCTACTTCCGCCGTGGCCACCCGCGCCGAGCTGATGAACATCATGATGGCCCAGGATTTCCAGGACCTGACCGGCCAGGTGATTGGCCGCATCACCGGCATCGCCCAGAACCTCGAGAAGCAGCTGGTGCAGGTGCTGATCGATTTCGCGCCGAGCGAAATCAAGCGCGAACTGGACAACGGTCTGTTGAACGGCCCGCAGATCAAGCCGGCCGGCACCGAAGTCGTGGCCAACCAGGGCCAGGTCGACGACCTGCTCGACAGTCTCGGATTCTAGGCCAGCGCTCATTCACGGCGCCCCCATGCATCGCACCAATTTCATCGTCCGCGAGCCGCTGCTCGATCCCCGGCAGCGCGTGCTCGGCTATGAGCTGTCGTGGCAACAGCACGACGGCCGTATTCCCACCGACCAGGACCTGGAGGGGCTGGTCGGTTTCGTGGCCCAGCACGTCAACCATGAAGAACATGGCTGGCTGCTGCGCGACAAGATCCTGTTCCTGGACGCCGTTCCAGGCATGCTGTCGCTCGACGCCCTGCACGCGCTGCCACCTGAACGCACCGTCCTCACCTTCGATATCCGCCAGCTGATCGACCTCGACGTGCGCTCCGCCGTCCAGGCCGTGCGCGCCGGCGGCGTTGGCGTGGCGATCCGCGGCTGCGACATCAACCTGCTGGGGCGTAACCTGTCGCCTTACGCTTCCTATCTCGAGGTGCGCTTTACCGGCGCCAACGTGGCCGACCAGGCCCGCACCTACGCCGCCGCCAAGCATTCGGCGCTGCGCATGGTGGGACGGCCGGTGGGCAGTTGGGCCGACTTCGATGCCTGCGCCGCGCTCGGGCTCGACGCATTCGTGGGCAAGCTGCACCTGACGCCGCGGCCGGGCAATCCGGTCAAGGGCATGAATCCGGCCCAGAGTATCATCCTGCAACTGATGCAGCTGGTGCAGGCCAATGAAGACGTGCCCAAGCTCGAGAGCGTCCTGAAACGCGATCCGGCGCTGACTTACAAACTGCTGCGCTATATCAATACCGCCGGCTTCGGGGCGGGCCGCGAGGTCAATTCGCTGCGCCAGGCGATCTCACTGCTGGGGTATGCGCCGCTGTATCGCTGGCTGGTGCTGCTCCTGGCCACGGCCAGTTCCAGTGGTTACTCGCCGGTGCTGATGGAGACGGCGGTCGTCCGCGGTCGCCTCGCTGAGTTGCTGGGACAAAAATTCCTGGGCAAGGGAGAGGCCGAGAACCTGTTCGTGGCGGGGATGTTCTCGCTGCTTGACCGGCTGCTGGGGCTGCCGATGGATGAGGTACTCGAGACCATCCAGTTGCCGGACGGGGTCGTGCAGGCCTTGCGGCGGCGCGAAGGGCGGTATGGTCCGTATCTGGCGCTGGCCGAGGCGTGCGAACTCAATTCGACGCTGGTGGCGTCGCTCGCCGATACGCTCGAGATCAGTCCTTCGGAAGTCAATCAGGCGCACCTGTCGGCGCTGGCCTGGGCCCAGAGCGTGGCGGTCGAGGCCTAGTTTCATACGTCCGGACATCGACGGTCCTGGCATGTCTGCAGCAGTGCTCGACATCGACATCGACATCGACATCGGCAAGGCGGCGAGCGATGCCTTTTACCAGGCCGAGCTGCAGGAAACGCATGCCCGACGCGGCGTGACCAGCTTGCATACGCAGGGTGGGCGGCGCAGCCGCCGACCCGTTGGTCTTAGGTCGGACTGGCCGGTCGCGACAAACCGCTCCAGCGTCTGCTGCAACCGGATCGAAACATTCACGAGGCCGCACCCGATCTGCCGGCCGAGGGGGAAAGTCCGGAAAGGCCGCTCAGCCGCACCGCGAGATCGGCCACCAGCACCGGTCCTGGTTCCAGCCGTACGCCAGCCAGCTTCTCGTCAACGTGCAGCCCGACGCACTGTTCCGGCGCAGCGCGCATGCCGACGCCCTGCGAGAAAATCGTACAAAGGAAGTTCGTACTGCTTGCCGGGCAAGCCGGAGCTGGTCCTATGGTTGGCCCCGACCGGCGTGTCGACCCGGCGTGTCGACCGGCGTGTCGATACCACGCAGTGCGCGGAAAAGGGCGCCGGCACCGGTGCGGCCGGCCACGCACGCCAGCCTTGAACGCTCTCCGATATCAGCTGTGCAGCTTTGGCGTCGATCAGATTTCCAGGTTGTCGATCAGGCGAGTATTGCCCAGTTTGGCGGCGGCGAGCACGACCAGCGGTTCGCCACGCTCGACATCGGCCGCAGCAGGTGCTTGCAGGTCGATGCGCTTGCGCACCGAGATATAGTCGGGTTTCCAGCCGCGCTGTGCCAGCGCCGCCATGGCGCGCGCCTCGACGTCGCCGATATCATGCTCGCCGCCGCGGATGCTGTTGGCTACCACGTTCAGGTTCTGGTACAGCGCAGGCGCCTCGGCGCGTTCGCCGCTCGACAGGTAGCCATTGCGCGAGGACAGGGCCAGGCCGTCTTCGGCGCGGAAAGTCTCGGCGCCGATGATTTCGGTCGGCATCGCGAACTGGCGCGCCATATTGCGCACGATCATGAGTTGCTGGTAATCCTTCTTGCCGAACACGGCCACCCGCGGCTGCACGCAGGAGAACAGCTTGGTCACCACGGTGCATACGCCGCCGAAGAAACCGGGACGGAATTCGCCTTCCAGCGTATTGCCCAGGCCGTCGGGTGGGGAGACGCGGTACTCTTGCGGCTCCGGGTACAGGTCTTTTTCGGTCGGTGCGAACAGGACATACACGCCTTCTTTTTCCAGCTTGGCCACGTCTTCCTGGAAAGTGCGCGGATATTTGTCGAAATCCTCGTTCGGGCCGAACTGCAGGCGGTTGACGAAGATCGAGGCGACTACCGGATCGCCATGGCGGCGCGCGAGGCGCATCAGCGACAGGTGGCCCTCGTGCAGGTTGCCCATCGTCGGCACGAAGGCGGTGCGCAACTGGCCGCGCAACTGGTCGCGCAATTCGTCAATGGAAGAAATGATTTTCATGGGTGAGCGGGTGAGAATAAACCGGCTTTACGCCGGTGAATAGGCCAGGCGCACGTAGATCGGCGCAAAAGGCTCGGCCTGTGTAATTTCAATCAATGTTTCTTTTGCCAATTCGAGCATGGCGACAAAGTGTACTACCACGATCGGAACGGTGTGCTGGCCGGCGAACAGGTCGCCGAATTCGACGAAGCGCTGCGATTGCAGCGTGCGCAGGATGGCCGACATGTGCTCGCGCACCGACAGTTCCTGGCGGCCGATGCGGTGGTGCTGGGTCAGCTTGGCCCGGCGCAGGACGTCAAGCCAGGCGCGCTGCAAGTCCCAGGGATCGACATCCGGCAGGGAAGGGGCCAGGCCCTGTTCCACGAACAACTGGGGCCGGACGAAATCGCGGCCTTCTTGCGGCACATTACCCAGCGCCACGGCAGCGCTCTTGATCTGCTCGTAGTCCAGCAGGCGGCGTACCAGCTCCGCGCGCGGGTCGCCGGCATCCTCGACCAGGTCGTCCTGGCGCTTGGGCAACAGCATGCGGGATTTGATCTCGATCAGCATCGCGGCCATCAACAGGTATTCCGCCGCCAACTCGAGGTTGCTCTTGCGGATTTGTTCGACGTACACGAGATATTGCAGGGTCACCTGCGCCATCGGAATATCGAGGATGTTGAAGTTCTGCCTGCGGATCAGGTACAGCAGCAGGTCGAGCGGACCTTCGAAGGCGTCAAGGAAGATCTCGAGCGCGTCTGGCGGGATGTACAGGTCGTTCGGCAGGCGCGTCAGCGGCTCGCCATACAGGCGCGCGAGCGCGGCGTCTTGCGGCAGGGATGGCGGCGCGGCATGCTCGGTGTCCACGGCGGCATCGAGGGGCAAATCATGCCCCTCGGCTTGGGGCGTCATGCGCGCGCTCCCGTCCTCAGACCTTGTTCTGGTATGGGTAGGCTTGCTGGCGCAGGCGCGATTCCTCGACGCGGGCCTGCTCGTCGAGCGAGACCGGCTCTTTGTCCCACAGCAGGGCGCGGCCGGCGACCTGGCCTGCGTCGAGGTGCGGGTTCTGCTTCTTCAGTTCCGAGATGAACTTGGTGTGCTCGGATTCGTACATCACGTGTTTTTTCGAGAAGATCATGATTCGCTTTAAATAAATGCGGCTGGGTGCCGGCGACGGGGCAGATTCTTGTGCCACGCGCCGCCGGCGTCAAGTCTTACTTGTGCAACGCGTTCAGCTGACGGGCGATGATGTCGTGGTTGAGCCACAGCACCGGCGCGATTTTTTCCGACGCGCCATGGAACATCAGCGGACCGGCGCTTTCCAGCACCAGGCTCGACAGGTGGTCGGTAATCAGCGCCTTCTTGTCCTTGTGCAGGGCGGTAATGGCTTCCGAGGTGCCGATCATGACTTCCGCCAGCTCTGGAGTGTTGTCCATCGGCCAAGCCTCGAAGTTGCGGAAGGTGGCGCTGGTCGCATCGTTATTGTAGCCCTCGATCGTGTCGAGCAGCTGTTGCAGCGACGTGCCTTCGCCCAGCAGCTCTTCGCAGATACGCCACTGTTCATCGGCCCAGGCGCCGCCGCCTTCGCGCTTGAGGGCGCGCAGCAGCGGGAACAGCGACAGCTCGACGCCCACGAAAATGTCGGACGAATTGGTGCGGATTTCCGGGCAGTTGAACACCGTCGCGAGCACGCCGCCTTTCCAGGCCGCCTCGGCGATCGATTCCAGGCGCATCTTCGCGTAGCCCTGGGTGTAGTTGGTGTAGGTCTGCCACTGGTACTGGTCCTGGATCAGGATCTCGGTGCCGTGATAACCATAGGCGGTGTAGCGCACTTCGCCGCCGGCCCGGGTCACGCGTTCGCGGATCGGGCCCGACGCATCGATCAGGTACTTGAGCGTGTTGGCCGAGACTTCGTCGAAGTTCATCAGGATCAATTTGCCCAGGTCGCTGTCGAGCAGGGCGCGCGAGGACATGAAGCGCTCGCCGCGGCCTTTATAGATGCGGTTGGCAATGGCCAGGAAGGCCTTGATCTTGGGGATGCCGCCCGCCATCGTGTGGGCGAAGAAGACGTTGGCGCCTTCCGGCACCAGCTTGTCGATGTCCGCCATCACGGCGGCCGCCGAGGTGGTAAAGCGGCGCACGCCGGCTTCGCGGCAGCGCTCGATGCGTTCCCAGTCCAGCTTTTCTTCCTGCCAGTTCTTCAGGGTGATACCCGACAGCATCTCGGTCGGGTTCTGTTCACCTTCCGGGGCGTCCATGTCGAAGCCGGCCATCAGCGGCACGTTGATGATGCGGCCACCCAGTTTCTCTTCCGCTTCGGCCAGTTCTTCGTCGTTCAGCTGGCGCAGGGCGCCGGTGTCGTCGCGGCGGCCGACGGTGACGCCGACGATGGTCATGCCGGCGGCGCGCGCCTGGTCGATCAGGCCGTTCACATAGCCGCGGCCGAACAGTTCACCGAACAGGACGAAGACGTCGCCCTTACGGAACACATTGGCTTCGGGGATATGGCGGAGAGGATTCAAATCGGTCATATTATTAGCTACCTATCAAAAGAGTTTGTAGCGGCGTTTTGTCATATTTAAAACATGGCATTGTACACACACGCCACAAGCTCGGGAATGCTTCCCGAGTCTTGCATGAGGCCGCTCTAGCGCCGGCCATGCCGACGCCGGAGAGGCCTCATTCCTTCACGATTCAGCGGATGCGCATGCCTGGCGTCGCGCCCGGCATCGGGTCCAGCAGGTACAGGCCCGGGTGGGTCTTCTCGTCGGCTGCCGACGCGCACAGTACCATGCCCTCGGACACCCCGAACTTCATCTTGCGCGGCGCCAGGTTGGCCACCAGCACGGTCAGCTTGCCGATCAGGTCTTCCGGCTGGTACGCCGACTTGATGCCCGAGAATACATTGCGGTGACGGCCTTCGCCCACGTCCAGGGTCAGGCGCAGCAGCTTGCTCGACCCTTCCACGTGTTCGCAATTGACGATCCTGGCCACGCGCAGGTCGATCTTGGTGAAATCGTCGATCGAGATTTCCGGGGCCAGGTCTTCGATATCGCTGTCGCCGGCCGACCCGGTCTTCGGCGTTTGCGCCGTCGCGGCCTTCGGCGCGGGCGCTGCAACTGCAGGGGCAGCGGCCGGGGTGCCGGCCGGCTTGTCGAACAGGTTCTCGACCATCTTGGCATCGACGCGCTGCATCAGGTGGTTGTAGGCGCCGATGGTGCGGCCGAGCATGGTTTCGTAGACGGCGGCGCCATGCGTGTCCACCCAGCTCAATTCGGCATCGCCCAGGAACTCGGTCACGCGTGCGGCCACGTTCGGCAGCACCGGCGCCATCATGATGGTCAGCTGGCGGAACAGGATGAGCGCCGTGGTGCACACATCGTGCAGCTCGGCGGTTTTGCTCTCGTCCTTGGCCAGCAGCCACGGCTTGTGCTCGTCGACGTACTGGTTGATGACGTCGGCGATTTCCATGATCTCGCGCAGGGCGCGGCCGTATTCGCGCGCCTCGAAAGCGGCGGCGATGCTGGTCTGGCGCTCGGCGCCATCGGACATCAAGGCCTTGCAGATCGTGTCGCGCGCGCTCTGCGACAGGCTGTCGGCCAGCTTGCCGTCGAAGCGCTTGGCGATGAAGCCGGCGCAGCGGCTGGCGATATTGACGTATTTGCCGATCAGGTCGCTGTTCACGCGGGCCACGAAGTCGTCGCCGTTGAAGTCCAGGTCCTCGACCTTGGCGTTCAGTTTGAAGGCCAGGTAGTAGCGCAGCCATTCCGGATTCATGCCCAGTTCGAGGTAGCGCAGCGGCGAAATACCGGTACCGCGCGACTTGGACATTTTTTCGTTGTTGACCGTCAGGTGGCCGTGCACCGCGACTTTCAGCTTGTCGATGATCGGGTGGCCCGAGAAGTTCAGCATCGCCGGCCAGAACAGCAGGTGGAAGGATACGATATCCTTGCCGATGAAGTGCAGCTGCTCGGCATTCGGGTCGTTGAGGAAGGCGTCGAAGTCCTGGCCTTGTTTCTCGAAGTAGTTTTTCAGGCTGGCCAGGTAGCCGACCGGCGCGTCCAGCCACACATAGAAGAATTTACCCGGCGCATCCGGAATCGGGATGCCGAAGTAGGGCGCGTCGCGCGAGATGTCCCAGTCGGCCAGTTTTTCGCCTTCTTCGCCCAGCCATTCCGACACCTTGTTGACCATCTCGGGCTGCAGGCGGCCCGGAGTGTTCAGCCATTCCTTCAGGAAGGTGAAGCAGCGTGGGTCGGACAGCTTGAAGAAATACTGCTCGGACGGCTTGAGCACCGGTGTCGAGCCGGTAAACACCGAGAACGGATTGATCAGTTCGGTCGGCTGGTAGGCGGCTCCGCAGACTTCGCAATTGTCGCCATACTGGTCCTTGGCGTGGCAAACCGGGCATTCGCCCTTGATATTGCGGTCGGCCAGGAACATGCCCTTGGCGGTATCGTAGAAGCGGTCGACGGTCTTGGTGACGATCAGGCCGGCATCGCGCAGCTTGCGGTAGATGCCCTGCGACAGCTCGACGTTTTCCGGCGAGTCGGTCGAGTACCAGTTGTCGAAGGCGATATGGAAGCCGTCCAGGTATTGCGGACGGCCGGCGGCGATCTTGGCCACGAATTCCTGCGGCGTGATGCCTTCCTTTTCGGCCGCGATCATGATCGGCGTGCCGTGGGTATCGTCGGCGCAGACGAAATGCACTTCGCGCGCTTGGCCGTTGTCACGCTGCATTCGCTGGAAGCGGACCCAGATGTCGGCCTGGATGTATTCCATCATGTGGCCGATATGGAAGGCAGCATTGGCGTAGGGCAGTGCAGTGGTAACGAACAGCTTGCGGGTCATGGTCTCGAAACGCTCGGGTTATATGAAAAGAAGCATTTTACCAGTGGATGGCCCTAAACGCTCAGGGGGTATAGCCCGACTTTGGGCCCTCCGGACCAGCGCGCGGGCCGTTTTGCGCTACACTTCGCCCCAATATCACCCGGAGAGCACCATGAGCATCACTGAGAACGACGTCAAGACCGCTTTGTCGGAAGTCATCGATCCTAACACCCAAAGAGATTTTGTCACGACCAAGTCGGTCAAGAACATCAAGATCGAAGGCGCGCAAGTGTCCTTCGAACTGGAGCTGGGCTACCCGGCCGCCAGCCAGGTAGAAATGCTGCGCGGCATGGCCGCCGCCGCCGTGCTGGAACTGCCCGGCGTCGAAGGCGTCGCCATCCGCGCCTACAGCAAGATCGTGTCGCACACCGTGCAGCGTGGCATGAAGCTGATGCCGAACGTCAAGAACATCATCGCCGTCGCCTCGGGCAAGGGTGGTGTCGGCAAATCGACCACGGCCGTCAACCTGGCCCTGGCCCTGTCCGCCGAAGGCGCCAGTGTCGGCATCCTGGACGCCGACATCTACGGTCCATCGCAGCCGATGATGCTGGGCGTATCCGGCCGTCCGCTCAGCCATGACAACAAGACCATGGAACCGCTCGAGAACCATGGCATCCAGGTATCGTCGGTCGGCTTCATGATCGACCCCGACGAGCCGATGGTGTGGCGCGGCCCGATGGCCAGCGGCGCCCTGCAGCAGTTGCTCGAGCAAACCAACTGGCGCGACCTGGACTACCTGATCGTCGACATGCCTCCGGGCACCGGCGATATCCAGCTGACCCTGTCGCAAAAAGTACCGGTCACCGGCGCCGTGATCGTCACCACGCCGCAAGACATCGCCCTGCTCGACGCGCGCAAGGGCCTGAAAATGTTCGAGAAGGTCGGCATTCCGATCCTGGGCGTGGTCGAGAACATGAGCACCCACACCTGCACCAACTGCGGCCATACCGAGGCGATCTTCGGCCACGGCGGCGGCGAGAAGATGTGCGCCGACTTCGGCGTCGACTTCCTGGGCGCACTGCCGCTGACCCTGTCGATCCGCGAACAGGCCGACGCCGGCCGTCCGACCGTGGTCGCCGATCCGGAAGGCCAGGTCGCCGCCGTGTACAAGCAGATCGCCCGCAAGGTCGCAGTCAAGATCGCCGAAAAAGCCAAGGACATGAGCAGCAAGTTCCCGAGCATCGTCGTCAAGAACGACTGATTCGGCGGGGCGCCACCCCCCGATCCGCCCGTATCGCGCTTCGCACTGACGCGCGCCAGTACTCGTTGCTGGCGCGCGTCATGCATTTCGTATGCCGGTAATGCCTCGTCGATCAGTAATTTCCTGCCAACAATCTGTTTGAGAATAAAGTCCTTAGGAAATTCCCTACGTACACTTTGCGCTTGAGCGTCCACGGCAAGTGTGCGGCTACGTAGCCGGCAAACCCCTGAGCGACGACAGCACACGGCGGTGGCGCGGGCGCTGCCTGGGCGTCGCCGCCGCAGCGACCGCCCGCGCCGTCCATCGCGCCGCCGGCCGCGCCGTGGGGCTGGTGCGAACACTTGTCATGCCCATGAATGCCATTGTCGATGTGCAGCAGGAGGATCCCCGTGCAAAACGAACCGATTCCTTTCGACCCCGCGCGCGACCCGGCCGCCCGCGGCGTCTCCGGCGCCCTGGACGGTAATGTCGACACGGACGCCCAGCCGCGCGGACCCGACCTGCTGCGCCGCGGCGGCGCGCTCGAAGCCTGGGTGGCGCTGCGCGCGGGCCACGGGGTGTGGCCGTATGGCAGGGTGCTGGATGGCCCGCCCGGACCACTGGCCAGCGTGGCCGCCGACGGCGAGGCGCCGGCGCGCGGCATCAATTTCGCGTCTCATGACTACTTGTCGCTGGCCGCCCACCCGGCGGTGCACGAGGCGGCCCGGCGCGCGTTGCACGGCGCCGGGCCGCACAGCGCCGGTTCGGCCGCCATGCCCGGCAATACACGCTATTCGCAGGCACTCGAAGGCGCGCTCGGCGAGCTGCTCGGCCTGGGCCAGCCGGTCCTGTTCCCTACCGGCCGGGCGGCGGCGTTCGGCGCCATCACGGCCCTGGTGCACTTGCTTGACCACGTCGTGATCGACTCCCTGGCTCACGCCTCGCTGCGCCAGGGCGCCGCCTGTGCCACCCGCAACGTGCTGGTGCACCGCCATCTCGACTGCGACCACGTGCGTGAACTGCTGGCGCGCATCCGCGCGAGCGACGCGGTCAACGCGGTCGTGGTGGTGACCGAGGGCCTGTTCAGCATGGATGCCGGCAGTCCCGACCTGCCGCTGTTGCAGCACCTTTGCCGCGAATACGGCGCGACCCTGCTGGTCGCCGTGGCCCACGACCTGGGCGCGCTGGGGCAGGGCGGGGGTGGCGTCATCGCCAGCCAGCGCATGCAGGGAAAGGTCGACATCGTGATGGGCAGCTTTTCCAGGACTTTCGCCACCAATGGCGGCTTCGTCGCCTGCGCCAGCCAGGCGGCGCGGCGCCAGTTGCAGCTGTACGCCCGGCCGCATAGGTTCTCGAACGCGCTGTCGCCGGTGCAGGCGGCGGTGGCGTCGGAGAGCCTGCGCATCGCGGCGTCCGGCGAGGGCGATGGCTTGCGCGCGGAGCTGCTGCGCAACGCGGTCGAGATGCGCGTGCTGTTGACATGTTCGGGACTGCAGTGCCTGGGCGGGCCATCGCCGATCGTGCCGGTGTGGATCGGCTCCGAAGCCGTGGCGCGGGTGGCCGGCATGCTGCTGGCGCGCGAGTCGGTGTTCGTCGATCCGGCCGAGTTCCCGCGCGCGCCGCTCGGCGCGGCGCGGCTGCGGCTGCAGTTGATGGCCCAGCTGCGCCGCGGCGCCAGCCTGGTCGCCAATGCCTGCGCCGGCGCCAGCGTGGAACGTCCGGCGCTCCCGGCGTGCCAGGCTCGCCATCGTGGCTGAGCGCGAGCCGCCGCAGGCGGCTATTGTGCTCCTCCAGCTGGAGACGGACGCGCGCATGGGGCGACCGGCAGGCGACTGAGCGATGCTGCCGCGTGCAGGGCAACGGGGTAGAATACGCCTTTTACCTGATTGCTTTCCGCCATGACCGTCCGCACCCGATTCGCTCCCAGCCCGACCGGCTACCTCCACCTCGGCGGCGCGCGCACCGCGCTGTATTCCTGGGCCTACGCCCGCCACTTCGGCGGCACCTTCATCCTGCGCATCGAAGACACCGACCTCGAACGCTCGACCCCTGAAGCGGTGCAGGCAATCCTGGACGGCATGAAGTGGCTGGGCCTGGAGCACGACGAAGGCCCGTTCTACCAGATGCACCGCATGGACCGCTACCGCGAAGTGGTCAAGGGCATGCTGGAAGCCGGCACCGCCTACCTGTGCTACTGCTCGCCCGACGAAGTCGAGGCGATGCGCGAGCGCATGCGGGCGGCCGGCGAAAAGCCGCGCTACGACGGTACCTGGCGTCCGGAGCCGGGCAAGACGTTGCCGGCCGTGCCGGAAGGCGTCAAGCCGGTGGTGCGCTTCAAGAATCCGCTCGATGGCGAAGTGACCTGGACCGACGTGGTCAAGGGCCCGATCACGATCGGGAACAAGGAGCTGGACGACCTGGTCATCGCGCGTCCGGACGGCACGCCCACCTATAACTTCTGCGTCGCGGTCGACGACTGGGACATGAAGATCACCCACGTGCTGCGCGGCGACGACCACGTCAACAACACCCCGCGCCAGATCAACATCCTGCGCGCGCTCGGCGCCGAACTGCCGCAATACGGCCACCTTCCGATGATCCTGGGCGCCGACGGCCAGAAGCTGTCCAAGCGCCACGGTGCGGTGAGCGTGATGGAATACCCGGAGCAGGGCTATCTTCCTGAAGCGATGCTGAACTACCTCGCGCGCCTGGGCTGGAGCCACGGCGACGACGAGATCTTCACGATGGCGCAGTTCACCGAGTGGTTCAACCTTGAGCACCTGACCGCGTCGGCGGCCCAGTTCAACCCGGAAAAGCTGGGCTGGCTGAACAACCACTATATCAAGGCGAGCGACAACGAGCGCCTGGCGCAGCTGGCGCTGCCGAAGCTGGAACGCGACGGCGCGCGCTTCGAAGGCGCACCGGCACTGCCGACCGTGCTGGGGCTCATGAAGGAGCGGGTCAGCACGATCAACGAGCTGGCCGATGCGGCCATGCTGTTCTATCGCGATCCGCAGCCAGAGGCGGAGCTGTTGGCCTTGCACCTGACCGAAGCAGTGCGCGGCGCCCTGGCGACTTTCGCCGACCGCTGCGCCACGGTGGAGTGGAACAAGGCGGCGCTGGCCGCCATGATGAAAGAAGTGCTGGCTGCCCACAGCCTCAAGATGCCGCAACTGGCCATGCCGCTGCGCCTGTTGTTGACTGGTCAACTGCAGACGCCCGCGATCGATGCGGTGCTGGAGCTGTTCGGGCGTGATGTCGTGCTGGCGCGGGTGCAGAAGGGCTTGTAATACTGCGTGTTCTGAACGCGCGCACCGCCTGTGGCGCACGCGTTCATTGCATGGGATGGACATGAGCGTCGGAACGGCGGTAGGGAGTAGGGC
This sequence comes from Telluria sp. RT2P19, assembly GCF_059685725.1. Taxonomy (NCBI): domain Bacteria; kingdom Pseudomonadati; phylum Pseudomonadota; class Betaproteobacteria; order Burkholderiales; family Oxalobacteraceae; genus Telluria; species Telluria sp. RT2P19. The sequence goes on from NZ_JCASIL010000015.1 coordinate 133,472, forward strand.
AGCGGTGGATGTTGGGTCGATAAAGATGGCGCACGTGTCATTCAATCGTGCTCCAGATAGAGCACTGCAAAAACGCCAAATCGGTGTTTGCGAAATGCAAGGGCGTCCTATATAATGCTCGCACTTCAGCGCTGCGGGGGTATAGCTCAGCTGGGAGAGCGCTTGCATGGCATGCAAGAGGTCAGCGGTTCGATCCCGCTTACCTCCACCAACTCTGAAGTGGCAGTAGATAGCAGAGCAGTAAATGTAGTAATCGGTTGTTCCCGGTCCCTATCGTCTAGAGGCCTAGGACATCACCCTTTCACGGTGAGTACCGGGGTTCGAATCCCCGTGGGGACGCCAGGTAACTGGCAAGGATGACCGGACGAAGGCGGCGCAAGCGGCACTAGTCGAAGCAGTAACAGTGTAGTAAAATGTTGTTTTCCCGTAGGGGGTATAGCTCAGCTGGGAGAGCGCTTGCATGGCATGCAAGAGGTCAGCGGTTCGATCCCGCTTACCTCCACCACGTAGGAAAAACAACAGCAGTACGCAGTATCGGAAGTTACTAGGGTCCCTATCGTCTAGAGGCCTAGGACATCACCCTTTCACGGTGAGTACCGGGGTTCGAATCCCCGTGGGGACGCCAAGAATTTGGCAGTGCGCCGCGCCAGCGGCGGCGCATGCAAGGTAGTCGGTAGTTAAGTTTTGTGCAGTTTTAGGTCCCCATCGTCTAGAGGCCTAGGACATCACCCTTTCACGGTGAGTACCGGGGTTCGAATCCCCGTGGGGACGCCAGCTTAAAGCCGGAGTAGACCAACGCGCATGCGCGGAGAGGTGCTCCGGTTTTTCTATTCTGCTGGTACATTTGCACCTGTATGGGTGTAGGATGAGTGCAGCAGCAGTACAGTTTTAGGTCCCCATCGTCTAGAGGCCTAGGACATCACCCTTTCACGGTGAGTACCGGGGTTCGAATCCCCGTGGGGACGCCAGACAGGAAGCCGGAGCCGGCCACGCGAGTGGGGCTCCGGTTTTTCTTTTGGTGCTGCTTCATGCAGGACGCTGTCTATCCGATGCCGCCATCGCGAGGTCGCAGTCGGGCAACAGTGCCGCCATCGGGCGCATCACATTCACCGAACGCCGTCACCATGCCGGTGGTCTCCCCCCCGGAACGTCGTCACCATCCCAGCGGCGGCAATTTCAGCGCATTGTCAGCATCCGGATGGCCGCATTGCGACGAGCGGATGCCGCATCGCCCCGGGCTGGACCGCAGCGCCGATGCCGCGCTCATCGGGCGGCCGTCCCTGCAGTAGGCGTTCGACCGGGCGCCAATGGCGAAGTATTTGCCGCTTGGCGCTCCTGGCGCACTTCGTTTTTGGTCGATGCGATAACGCACACGCGCGCCGGCAGGGAGGTGTTGCTTGGAGCATTGCACCGTGCTCGTGGATATTTTTTCGGATGGCGGTAGAATGGCGGCCCCTGCCCACGAGGCCCGATCGGCCCGCTTCTTCGTCATGTTCCAGAATTCTTCCGCGCCGTCGCTGGCCATTTTCTGCAAGGTCGTCGACAACTACGGCGACATCGGCATCTGCTGGCGCCTGGCGCGCCAGTTACGCCACGAGCATGGGGTGAGGGTCACGCTGTGGGTGGACGACCTGGCAAGCTTTCGCCGCATCTGTCCGGAAGTCGATCCGGCCCGGGAAGAGCAGGTCGTGCAAGAGGTCGCCGTGTGTCACTGGCGCGGCCAGGACGAGGCCCATGCCGTGGACGACATTCCGGACATCGTCATCGAGTTCTTCGGCTGCGAATTGCCCCCAGGCTATGTGGAGGCGATGGCGGCGCGCATGCCGCGCCCGGTATGGATCAACTATGAGGGCCTGACGGCCGAGGACTGGGTCGAGGGCTGCCACCGCCTGCCGTCGATGCACCCGCGCCTGAAGCTGACCAAGCATTTCTTCTTCCCCGGTTTCAACGAGCGCACCGGCGGCCTGCTGCGCGAGGCCGGGCTCGACACGCGCCGTCGCGCCTTCCAGCGCGATCCTGGCCAGGCCGCGGCTTTCCTGGCGCGCTTCGGGGTGACCGGGCCGGAGGCGGCATCGCGCAAGGTCTCGCTGTTCTGCTACCCGGATGCGCCGGTCGATGCGCTGTTCGGGGTATGGCAACTAGCAGCGCAGCCTACGCTGTGCCTGGTGCCCGAAGGCGTGGCGCGCGAGCCGGTCGAGGCCTTCATCGGCGGCGCGGCGGCCGCGGGTGCCAGCGCCACCCGCGGCCGGCTGACCGTGCGGGTGCTGCCATTCGTGCCGCAGGAGGACTACGACCTGCTGTTGTGGGCCTCTGACCTGAACGTCGTGCGCGGCGAGGATTCCTGGGTGCGCGCACAGTGGGCGGCGCGCCCCTTCATCTGGCATATCTATCCGCAAGACGACGCGCTGCACCACAAGAAACTGCGCGCGTTCCTGCAGGTGTATGCCCCGGCGTTGCCGGCACTCGAGGACTTCATGCTCGGATGGAACGGCGCGCGCCAGATCGGTGACTGGACGGCGGCCTGGGTGGCGCTGGAGGCCGAGCTGCCGCGCATAACGGCCCGGGCCGACACCTGGTGCCAGGATGTGACGGCGCATGGCGATTTGGCGACGAAGCTGCTCGATTTCGTGCGCGAGCTGGGGCAGGCCCAGGAAAACCGCGTATAATGCCCGGTTAGTTTCTAACGGATTCCGACGATCAAACGCAGGTTCCGAGGCTCTCAGTCACCAGCCCGCGATGATTTAATGCAACTATCTTTTTACGTAAAATATCTATGAAACCCGCAAAAGAAATTCGTGTTGGCAACATCATCATGGTCGATGAAAAGCCGTTCATCGTGCTGCGTTCCGACGTCAATGGCTCTAGCCGCACGGGCTTCACCTACAAGTGGAAGATGAAGAATCTTCTGACCAATGCTCCTCTGGAAAACGTGTTCCGCGGCGACGACAAGTTCGACGTGGTCGTGCTGGACAAGAAGCCGGTCACCTACTCGTACTTCGCCGATCCGCTGTACGTCTTCATGGACGCCGACTACGAACAGTTCGAAATCGAAGAAGAGAACCTGGGCGACGCGCTGCACTACCTGAAAGACGGTATGGAATGCGAAGCCGTGTTCTATGACGGCAAGGCCATCTCGGTTGAACTGCCGACCATCATCGCACGCCAGATCATTTACTCGGAACCAGCTGTCAAGGGCAATACTTCGGGCAACGTCCTGAAAGAAGCCAAGCTGGAAAATGCCATCGAAGCCCATCAGCACACCATCATGGTGCCGCTGTTCGTGAGCCAGGACGACGTCATCGAGATCGACACCCGTACCAACGAGTACAAGAAAGTCGTGCGTAACTAAGCACTGGCTCTCCAAAGGAAAAACGCTGCCTCGGCAGCGTTTTTTTTGGGCGCTGTGCGCGTTAATTCGTTTCTTTCCGACGGCACGTTGCGCACTGGATGATTGCGACCAGCAATTGCGCTGGCGTACGCAAAGCGCCGTCATCCAGGAAGCGCTGCCAGCCCGAATAGTTCACCAGGTAGCGACTGGCGACGCCATTGAAACGCTTGATCCAGGTCTTGAAGCGGGCATGCCAGCCATTGACGTTATTCAGGTGGATCGCGCCGCGCGCCTTGATCCCGGCGCGCAGATTGACGGCCTCGTGCGCGATCCCGGCGTCGGCGGCAAAGACCCGGTAAGCGGCCGCCGAATCGCTGATCAACACCACGTCCGGCGCCAGCACAGGCCGCAGGCAGGCGATGAGCTTCACGGCGCTGACCGGCCCGCGGCCAGTATGAAAGTCCAGTGTCCGCCGGCCCCGGTCGCGTGCAACGAGCAGGCACTCGTGTTCGCGGCTGATGCCGCGCCGCGTCGCCACGCCGCCGCGCCGCCGCGCGGGACGCGTCAGGTGGCGCGCGCCCTTCTGCGATTCGAGCAGATAGGTTTCGTCCGCCTCGACCATGCCTTCAAGGCGGGCGGGACGCTTGCACGCCGCGCCCGGCACGAAACGGTGGCGCCAGCGGAAGCTGGTGCTGCGGTGCACGCCGATGAGCTCGGCTGCTGCGCGGACCGTGCGCGAATCGAGCACGCATTGCAGGTACGGTAGCCAGGCGGCCTTCTTGCGCAGGCGCGCCAGCGGCGTGTTCGTCAGCGCATTGAAGCTGCGCCGGCAAGCCAGGCAGCGCCAGCGCTGCAGGCCGCTGGCCGCACCGCAACGATGGACACGGGGACACTGGCAATGCGGACAGCATGGGGTGCCCGCCGCCTGGGCGACGAGGTGCAGGCACTCGCCAGGGTGGGCAATGGCCGCGATCCAGGCGCGCAGCCTGGCTACCTCGTCGGTATGCAGGTGCAGCGAGGTCAGCGCGGCAAATACTTCTTCGAAGACCAAGCCTTGCATCATTGCCACCTGATGAGTTAACTCGACAGTGGCTGAGATCGGCGCGAATGGGAAAGGTTCGCATAACTAACGCGAACAGCGCCCTTTTTTTTGCATCGGACGGATAGATCGCGGGGTGGACGGCCGTGGCGCCCACCCGCCGTGATGCGTTACCGCTCAGCGCCGCAACTGTGACAAATCCCGCACCGCGCCACGGTCGGCCGAGGTCGTCAACGCCGCATACGCCTGCAGCGCCTGCGACACATACCGCTCGCGGTCCACCGGCTGCCAGGCGTCCATGCCGCGCGCTTCCATCGCCGCGCGACGGTGCGCCAGTTCTTCGGTCGTCACGCGCAGGTTGATCGTGCGCTCGGGGATATCGATGTCGATCAGGTCGCCTTCTTGCACCAGCCCGATCGCGCCGCCTTCGGCCGCTTCCGGCGAGGCGTGACCGATCACCAGCCCCGACGAGCCGCCCGAGAAGCGTCCGTCGGTAAACAGCGCGCACGCCTTGCCCAGACCCTTCGACTTGATGTACGACGTCGGGTACAGCATCTCTTGCATGCCTGGCCCGCCTTTCGGACCTTCGTAGCGGATGATGACCACGTCGCCGGCATGCACGCTATCGCCCAGGATCGCCTCGACCGCCGCGTCCTGGCTCTCGAACACGCGGGCCTTGCCCGAGAACTTGAGGATGCTCTCGTCCACGCCGGCCGTCTTCACGATGCAGCCCTTCTCGGCGATATTCCCGTACAGGACCGCCAGGCCGCCATCCTGCGAATAGGCGTGCTCGCGGTCGCGGATGCAGCCGGTCGAGCGGTCCAGGTCGTTCTGTTCGTAGCGCGCCGATTGCGAGAACGCGACCTGGGTCGGCACGCCGCCCGGCGCCGCGCGGAACCAGCGGTGCACCTCGGGATCGTCGCTGCGCTTGATGTCGTATTTGTCGATCGCGGCGCCGATGCTGGGGCTGTGCACGGTCGGCAGAGAAGTATCGAGCAGGCCCGCGCGCGCCAGTTCGCCCAGGATCGCGGGGATGCCGCCGGCGCGGTGCACGTCTTCGATGTGGAATTTGTCGGTCATCGGCGCCACCTTGCACAGGCAGGGCACCAGGCGCGAGATGCGGTCGATGTCGGCCATCGTGAATTCGACCTCGGCCTCGTGGGCGGCGGCCAGCAGGTGCAGCACGGTATTGGTCGAGCCGCCCATCGACACGTCGAGCGCCATCGCGTTCTCGAACGCGGCCTTGGTCGCGATCGAGCGTGGCAGCACCGAGTAATCGTCGCCTTCGTAGTGGCGCTTGGCCGCGTCGACGATCAGGCGCCCGGCGCGCAGGAACAGTTCCTTGCGGTCGGCGTGGGTGGCGACGATGGTGCCGTTGCCTGGCAGGGACAGGCCGAGCGCCTCGGTCAGGCAGTTCATCGAGTTGGCGGTGAACATGCCGGAACACGAACCGCAGGTCGGGCAGGCCGAGCGTTCCACTTCGGCCACGTCGGCGTCGGACACGCTGGCGTCGCCGGCCTTGATCATGGCGTCGATCAGGTCGAGCTTGATCACCTTGCGTTCGTTGTTGACGACCTTGACCACCTTGCCGGCCTCCATCGGGCCGCCCGACACGAACACGGTCGGGATGTTCAGGCGCATCGCGGCCATCAGCATGCCGGGCGTGATCTTGTCGCAGTTCGAGATGCACACCATGGCGTCGGCGCAGTGGGCGTTGACCATGTACTCGACCGAGTCGGCGATCAGGTCGCGCGAGGGCAGCGAATACAGCATGCCGCCGTGGCCCATCGCGATGCCATCGTCGACCGCGATGGTGTTGAATTCCTTGGCCACGCCGCCGGACGCCTCGATCTCGCGCGCGACCAGCTGGCCCAGGTCCTTCAGGTGCACGTGGCCCGGCACGAACTGGGTGAAGGAATTGACGACCGCGATGATCGGCTTGTCGAAGTCGCCATCCTTCATGCCGGTGGCGCGCCACAGCGCGCGGGCTCCGGCCATATTGCGACCCTGGGTGGTGGTGTGTGAACGGTAAGTCGGCATGAGGCGCTCCAGCAAAGTCGAAAAACAAGGATGGCATCAGGGTGAAGGCTGGGGCTGGATTTGTCCAATATATGATGGTAATCCCTGTGAGTGGTCTAGCGTATCACAGAGGTGCTACGTATCTTGCCGTCGTGCTGCTATGCTACTGTTTTGTAATAGACGGAGTGGGCAGGGCATGCAGCGCAGGGATTTCGTACGACTGGGATTGGCGGCCGGGGTAGCCGCGGGAGCACCCGGCCTGGCACTCGCGGCGCCGGCCAACAAGGCGTCGGTGAAATTCGCGCCGGACGCCATGCTCGAAGCCGGCGTGCAGGTCCAGCAGCAGGCCATGCGCGCCCGCAAGCTGACAGCGCACGGGCTCGCCACCCGCTACCTGGCCCGTATCGAGGCCGTTGACCGCGCCGGCCCGCGCCTGCGCGCGGTGATCGAGCTGAACCCCGACGCCCTCGGGATTGCCCGCGAGCGCGACCGCGAGCGCAAGGCCGGCAAGCTGCGCGGCCCGCTGCACGGCATTCCCGTGCTGTTGAAGGACAATATCGCCACCGGCGACAAGATGTGCACCACGGCCGGTTCGCTGGCGCTGGACGGCGTGCGCGCCGCGCGCGACGCCCATCTGGTGACGCGCCTGCGTAACGCCGGCGCCGTCATCCTCGGCAAGACCAATCTGTCGGAATGGGCGAACATGCGCTCGGTACGCTCGACCAGCGGCTGGAGCGCGCGCGGCGGCCAGACCCGCAACCCGTATGCGCTCGAGCGCAATCCCAGCGGCTCGAGTTCCGGCTCGGCGGTGGCCATGGCGGCCAGCCTGGCCACGCTGGCGGTAGGCACCGAGACCGACGGTTCGATCGTCTCGCCCAGTGCCAGCTGCGGCATCGTCGGCATCAAGCCGACCCTGGGCCTGGTCAGCCGCGCCGGCATCATCCCGATCGCGCATTCGCAGGACACGGCCGGCCCGATGGCGCGCGGCGTAGCCGACGCGGCCTTCCTGCTGGGTGCGTTGTCCGGTCCCGATCCGCAGGATGGCGTCACCGCCAAGGCCCCGCGCGTAAACTACGCCAGCTTCCTGCGTAAGGACGGCTTGCGCGGCAAGCGCCTGGGCGTGGCGCGCGACTTCTTCGGCGCCAACGACGGCGTCAACGCCTTGATCGAGAAGGAGCTGAGCCTGCTGAAGGAGCAGGGCGCAATCCTGGTCGATGTCGCGATCCCCAACAGCGGCAGGTATGGCGAGACCGAGCTGACCGTGCTGCTGCACGAGTTCCGGCCCGGCCTCGAGGCCTGGCTGGCCGCCTATGCGCCGCATGCGCCGGTCAAGACCATGGCCGACATCATCGACTTCAACGTGCGCAACGCCAGGCGCGAGATGCCGTACTTCGGCCAGGAGTACCTGATCGCGGCCCAGTCCAAGGGCGGCCTGGAAGCGCGCGACTACGTGAAGGCGCTGGCCAACAACCGCCGCTATGCGCGCGACAAGGGGATCGACCAGGTGATGCGCGACCAGAAGCTCGACGCCCTGGTGGCGCCGACCGGCGGCCCCGCCTGGCTCACCGACTACATCAATGGCGACCATTACGGCAGCAGCTTTTCGTCGCCGGCGGCGGTGGCCGGCTACCCGCACGTCACGGTGCCGGCCGGCCTGCTCCATGGACTGCCGGTCGGGCTGTCCTTCGTGGGAAAGGCCTGGAGCGAGCCGGCGCTGATCGCCATGGCCTATGCCTATGAGCAGGCCGGCCGGCGCCGCCGTGCGCCGACCTATGCGGCGCAGATTCGGCTCTAGCGTCGAGGTCTAGCGCGTCGCCGCCTGCTTGGCCTGCGCGAACACGGGGCCCCACTGCGGATGGCCATGCTCGCCCGGGCCGAGGTCGAACGATGGATCGAGCTTGAAGGCGCGGTCGAAGCTCTGGCGGCACAGCGCCTGCCGGCCGGTGACGCAATAGCTGAAGGCGGTGTACTTGAAGGCGGTCAGTCGTTCGCGCTGGCCGGCGCTGTCCATGTCGCTGCTGGTCAGCCGCCGGATCGCGCCGTTGAAGTTGCCCTTGTCGTACATGGCGATGCCTTCGCGCAGGGCCACGTCGTCGCGGTTCGCGGCCGGCGCGGCGGGACGGCTGGCCTGCACGCGCTGGGCGCGCGGCTTGGCGCCGTCGGCGCGTGGATGGGGACGCGCTTTTTCCTGGCCGCCCAGCATGGGGCCGAACTGGGTGCAGCCCGCCATGGCCAGTGCCGCCAGCGCCACCATCCCGGCGCGGCCCAGGTATCCTTTATTCATTGCGTTGCCTCCTCGGTAAAATCAAGTTCGATCGCACCTTCATGGCCTTCGGTCGACTGCACCGTCACGCTGTGTTCCGGGAAGCTCGGGTTGACGATGCGGATCGTGTGCTCGCCCGGCGGCAGCGTGATGTGCCTGAGCGGCGGGGTAGCGCCGCGGTCGACGCCGTCGACGATGATGGTGCCCCAGGGCTTGACCGACAGGGTATAGGTGGTGCCGGCGACAGCCGCTTCGGGCGGCGTGCCCTGTGGCGCGAGCTGCACGGCGGTGGGCGGGACCACGACATCGGGCGCAGGCGGGGGCGGAGCAGGCGCGCCGGTCGGCGATTCGTCGATCACCGGGCCTTGCAACCGGGCCGGCGGGTCCTGCGGCAGCGTCACCAGCGGCGGCGGCTCCGGCGCATGATGAGGATCTGCGAGCGAATCCTCGACCGCCGTCGGCGCCGTCAAGGCCAGCGTGTCGCTCGACTCGGCCGGGCGCAGCAGCGCGAACAGGGCCGCCAGCGCGGCCGCTGCCACCAGCGCGACCAGGCCGATCAACAGCCAGCGCTGCGGTCGCGCGGGAGCCGAGAGGGGCGCCGACGGTTCCGGAGCCGAGCGGGTTCGTGGCACGTGCACCGGCGCGCGCGAAGGCGCAGCCATTGGCTCTGCCGTTGCAGCCATTGCCGCCGCCGTTGGCGCCGCGCGCGGCGCATCCTCGGCGCCGGCGGCCCGCGTCATCGCCTCGTCGGACAGCGGTGGCGCCGCGGATGGCGGGCCGAGCACCGCGATGCCAAGCAGGTCGCGCATGCGTTCGATGGTGTGCGGGCGCGCCGCCGGGTCGGGCGCCAGGCAGCGGTCGATGGCGTTGATGAAGCCTTCGCTGTAATCGCCCAATGGGCGCCCACGCAGCGGCGTCGTGGGCGCCAGGTCGAGCGTGACCGCGTAATGCACCACCGCCGCCAGGTCATGCACGTCGCGTGCTTCGATCTCGGGCAGCAGGTCGGGATCCGGTTCCTGGTCCGAGCTGGGCAACAGCATCGGATCGCCCGAGTCGAGGATGAGCAGGGTGTCGGGCGTGATCACGCGGTGCGGCATGCGCATGCCGTATTGCACCTCGAGCGATTGCAGCACCTGGCGGACGATGCGCCGGCACCAGGCTTCACTGACCATCTCGTGGTTGTGCTCGACGATCTCGCGGACCGTGCGGCCGTCGAGCTGCTGTGCTGCGGAGTCAGGGGTCATCATGGCATCGTGCCGGACGCTCGGGTAGCGTCCGGTGAATGTTTATTTATTGCAAATAATGCCAGAATTGCGCCAAGGATGTTGCTATACCGCTCAACCGTGCGCGCCGATACCGCCGCGACAGCCGGGGAAAACCGTCAGATCTCGACGAAACGCATCTTGAACCAGCGGCCCTTGATGGCGCCGAAACCCGGTCCCGGCGCGTCGCCCTGGCCCAGGCGTGCGACCGCCGCCTCGGCCACACCGCGCTCGAGCGCCACGTAGCTGTTGAATTCGCCGATATTGATCTTCCCGACCTGTTCGCGGGTCAGTCCGGCGTCGCCGGTCAGCGCGCCCAGCAGGTCGCCCGGACGCAGCTTGGCTTTCTTGCCGCCGGCGATCGCGAGCGTCACCATCGGCGCCGGTGCGGCCGGTTCCTGGTGCTCGCCCAGGGTGTCCAGGCTTTCCCAGATCGCTTCCTGGTTCTGGTATTCCTCGACCAGGCGGACCCATTTCTTTTCGTTCGGCGCCACCAGCGTGTGCGCCATGCCGCTCGCGCCTGCGCGGCCGGTGCGGCCGACGCGGTGCACGTGGACCTCGGGGTCGCGCGAGACGTCGACGTTGATCACGGTATCGAGGTCGGCGATGTCGAGGCCGCGCGCGGCGACGTCGGTCGCCACCAGCACCGAGCAGCTGCGGTTGGAGAACAGCACCAGGATTTCGTCGCGTTCCTGCTGTTCGAGTTCGCCGTACAGCGCCAGCGCCGAAAAGCCCTGCGCCTGCAGGCTGTCGGCCAGCTCGCGGCAGCGCGCCTTGGTATTGCAGAAGGCGAGGGCCGATACCGGCCGGTGGTGCTTGAGCAGGCGGCCTACCGCTTCATCGCGGCCCTCGAAGCCGATCTCGTAGAAGCGCTGGTCGATCGCCTCGAGGCTGTGCCGGCCTTCGACCGTCACTTCGAGCGGGTCGCGCAGGAAGCCGGCGGTGGCGAAGCGGATATCGTCCGGGTAGGTCGCCGAGAACAGCAGGGTCTGGCGATGGATCGGCGTGGCCGACACGATGCCCGCGATCTCGTCATAGAAACCCATGTCGGTCATGCGGTCGGCTTCGTCCAGCACCAGCGTCTGCACCTTCGACAGGTCGAGCGTGGCGCGGCCCAGGTGGTCGCGGATGCGACCCGGGGTGCCGACGACGATGTGGGCGCCGTGTTCGAGCGAGGCGATTTGCGGACGCATCGACACGCCGCCGGTCAGCGTCAGGATCTTGACGTTGCCGACGCCGCGCGCCAGCCGGCGCAATTCGCCCGCGACCTGGTCGGCCAGTTCGCGCGTCGGGCACAGTACCAGGCCCTGCACCGCGAACCAGGCCGGATTGAGCTTGTTCAGGATGCCGATGCCGAAGGCCGCGGTCTTGCCGCTGCCGGTCTTGGCCTGGGCGATCAGGTCGCGTCCCGCCAATAGCGATGGCAAGGTCTCGGCCTGCACCTGGGTCATGTGGTGATAACCCAGCGTGGCGAGGTTGGCGAGAAAGCGCGGTGCGAGGGACAGCGCGGTGAAGGAATCGGATTGCATGGCAAAGCCTCCAGCCGGCAAGGCCGGGCTATTCGGGATCGGGCGCCCAGACCGGCAGGCCGGTCAGGTCGAGTTTATCGTCGCGCTGCCAGACGGGCAGGCCGGTGGTGTCGGTTTCTTCGAGCAGGTGAAGCTGCTCTTGCTTGAGCGCGATGCGGCGCGGACGAGGGCCGGTGCGTTTCGGCTCAACAACTGGAACGAGCGGCGCCGCCGGCTCGAAGCCCGGCAGGTCGAACGTTGCGTTGTCTTTCTTGTCTCTCATTCTCTGCCTTTTGTTGCCGCAGAAAACAAAAGCCCGGCTCGTTGAGTCGGGCTTTCGTATCGAATTTGGTTGCGGGGACAGGATTTGAACCTGTGACCTTCGGGTTATGAGCCCGACGAGCTGCCAGACTGCTCCACCCCGCGTCTGAGAACGATAGTATAGCGCGTCCGCAGCGCAATTGCAATCAACGGCCGCCGCGCAAGGCCGGCGTTGTGCCTTGTGCCGCCACCCGCAGAGACATGGCCCGCCACGTTGGTAGCAGCGCGGCTGGCGCGAGCTGCGATGCGCATCCGTCGATCGGCGGCATCTTCCCGGGCGCCGCCCAGTCCGTCCGCCGTGGCCAATCGCCGTCGTGCGGGACGCGGCATGGTCACACATTCTTCGTTCTTGCCCTGCAGGCCAGAAGCGCCATCGTCGGCGCGCACCATACCGTCCGCGGTCGTTCGGGTGGGCAACTGATTAAACCCGGCTAGGGTTTGACTTGGCTGAACAATGCCAATAGACTCAAATGGTTTCGCTAACATAAATCATAATAAATAATGTTATATAACATTCCGGTGACGGAGCATAGGAGGCGACAGTGACATTGCTAGGGGGGGCGACCACATGGATTGGAAGTGCAGTTCCCGGGTGCTTGCGGTTGCCGGGCTGGCGAAGTGCCCGCGCCGCTGCGCGGATGTCGATTGTCATCGTATGCTCGATCTGGTCATCGCAGGTATCCGCGCTGGGCACCCCGAAGTTCGTCGAGTTCAGCGCAAGCGACGGAGTGGCGCTGAGTGGCACGCGTGGTGCGGCGCCTATCGTCATTGGTCCTGACGAATTTCCCGGGGTGGTGCGGGCGGCGCGTGACCTGCAGCGTGACATCCTTGGCGTGAGCGGCAAGGAGCCCCAGTGGAAGGTCGGCAATGCCATTCACTCCGACGACGCCATCATTATCGGGACCTTGGGCCGGCACGCGCTGGTCGACCAGCTGGTCGCCGAGGGGAAGGTCGACGCCCGAGGGTTGGCGGGGCAATGGGAGGGCTTCGTGATCCAGGCCGTCGCCAATCCCACGCCCGGGATCAAGCGTGCGCTGGTCGTTGTCGGCAGCGACAAGCGCGGTACCATCTTTGGCACTTATACCGTCTCCGAACAGATCGGCGTTTCGCCCTGGTATTGGTGGGCCGACGTCCCGATCGTACAAAACAAGGTGATCAACGTCCCGATGACCACCCGTGTCATGGAAAAGCCGGCCGTCCAGTATCGCGGCATTTTCTTGAATGACGAGGCGCCAGCACTGACGAATTGGGCCAAGAAGCAGTTTGGCGGGTTCAATCGCGAGTTCCATGAAAAGTTGTTCGAGCTGATGCTGCGGATGCGTGCCAATTTCCTGTGGCCCGCCATGTGGTACTCGGCGTTCTACGACGACGACAAGGAAAATGGCAAGCTGGCCGATATGATGGGCATTGTGATGGGGACGTCGCATCACGAGCCGATGATGCGCGCGCAGCAGGAATGGCATCGCTACGGCAAGGGCGCATGGGACTACGAGCGCAATGGCGCGACCTTGCGTGAATTCTGGGCCCAGGGCATGCGTAATACCCGCGATTACGACAAAGTGATCACGATGGGAATGCGCGGCGACGGCGACGAACCGATGTCCGAGAATGCGAACGTCTCCCTGCTCGAGCGAATCGTCAAGGATCAGCGCGAATTGATCCGCACTGAGGTTGGACAGGCGCCGGAGAAAGTCCCGCAGCTTTGGGCGCTGTACAAGGAAGTGCAGGAATACTACGAGAAAGGCATGCGCGTGCCTGACGACATGCTGCTGCTGTGGTGTGATGACAATTTCGGAAATATTCGCCGCTTGCCGACTGAAGAAGAGCGCAAGCGCAGCGGCGGCGCCGGTGTGTACTACCACTTCGACTATGTCGGCGTGCCGCGCTCCTACAAGTGGCTGAATGTCATACAGATCAGCAAGATCTGGGAGCAGATGAACCTGGCCAACGAATTCGGGGCTAACCGCTTGTGGGTCGTCAACGTCGGTGACCTGAAGCCGATGGAGGTGCCGACCGAATTCTTCCTGACGTATGCGTGGAATCCGTCGGCCTGGCCGGCCGAACGGCTTCCGGAATATCTGCGCAGCTGGGCTGGTCGCGAATTCGGGGCAGCGCACGCGCAGCAGATCGCCTCGATCGTCGATCGCTACACGCGCTACAACGCTCGCCGCAAGCCTGAGCAGGTCGAGCCAGATACCTATAGCCTCACGAGCTATGACGAGGCCGAGCGCGTCGTCGCGGAGTTCAATGCGCTCGCCGATGAAGCGCAGCGCCTGAAACGCGCGCTCCCCGCGTCGATGCATGACGCCTATTTCCAGCTTGTCGAGTATCCAGTGCTCGCTTCGGCGAATGCGCTTGAGATGCACGTATCGGCTGGCCGCAACCAGTTGTATGCCCGTCAGGGGCGAGTGACCACGAATGATCTGGCGGCCAGGGTACGCACGCTGTTCCAGCGCGACGCCGAACTGGCACGCCATTACCAGGACGGGATCAAGCAGGGGAAGTGGAGTCACATGATGTCCCAACCCCGTTTCGGCTATTACAGGTGGGACCAGCCTTATCGGGATGTCATGCCGGCCGTGTCCGAACTGAGGTTGCCGACGAACGGCGAACTGGCGGCGCCGAACGGTATCCATCCTTCCGACCAGATGGGCATTGCCGTGCAAGGCGATCCAGTCGCCTGGCCGGTATTTCCGATCCGCGAACTGGTGTTGCCGACGCTCGACGCATTCCAGAAGCAGGCGCGCTACGTCGAACTGTTCAACCGTAGCAGCGAACCCTTCAGCTATTCGATCGAGACCAGCCACCCATGGATTCGCCTGGACGCGAAGGCTGGCAGCGTGGACAAGGAACGGCGCGTCATCGTCGACGTCGATTGGACTGCAGTACCGGTGGGCACCACGCAGGCGCAACTGACGGTGAACGGTCCGGCGAAGGCAAAAGTCGTCATCAAGGTCCCGGTGCATAAGCTTGCCGATAGCGCGATGGCATCGATCAACGGGTATGCGGAGACCCAGGGGGTGGTCGCCATTGAAGCCGAACGTTACAGCCGGGCGTCAGCCCCTGCAGGCCGGCAATGGCTGAGGATTCCCGATCATGGCCACACCCTGTCGGGAATGACGACGACGCCATCGACTGCGGCCGCCTTGTCGCTCAAGGATGGCATGAAGCTGGAGTATGACGTCAATCTGTTTACCACAGGCGAAATCGAACTGCGGACGGTGCTGAGCCCGACACTGAAGTTCCAGTCCGGGAAAGGATTCCGGTTTGCCGTATCGATCGACGACGCCCCGCCGCAGGAGGTCAATATGCACGCGGACGAGTCCGAACAATACTGGCGCAAGCTGGTGTCGGATGGGGTGGCGACGTTCAGTACCAGGCACACGATCACGCGGCCCGGTCGCCATACCGTGAAGTTCTGGGTGCTCGATCCGGCGATCGTGTTGCAACGGCTGGTCATCAATGCCGGCGGGCTGCAGCCGAGTTATCTCGGCCCACCGGAAAGCCCGTATATCCAGACTGCTGCGCCAGCCAGGGCGACCCGGTAGCCGCTGTCAGGCACGAAAGGGCGGCGGTCATCGGCATGCCGCCCACCTTCCCCGCGGCCGGGGCGCACGCGGGCGCCGCTTGGTCAGGCGGAGCGCGGACTGGCCAGCTGCAAGCGCCAGAGCGAGGTTACTTCGCGGGAACGCGCCGCATGCAGCGGATCGTCCGGGTCGTTCGCACGCGCGTGGACCGGGCGCGTATCGTGGCGGGCACAAACTTCCAGCCCTGCATCCGCGATCCAGCCCAGCAGCTGCTCGCGGCTGCGCAGGCCCAGGTGCTCGGCGAAATCCGACATGACCAGCCAGCCTTCGCCGCCCGGTTCCAGATGCGCGGCCAGGCCGTCGAGGAAACCACGCAGCATACGGCTGTCCGGATCGTAGATCGCGTACTCGATGGCCGAACTCGGCTTACCCGGCAGCCAGGGCGGATTGCACACCACCAGCGGCGCGCGGCCCTCGGGGAACAGGTCGGCCTGGACGACGTCGACCTGCGACGCCAGGCCAAGCCGGGCGATATTCTCGCGTGCGCAACCGAGCGCGCGCGCATCCATATCCGTGGCGACCACCCGCATGCCGCGCCGCGCCAGCACGGCGGACAGCACGCCGGTGCCGGCGCCGATATCGAAGGCCAGCCTGGCGCCGGCCGGCAGCGGCGCCTGCGCCACCAGTTCGACGTATTCGCCGCGCACCGGCGAGAACACGCCATACCAGGGGTGGATCCGGTCGTCGAGCGGCGGCACCATCACGCCTTTGCGACGCCACTCGTGGGCGCCGATCACGCCCAGCAACTCGCGCAGCGAAGCAAGATAGGGCTCAGGCGATGGGCCATACGCTTCCAGGCAGGCCAGGCGCGCATCGGGCGCGCGCCGCAGGGGGATCCCGTGGTCGGCGTCGAACGGGATCAGGAGCATCGCCAGTGTGCGGGCGCGCTGGAGCTGGCTCAGGCGATGGCGGTGAAATGCCTCCGTCGGCGTGGCGGGCGCCTTGGGCTTGGCGCGGCGGCCGCGCTCGCCCTTGTGCTCGATACGGCGCACCAGCGCCTGCAGCAGCTGGCGCGCATTCTGGAAGTCACCGCGCCAGAGCAGGGCGGTGCCGTCGAGCGCGAGGCGATAGGCAGCATCGGCGCTCATGGTGTCGTCGGCCAGCGCCACTTTCTTCGGCGCCGGCCAGCCGCTCTCCGAGCGCCACAGCGCCGAGCGGGTTTCGCCGCCTTCCTGCCATTCGATCCGCGTCGTCATATCAGTGATGGTGGTGCCAGTTGCCGTCGGTCGATTCGAGATAGCCCTTGACCGCGTCCGGGCTGCCGGTCGCATGACGCTTCACTTCGCCGCACGCGCAGATGCCCTGGTAGGGCTGGATGTGCGAGCAGGCGGACACTTTCTGGAGGAAGACTTTGACCGGCTTCGTGCATTTGGCGCACTTGAAGGTCAGGATGCGGGCAGGCTTCATGGTTGCAGCGTATTGGTTGATGGGGAAGGGGGCATTTTACACGGAGCGCCACGATCGCCCGGCCCCGGGTCTTGCGAGACAGGAATTGACAGGAAAGAATCGTCAAACCTATACTCGAATGATCGCGCTAACACAAAATGTTATAGAGTGTTATTACAGCCTGCGATGCACATAACAACTCTGGAGACAAGAAAGCCCATGACAATGACAATGAAGCTGTTCCGGCGCGCGCTTGCGCCATTGACGGCGCTATGCGCGGTCCTGGCCGCGCCATCGGCCTGGGCGCTCGGCGAGCGCCAGATCGTGCGCTTCGAGGCCGGCCCGAACGCCGTGGTGCTGGCGCAGAAGGGCCGCGCCGCGCCGTTGCTGGTGGATCCGAAGGATGATGCGGGCGTACGGCGCGCCGTCGCCGACCTGCAGGGCGACATCGCGCTGGTCAGCGGCGCCAAGCCGGCCTTGACGCACGCGGCCGATGCCGCCGGCAGCAAGGCCGACAGCGTCGTCATCGTCGGCACCCTCGGCCAGAGCGCCCTGGTCGACCGCCTGGCGGCGCAAGGCAAGATCGACGTCGCCGGCCTGCGCGGCAAGTGGGAAGGCTTCCTGATCCAGGCGGTGAGCAACCCGATGCCGGGCGTGGCGCGCGCGCTGGTGGTGGCCGGCAGCGACCGCCGCGGCGCCATCTTCGGCGTCTATACACTGTCGGAGCAGATGGGCGTGTCGCCCTGGAAGTGGTGGGCCGACGTGGTCCCGGCGCGCCGGGACACGCTGGCCGTTGCCCTCGACACCAAGGTCAGCGATGCGCCGGCGGTGCAGTACCGCGGCATCTTCCTGAACGACGAGGCCCCGGCCCTGACCAACTGGGCCAAGGAAAAGTACGGCGGCTTCAACCACAAGTTCTACGAAAAGGTGTTCGAGCTGATCCTGCGCCTGCGCGGCAACTACCTGTGGCCGGCGATGTGGCCGCCCACGGCTTTCTATGCCGACGACCCCGAGAACGGCCGCCTGGCCCACGAGATGGGCATCATCATGGGCACCTCGCACCACGAGCCGATGATGCGCGCGCATGACGAGTGGGCCCGTTTCGGCAAGGGCCCGTGGGACTATAGCCGCAACGCCGGCGTGCTGCAGGAGTTCTGGAAGCAGGGCCTGCGCAACTCGCACGGCCAGGACCGGGTGATCACGCTGGGCATGCGTGGCGACGGCGACGAGCCGATGTCCGAGGACGACAACGTCGACCTGCTGCAGAAAATCGTGCGCGACCAGCGCGCCCTGATCGAGAAGGACACCGGCAAGCCGGCCACTGAAGTGCCGCAGGTCTGGGCGCTGTACAAGGAGGTCCAGGGCTATTACGAGAAGGGCATGCGGGTGCCGGACGACGTGCTGCTGCTGTGGTGCGACGACAACTGGGCCAATATCCGCCGCCTGCCGACGCCGGAAGAGCGCGCGCGTCCGGGCGGCGCCGGCGTCTACTACCACTTCGACTACGTGGGCGGCCCGCGTTCCTATAAATGGCTGAACGTGACGCCGATCCCGAAGATCTGGGAACAGATGCACCTGGCCTGGCAGTACGACGCCAAGCGCATGTGGATCGTCAATGTCGGCGACCTGAAGCCGATGGAAGTGCCGATCGAGTTCTTCCTGACCTATGCCTGGAACCCGCAAGCCTGGCCGGCCGAGCGCCTGCCGGAATACCTGCGCCTGTGGGCGACGCGCGAGTTCGGCGCCGAGCATGCGGTGGAAATCGCCGACCTGGTCGAGCAGTACACGCGCTTCAACGGCCGCCGCAAGCCCGAGCAGCTCGAGCCCAACACCTATAGCGTGCTCAATTACGATGAAGCCGGCCGCATTGCGCGCGACTACGCCGCGCTGGCCGAACGCGCGCGCAAGGTGGCCGGCAAACTGCGGCCCGAACAGCGCGACGCCTTCTTCCAGCTGGTGCAGTATCCGGTCGCGGCATCGAGCAATATGAACGAGCTGTATGTGGCGGCGGGCCTGAACCACCACTACGCCACCCAGTTCCGCGCCACCACCAATGACATGGCCGAGCGTGTGCAGGCCCTGTACAAGAACGACGTCGAGCTGGCGCGCCAATACCATGCGGTCAAAGGCGGCAAGTGGAACCACATGATGTCGCAGACCCGCTTCGGCTACGTCAACTGGGAACAGCCGCGCGCCAACGTGCTGCCGGCCGTGCACCGCGTCGATGTACCACCTGGGGCCAATATGTCGGTGGCGGTCGAGGGCGGCGTAAAGGCCTGGGGCGCCTACGGCCTCAAGGCGCTGGACTTGCCGACCTTCGATCCCTACGCTAGAAAAACGCACTACCTCGACATCTTCAACCGCGGCAGCGCGCCCTTCGAATACCGTATCGAGTCCAATCAACCCTGGGTGGTGGTGAGCCAGGCGAGCGGCAAGGTGACGGGCGAGCAGCGCGTGACCGTCGATGTACGCTGGGACAAGGTGCCGGCCAAGCCGCAGCCGGCGGTGCTGACCATCACCGGGCCGAACGAGTCGCGCGTGCTGGTCAATGTGCCGCTGCGTCGTGCGGACATTCCCGCAGGCGCCAAGGGCTTCGTCGAGACCGACGGCGTGGTGTCGATCGAGGCCGCCAACTATGCGCGTGCGCTGGCGCCGGAAGGCCGCAGCTGGCTCAGGATTCCGGGCCATGGCCGCACCGATTCGGGTGTGACGACCTTGCCTGTCACCGCGGCGGCGCTGGACGTAAAACAGGGCATGCGCCTCGAGTACGATGTGAATACAGTCAGCAGCGGTGCGGTCAAAGTGCAGGTGACGCTGGCCCCGACCCTGAAATTCCAGCCGGGGGCCGGCTTCCGCTACGCCGTGTCGATCGACGACGAGGCGCCGCAGATCGTCAATGTGCATGCGGACGAGTCGGAGAAGTTCTGGGAAAAGATCGTGTCGGATGGCGCGGCGGTGTTCACGACCGGGCACCAGTTGGGTAAGCCGGGCAAGCATGTGCTGAAGTTCTGGGCGCTCGATCCGGGCCTCGTGGTGCAGAAGCTGGTGATCGATGCGGGCGGCCTGAAGCCGAGTTACCTGGGGCCGCAGCAAAGCCCGCGGCTCTAACCATTCCGTCACCTTGACGGATCGTGGCCTGGGCGGGTATCCCGCCCACGCGTTCAACGCCAGTGCGCTCTGCCACTGTGCTGCATGCGTTGAACGCGTGGACAGACAACTGGGCCACCCTACCTGGTACCGCAGCCTGTAGGGTGGAAGGCTCCGCCTTCCACGCGTTCACCACCGGTATCACCATTAAGCGCCAGTCGAGCAGCTAGCGATCAATAAAAAAGGGGCAGTCCGCGTCATGCGGACTGCCCCTTTTTGTGGTGGCGAAGGATCAGGCCTTACGCATCGGCATCGCGCGCAGCGAGGCGGCGATCGCTTCGCGCATCGGCTTGGCGCGCAACTGGCTGTCGTAAGGCGTCGGACGCTGCGCCAGGCTGTCCGGACGCTTGGCGTCTGCCCAGGTCTGCAGCCAGTTCACGTGATCCGCCATGCCCCACAGCAGGAAGTCGCGGCAGGTTGGATAGCTGAGCGTCACGTCCAGGTAGTCGCGTGCCAGCGCCGCCGTGGCCGCGTCGCGCTTGGCGACATCGGCCGGGAAGGCCTTGTCGTTGACGTCGAACTCGGTGATCAGGAGATCGAGCCCCATGCCGTTGACCTCGTCGAGGAACTTGCGCCATTCGCGCAGCACCGCCGCATTGGCGGGGCCGGACATGGCGTCGCCCGCGCTGATATGACTTTGCAGGCCCAGCGCATGGATCGGAGCGCCGCGCTTTTTCAGATCGGCCAGCAGTTTCAACACGCCGGCGCGGTGCTTGGCGTCGTCGCCCAGGCCTGGGCCCATGAAGTCGTTGTACACCAGTTGCGCCTTCGGCGCATGCTCGTGGGCCTGGTGGAAGGCGAACGCGATCTGCTCGACCGCGCCCATGCGCTCGGTGAACACATTGGAGACCAGGCTGCCGTCCTTCGGCGACACGGCTTCGTTGACGACGTCGTGGCTGAAGATGTCGTTCCGGTAGTGCGTGCACACGGTCTTGATGTGCTCGCGCAGGATCGCTTCGGCCTGGCTGACCGGCTTCGATTTGAGGTCCAGCTTGTTGACCCAATCGGGGAGCCACTTCGGCGCCTGCCAGATCAGGGTGTGGCCGCGGATCGCCATGCCTTCCTTGCGCGCCCAGGCGAACATCTCGTCGGCCGGCCCGAAGTTGTACGGTCCGGGTGTCGGTTGCAGCGCCTGCCACTTGGTCTCGTTCTCGGCGACGATCATATTGCACTCGCGCGCCATGAGCGCGCGGTAGGCCGGGTCGCGGAAGCTCTTGCGCGTGTCCTGGTCTTCCAGCATGCCGATGGCGTTACCGAAACGCAGGCCTTTGGCCATGGCCAGGTCCTTGAGGGCAGGTGCGCCGTTTTGCGCCGCCAGTGCGTGCGGCGCCAGCATGGCGCCGGCCGCGGTGCCGAGCAGTTTGAGGGTGTCGCGTCGCGATGTCATCGGGTGTTGTCTCCTTTATTGTGTTTGTCGATATCCGGTCAAGCCTGGCGATAAGGCGAGATAGTGACGATCTTGCCGTCGTCGTCGTAGTGCAGTTCGGTGACTTTCACCGAGCGCAGATGGGTGACGCCGCCCGACAGGCTGCTGTCATGGTAGAAGAGATATGAGCGGCCTTCGAATTCGCAGATCGAATGGTGGGTGGTCCAGCCGATCACCGGGGTCATGATCTGTCCCTGGTAGGTGAAGGGACCGTACGGGCTGTCACCGGTCGCATAGCACAGCAGGTGGGTGTCTCCGGTCGAGTACGAGAAGTAGTACTTGCCATTGTGCTTGTGCAGCCACGGCGCCTCGAAGAAGCGGCGATCGTGGTCGCCGGCCAGCAGCTCATTGCCGTCCTGGTCGAGGATCCGCACCGGGCGTGGTTCCTCGCCCAGCTCCAGCATGTCGCCGCGCAGGCGCGCCACGCGCGGCTGCAGGGCGGTCTCGCCCGGTGCCGGTTCTTCATGGTCGGCGCTGTAGACGTTGTCGCGGTATTTCTGCAGCTGGCCGCCCCAGATGCCGCCGAAGTACAGGTAGAACTCGCCGTCGTCGTCGCCGAACACGGCCGGGTCGATCGAATAGCTGCCGCCGATCGGCTGCGGCTGTGCCGTGAACGGGCCGGTTGGCGCGTCACCGACAGCCACGCCGATCTGGAAGATGCCGTCCGGGCGCTTGGCCGGGAAGTACAGGTAGTATTTGCCGTCCTTGCGTGCGCAGTCGGGCGCCCACATCTGGCGCGCCGCCCATGGCACGTCATCCACGTGCAGGGCGACGCCGTGGTCGACCGCCTCCGCGCCCGGGTGGTCCATCGAGACCACGTGGTAATCCTCCATGGCGAAATGGGCGCCGTCGTCGTTGAAGGGCACGCCCGCTTCGATGTCGTGCGAAGGGTAGATGTAGATGCGGCCGTCGAACACGTGGGCGGACGGATCGGCGATGTAGATGTGTTCCAGCAGGGGCGCCGAAATGGCGCGCTCTTTAAGGGACTGGACGTGGTCTTTGTCGATGATTTCAGGCATGGGTGTTGGCTGGTTCGGGTTCAGGAAAAATCATTGCTGGGCCGCGAGCGCGCGGCGCTCGCCGAGTTCGCGTTCGATCTGCAGCTCGGTGGTCTTGCGGATGTCGTACAACGCCAGGCAGCACACGGCCAGCAGGAACGGAATGGCCGCGTACACGCTGACCGACAGGCGCACGCCTTCGGCGACCTGGGCTGGCTGGACGGCCTGCGCGGCGTCGTAGCCATAGGCCGACAGCAGGGCCGCCACCAGCGCGCCGCCGATGGAGAGGCCAGCTTTCAGGCCGAAGATCATGGCCGAGAACAAGAGGGCGGTGGCGCGCCGGTTATTCTTCCATTCCGAGTAGTCGGCGACGTCGGCGATCATGGCCCACAACAGCGGGATCGTGATGCCGTAGAAGAAGCCGTACAGGATCTGGGCGCCGAACACCATGCCGATCGAGTTCGGGCCGATCCAGTAGTAGCTGAGGCGGAACAGGGCGGCCAGCAGCAGGGCGGCGCCGAACACGTCGCGCTTGCCGAAGCGGTCGGCCAGCGGTTTCGAGAAGCCGATCCCGACGATCATCAGGATGATGCCCACGGCGTTGAACAGGCTGAAGCCCGAGGTGGCGGCGTCTTCCGGCCAGTGGAACTTGGTCAGGCCCATATTGGTGAGTACCGAGTTCAGGCCGTCGATGAAGGTCAGGAAGCCGACGTCGCTCAGGAACGCCGCCAGCGCCGCCTCTTGCAGGAAGTTACGGAAGTAGAAGATGTACATGCCGCCCTTGAGCGACAGCGTGATGAATACCAGGATGGTCAGCACCAGCATCACGACCCAGGGACGGTTGCGCATCAGGTCGGCGATATCCTGCTTGATGCTCGAGCGCTGGCTGGCATGCGGCACGATGCGTTCGCGGGTGGTGAAGAACGTGATCAGGAAGCAGATCGTGCCGGCGACGGCAAAGATCATCATCGTGGTCTGGAAACCGGCCACCTTGTCGCCGTCGCCCAGGATCAGCACCAGCGGCAGCAACAGCACCTGGATCACGAGCTGCGCGACCAGCACCGCGACGAAGCGGTACGACGACAGGCTGTTGCGGTCGGCCATGCTGCCGGTCAGCACGCCGCTCAAGGCGGAATAGGGCAAGTTGTTGGCCGAATACACCAGCATCAGCAGGATGTAGGTCAGCAGCGCGTAGATGTACTTGCCGCGCTCGCCCAGGTCGGGCGTGCTGAAGGCCAGGATTGCCACCAGGCCGAAGGGCACCGAGGTCCACAGGATCCAGGGACGGAACTTGCCCCAGCGGGTGACGGTGCGATCGGCGATGATGCCCATCAGCGGGTTGAAGCAGGCGCCGACCAGGCCGCCGATGAAGATGATGCTGGCCGCGGCGTTCGGCGAGATCTGGTAAACGTCGGTATAGAAGAAGGCGAGGAAGGTCAGTAAGGTCTGGAAGATCAGGTTGGCGGCCAGGTCGCCCAGTGCATAGCCGATTTTTTCGGTTGTCCCCAGCGTCGGCTGCGCTTTTGTCATTGTCGTCATTGTCTTGCCAATCTATGTGTTGAAAAGCAATGTAGCCGTCTACCGTCGGTGCCAGCAAGCTGTCGTGCGGTAGTCGGGCCACTCATGTATCACGCCCTCATCCAAAAAAGTTAGCGCAATCATTATTGTCGATTGTGGATGAGATGGCATACTCCGTCAACCGCTTTATCTCTGACACGCATACCAGATATAAGCGAGCAAGCTGTCGTAAGTACAAGGGGCGCGTGTTAGAATGTACTGGCCTAAGTTCGCGCTAACATCGTTCTGTCAGAGGTTACCCCGCATGTCTACTCCCAATACCGGACTGATCGCCCCCGCAGAGGCCAAGCGTGGCCCGAACATGACCGATGTGGCAAAGCTCGCCGGGGTGTCGCCGATGACGGTCTCGCGCGTCATGAACGGCAAATCGACCGTACGCGCCAGCACGCGCAAGAAGGTGACGGCCGCCGCCGCCGCGCTGAACTACACGCCGAACCCCGAGGCGCGGCTGCTGGCCGGCTCGCGCCCGATCCGCATCGGCTTCCTGTACAGCATGCCCAGCGTGCGCAGCGGCGCCTACTTGACCGAGGTCTTGCTGGGCCTGCTCAACAAGGTCAGCCTGAACAACGTCCAGCTGCTGGTCGAGAAGTGCGCCGACGGCGACCAGATCGTCGAGCAGACGCAGCGGCTCATCGATAACCATATGGATGGCATCATCCTGCCGCCGCCGCTGGTCGACAATGCCGAGATCGTGTCGCGCATCGTCGACGCCGGCATCCCGCTGGCCCTGATCGCCTGCGGCCAGCCCGACTCCCGGGTCAGCGCGATCGGCATCGATGATCGCCAGGCCGCCTACGAGATGACGCGCCACCTGATCGAGCTGGGCCACCAGCGGATCGGCTTCATCACCGGTCACCCCTACCAGTCGGCCAGTTCGGCGCGGCTGCAGGGTTACCAGGCCGCGATCAAGGAGTTCGGCGCCGATCCGGCGGCCGAGCTGGTGACGCAGGGGATGTTCAACTACCGCTCCGGGCTGGATGCCTCCGAGATCCTGCTGGCGCTGGCCGACCGTCCGACGGCGATCTTCGCCAGCAACGACGACATGGCCGCCGCGACGGTCGCCGTGGCCCATCGCCTGGGTCTCGATGTGCCGGGCGATATCACGGTCGTCGGTTTCGACGATACCGCCTTGTCGACCACGATCTGGCCTGCGCTCACCACCGTGCGCCAGCCGACCATGGACATGGCCGAGGCGGCGATCGAATGCATCGTCCAGCGCGTCACCGCCGAACGCAGCGGCCTGCCGTCAGGGCCGGCGCACGCCAAAGTCGATTTCGCCATCGTGCGGCGCCAGTCCGACGCTGCGCCACGCATCCGCCCGCCGGTGCGCATATTTGCCTGAACATGGTTCTCCTGTGATTCTGATTGCGCTATCATTTGCGTTACAGAATTGGTAGGCCTGCGTCCGGCAGGCCATGCCATCACCGGAGACAGCTTTGAAATCATATCGTCGAGGCCGCTTGGCCATCGCCGTCCTGGCCGCATGCGGCCTGGGCGCCTGCGCACTGCCGCCATCCACCAGCAACCATGAGGCCCGCCACTGGGTTTCCAGCTGGGGTACGTCCCAGATGGCGTATGGCCAGGCCGAAGCCATGTCGGCCGAGCTATGGAAGGACGGCACCGTGCGCCAGGTCGTGCGCCTGTCGCTCGGCGGCAGCCAGGTCCGGGTTCGTATCAGTAATGCCTACGGCAGCGACATGCTGGTCGTGAACGAGGCGAGCATCGCGCGCGCAGTGCGGCCCGGATCTTCCGAGGTGGTAGCGGGCTCGCTCCAGAGCCTGCGTTTCAACGGCAGCAGCGCGGTGCGCATCCCCGCCGGGGCCGAGTATGTCAGCGACCCGGTCGACCTGGCGGCAACGCGCGGCCTCGATGTCGCCGTCACCATGCACCTGGCGAACACGGCGGGCCAGCAGACCGGCCATGCCGGTGCACGCACCACCACCTTCCTGGCGCCGGGCCGCCAGGCCACGGCTGCGAGCCTCGATGGTGCGAAGACCGTCACGCGCTGGCACCAGCTGGCCGACGTCGAGGTCAGCGCGCCGTCGCCCGCGCGGGCCGTGGTCGTGATCGGTGATTCGATCACCGACGGCTACGGCGCGACGACGGACGCCAACAACCGCTGGACTGACCACCTGGTGCAGCGCATCGCCCAGGACGGCAAGCGGCCGCTCGCCGTGATCAATGCCGGCATTGGCGGCGGCCGCCTTCTGCGCGAGGGCCTGGGACCGAGCCTCATCACGCGTTTCGAGCGCGACGTGCTGGCGAGGAATGGCGTGAGCCATGCGATCGTCTTCATCGGCGTCAACGACATCGGCGTGCTGCGCCGCTCGAAGGAAGACACGCCGCAGGCGATCGCGGCGATGCTGGACGACTTCAGGCAAGCGCACCTGCAGATGATCGCGCGAGCCCATGCCAAGGGCATTTGCGTGATCGGCGCGACGATCACGCCGTTCATGGGCAGCGGCTACTATGCGCCGGCGCAGCACAATGAAGCGTTGCGCCAGGCGGTCAACGACTGGGTCAGGACGGAGAAAGCGTTCGACGGCGTGCTGGATTTCGACGCTGTGCTGCGCGATCCGGCCCGGCCATCCTACCTGGCCAAGGCCTACGACAGCGGCGACGGGCTGCACCCGTCACACGCGGGTTATGCCGCGCTGGCTGCGGCCGTGCCGCTCCAGCAACTGGACAAGTGCTCTTATAGCCGGCTGCGGTAGGGCCGCTCGCGGTACGCGAAGTAATCGAAGTCGGCATGCAGCGCGGTGCCGGCCATGTCCTGGCAGGCCATGCCGACGAAGGCGCCCGTGAAGTTGGGCTGGCCGGGCGCGCTGGCCTCGTCGGACAGGATGCTGGCGTCGAACTGCTGGGCCAGCCACTGCCACGGGCCGTCGCCCAGGCGGTAGCCGAACACCAGGCGCTCCTCGTCCACCTCGACCCGCAGCTCCACCGGCACGCCTGGCGGCAAGGCGATCGGTGCGGTGAAGCTGTCCGCCTGCATGTGATTCGGCAGGCTGCTCATCACACGCAGGTGCTTGCCGGCTTCGTCATCGTGGGTGATGTACAGGTAGTGGAACTTGGCCGCGCCGTAGTAGCACACCAGGCCCGCCTGCTGCTGGAAGTGTTCGGGCTCGAAGTCGACCAGGGTCGCCGCGCTGAAGCAGTGCGCCTGCTGGCGCCGCGCCACCAGTGCCTGGGTGAACTGGCTGCCCAGGCTTTCGCGGCCGAACAGGCGCAGGTGGCCTGGCCGCGCGGTGAGGCTGAACAGCTGATCCGGATACGGCGTGCGCAGCCACTGGAAGTCGAGCGGCAGGTCCGGCGCATCGAATTCGGCGCGTTCGGGCGCTGCGTCGAAGCGGCATTCAGGCAAGCGCGGCGCGGGCACGTCGAGCTGCGGCATGCCTTCGCCATCGAGCGTGCGCAGCCAGCCGTCTTCTCCCCATGCGACTTCCTGGATCGCGGTCTCGCGTCCCAGCGTGCAGGTGCCGCGGTTGCGCAGTGGCCGGCCGCACAGGTAGACCATATACGTGCGGCCATCCGGCGTCTCGACCAGGTCGGCGTGGCCGGCGCGTTGCAGCGCGGCGTCGGGGCGGGAGCGGGTGGTGAGGACGCTCACGTCCGGGTGCAGTTCGTAGGGCCCGTGCAGGTCGCGCGAGCGCGCCATCGTCACGCCATGGTTCCAGCCGGTGCCGCCTTCGGCGGTGAGCAGGTAGTAGTAACCGTTGCGGCGGTACAGGTGCGGCGCCTCGGTCAGGCCGTGTTCGGTGCCGGCGAAGATGTTCGCGCGGCGGCCGACCAGGCGTTGTTCGTGTACCGAGTACTCTTGCGCCACAATGCCGGCGAAGCGCTTGCCGCCGGGACGGTGGTCCCATAACTGGTTCAGCACATACTTGCGGCCGTCGTCGTCGTGGAACAGCGATGGATCGAAGCCGCTGCTGTTGAGGTGCACCGGATCCGACCAGGGGCCGTCGATGCTCGGGCTGGTGACCAGGTAGTTATGGAAGTCGCGTAGCGAGGCGCTGCCGCCGGCGGCGCCGGTCGAGGTGCGGCCGTAGCGCTTGACGTCGGTGTAGACCAGCCAGAACAGCCCGTCCGCATAGGTCAGGCAGGGCGCCCATACGCCGCAGGAATCGGGTGCGCCGCGCATGTCGAGCTGGCTGGCGCGATTGAGCGGGCGGCCGGCCAAGCGCCAGTTCACCAGGTCGCGCGAGTGGTGGATCTGCACCCCTGGATACCATTCGAAGGTCGAGGTGGCGATGTAGTAGTCGTCACCGACCCGCACGATGGACGGGTCGGGATTGAATCCGCGCAGGATCGGGTTGTGGATCATGTCTTTTGTATTGAGAGAGGTTGCGCCGGCTCTGGCGCCGGCTCACGCACCAGCGTCCACAGCAGCACGGCCGCGATCAGGTCGAGCACCGCCAGGCTGACGAAGAAAGGCGTGTAGCCGACGCTGGCCAGCAGGGTGCCGATCAGCAGCGAGAAAATGAGCAGGCCCAGGTTGCCGAAGGTGCCGCACATACCTGCCACGGTGGCGACCTCGTTGCGCCGGAACAGGTCGGACGACATGGTGATGACGGTGACCGACAGGGTCTGGTGCGCAAAGCCGGCAAGGCTGAGCAGGGCGATCGCCGCGTAGGCGTTGTCGACATAGCCCACGAAGGCCACGCCCATCATCATGACGGCGCCGACCGTGAATGCGCCGCGCCGGGCGTTGATCAGGCGGACGCCGCGCTTTTGCAGGGCCAGCACCACCAGCGGTCCGAACATGCAGCCCAGGTCGGCCGCGAGGAAGGGCAGCCAGGCGAACATGGCGATGTCCTTCAGTTCAAAGCCGCGCACCGTGGTCAGGTATAGCGGCACCCAGAACGCCAGCGTGCCCCAGGCCGGATCGGCCAGGAAGCGGGGTAGGGCGATGCCCCAGAAATTACGCTTCTTGAGGATGCTGAGGACCGACGGCCTGGTGCCGTCGCCCGCCAGGTGGTCTTCCTGGCCAGCGGCAATGTGCCGTGCCTCTGCTTCGGACAGGCGGCGGTGGCGCTTTGGCGCATCGTACAGCAGCAGCCAGGCGCAGACCCATACCAGGCCCAGCGCGCCGGTGATCACGAAAGCCGATTGCCAGTTGTAGTGCAGGATCGCCCACACCACCAGCGGCGGCGCCAGCATCGAGCCGAACGAGGCGCCGATATTGAAGACACCGCCCGCCAGGCCGCGTTCCTTGGCGGGGAACCATTCCGAGACCGCCTTCATCCCGGCCGGATTGGCCGAGCCTTCGGCAAAGCCGAGCAGGCCGCGCAGGATGGCCAGGGTCTGCCAGTTGGTGGCCATGCCGTGCGCCATGCAGATCAGCGACCAGGCGGTGGCAAAGATCGCGAAGCCATATTTGAGGCCGATCACGTCGAGCACGTAGCCGCACAGCGGCTGCAGCATGATCGCGCCCTGGAAGGCGGCGGTGATGTACGAATACTCCTTGGCCGTGATGTCCAGCTCCGTCAGGAGGGTGGGTGCGGCCACCGCCAGCGAGCTGCGGGTCAGGTAGTTGACCACCGCCCCCAGCATGATCAGGCTGATCATCCACCAGCGCAGGCCGCGGATGGTGCCACCGCGGGTCCGGCCCAGGATCGCCGCGATCATCGGGTCACCTTCATCGGGGCCGCCTTCACGGCTTCACCATGCTGGGACGCTTCGGATCGTAGCTGAAGTCAGGCACCAGGTAGCGCATCGCCATCGCGTCGTCGCGCGCGCCGCCGGCGACCTTCTTGTACAGTGCATGCGCCTCCTCGATGCGCGCCATGTCCGGCTCGATACCCAGGCCCGGACGCTCCGGTACCGCCACCTGGCCGCCCACGATCTGCAGGGGTTCCGTGGTCAGGCTTTCGCGGCCTTCCTGCCAGATCCAGTGGGTGTCGATCGCCGTGATGGCGCCCGGCGCGGCGGCCGCGCAATGGGTGAACATCGCCAGAGACACGTCGAAGTGGTTGTTCGAGTGCGAGCCCCAGGTCAGGCCCCAGTCGTGGCACAGCTGGGCCAGGCGCACCGAGCCCTGCATGGTCCAGAAATGCGGATCGGCCAGCGGGATGTCCACCGCGCCCAGCAGGTGCGAATGGGCCATCTGGCGCCAGTCGGTGGCGACCATATTGGTCGCGGTGCGAATACCGGTGGCGCGCTTGAATTCGGCCATGATCTCGCGGCCCGAGTAGCCGCCTTCCGGGCCGCATGGATCTTCGGCGTAGGCCAGCAGGTGGCCCCGGCCGCGGCAGGCGTCGATTGCCTCCTTGAGCGACCAGGCGCCGTTAGGGTCGAGCGTCACGCCGGCTTCGGGGAAGCGGCGCTTGATCGCGGCCACCGCCTCCATCTCTTCCCCGGCGCGCATCACGCCGCCCTTGAGCTTGAAGTCCTTGAAACCGTACTGTTCGACCGCCGCCGCGGCCAGGTCGCCGATCGATTCGGCGGTGAGCGCTTCTTCGTTGCGCATCCGGTACCAGCCGTCGCGACCGTCGTCGCCGTCGTAACCGAGGTCGGTGCGGCCACGGTCGCCGATATAGAACAGATAGGCCAGCATCGGCACGTGGCTGCGCTGCTGGCCGTCGCCCAGCAGCTCGCACAGCGGCAGGCCCATGAACTGGCCGAGCAGATCGAGCAGGGCCGCCTCGACGGCGGTGACCACGTTTTCCAGCCGCAGGTTGATTTCGTGCGGCTGCCTCATCACCGCCGCTTCGGCGCTGGACGTGACCTGGTGGCTGACGCCCGAGATCGCGGCGCGCAGGCGGTTCAAGGTGCGGCGGTGGTGGCCGATCTCGGTGCCGGTCACCAGCGGCACCAGCTTTTGCAGCGCCAGCAGGATGCCATTCGAGCCGGGCACTTCGCCCATGCCGGTGCGGCCGGCGCTGTCCTTGAGCAGCACCAGGATGCGGGTGAAATACGGCGCATGCGCGCCGCACAGGTTGAGCAGCATGCTGTCGCGGCCGGCGACCGGGATCACCTGCATCTCGACGATGGTTGGCGTGGCCGCGCGTTGAATCGGGTTCATCTACATATCTCCAGAGTAAATCAGGCAAAGAGCGCCGGGCACTCAAATCCCCGGGGCATAGGGGAAGCGAATCGACTTGTAGTGCTCGAGCGAATGCGCGGGTTTGCGCGCACCGGCCGGCAGGGGCAGTCCCGACTTGTCCTGGAAATAAGCGATGCTGGCGTCGCGCCACCACTGCGCCTCGACATGCTGCTGGGCCAGGCGCTGCGCCGTATCCGTGAAGCGCTCGGCGTCGACGAAGGGCTTGAGGCGCTGCCACTCGGCCTGCATGGCCGCCGCTTCGGCCACGCCGCGGTCGTAGTGCGCCACCAGCTCTTCCCACAGGGTGCGGCCGGACGGCATGCGGTAATCCCACGGCAGGCGGTGGAACCACAGCAGCAGCTCGGGCGGCGTGGTCTTGGGGTCGGCGAAGCGGCGCGCCACCTCGGGCGCATACTGCGCCACGGCGTTGCTGCCGCTGGCGGTGCGGTCGAAGCCGATGCCGTCGCGCGCGGCGCGGTGGTAATAGATCGGGTTCCAGTCGGCGCGTTCCAGGTTGTCGACCCACGGCGCCGGGCCATGGTGGTGGCTGCTGCCCATCACGTGATTCAGGCCGAGCGGCGTCATATAGTCGACCACGGATTCGCGCGAACGCATCATGATGTCGGCGACCGGGTCCAGCAGGCGCTTATCGGGGCTGAAGGTTTGCGCCGCCCATTCACGCGCGATGGCGCGGCTGTCCAGGCCCTGGTCCCAGGCCATGCGGCCAAAGACATACCAATTGGCCTGGTCGAAGATCGAGCCGCTCCAGCTGCGGCTGCTGCCGATATTGGCCACGCCTGCGATGCCGCCCATGCGGCCCTGCTTGCCCTGGATCGACTCGGCCACGGTGAGCTTGCGCCCGCCAATGCGGGTGTCGAACTCCAGGGTTTCCTGGAACATGGGGCCGAGATAAGCGAGGTGGGTGGCGAAGCCCAGGTACTCCTTGGTGATCTGGAACTCCATGATCAGCGGCGTTTTCGGCATCGCGCCGAACAGCGGGTGGGCCGGTTCGCGCGGCTGGAAGTCGATCGCGCCGTTCTTGACCTGCACCAGCACGTTGTCGTCGAACTTGCCGTCGAGCGGGGTGAACTGGTCGTAGCCCTCGACCGCGCGGTCATGCAGCTTGCCCGCCTTCGATTCCTCGGGCGAGGCGTAGACGAAGGCGCGCCACATCACGAGCCCACCGTGCGGCGCAACCGCGCGCGCCAGCATATTGGCGCCGTCGGCGTGGTTGCGGCGATAGTCCTGCGGGCCCGGCTGGCCTTCCGAGTTGGCCTTGACCAGGAAGCCGCCGAAATCGGGGATGGTGCGGTAGATTTCGTCGGCCTTGTTCTTCCACCAGGCCGCGACTTCGGGGTCGAGCGGATCGGCGGTCTTCGTCTGTTTCATCTCGAGCGGGGTCGACCAGCGCACCGACAGGTAGACCCGGATGCCGTACGGGCGCAG
Organism: Telluria sp. RT2P19; assembly: GCF_059685725.1. Classification (NCBI taxonomy): domain Bacteria; kingdom Pseudomonadati; phylum Pseudomonadota; class Betaproteobacteria; order Burkholderiales; family Oxalobacteraceae; genus Telluria; species Telluria sp. RT2P19. The sequence continues at coordinate 165,825 of NZ_JCASIL010000015.1, forward strand.
CACATTGGCGATGGCGGCGGCCTTGGCGATGAATGGTGCGCCGAGCACCTCGGCCTTGGAATTGACGTTGTTCAGGACGGTGCCGTTGATCCCCAGCGAGGCATTGGCGCGCGCATAGTCGGTGTAGCGCGGATCGATGATGTGCGGGAGTTCCCACCAGTTCCAGATCGATTGGCCGGCGTAGCCGCGCTCCACGCTGCGATCGAGGTTGTCCCAGTGGTTCAGCACGCGCAGGGGCAGGGTGGGGCTGGACGCCAGCGCCACCTGGTCGGCGCGGGTGCCCAGCTGCAGCTGGCGCAGCCAGGCGAAGCTGCCGTACAGGAGGCCGTGGTCGGTGTTGGCTGCAACCAGGGTGACGGGCACGCCGTTCAGTTTGGCGCGTCGCACGAGGTAGCCTTCGTCGCCCAGCTTGCCCAGTTGGTCGCGCACGGCGGATGCCGCATCCAGACCGGCCGGCAGGTCGGCGCCGCGCGCCAGGACGATGCTGTCGGCGCGCGCCTTGTCCACCATGCCTGGCGCCCTGCCCAGCAGTCCTTGCAGGCCACGCTGCAACTCGGCGCGCGCGGCGCCCTGGATGGGGCTGTCGGCGCCGAGCATCAGGATCGAATCGGCTACGTTTGCGCGCTGGGCGGCAGGGAGCGGCTGATAGCGCAACCAGAGCTGATATCCATCCTCTGCGGCGGCACGGGTCGGGATGCACAGCAGCATACCCAAAAGAAATGCGGCCCAGAGCCGCCCGAAGAGTCGATGCATGAGGTTGTCTCCATGTTTTTTGTTCCGGAATGTTTGCTTTGTATCATCCGGCTGCAGGAATGTTAGCGCGAACCTTTTCGATTTCAAAGCGTTTTATTGGCGTGCTCACTCAATCCCCATCATGAAACGTTCGTCTGGATCAGCTGCGCATACCACAAATTGATACACCTAACATTCGCGCTTTACCAACGCTCGGAATATTTTGTTGACAATCATTATTTTTGACCAGTAGACTGGGATGGTTGCGATAACATTCGTGTTAGCAGAAATGTTCGTAACATGTGCTTGAAGTAAAAAAATAATGAGGAGATGAGCATGCATCAGATCGACGTCAGCGCAGGTCCGGCCGCCTGGTCGGCATCACCCACCCCGCGTCAACCGCACCCAATCCATTCGAACAGCATCGCCCGGCGTCCCTCGTGGACCGCGCCGGGTACTGCCGCCGTGTCCGCAGCATAGGGCGCCAGGCATCTTCCAGGCACGACAGCGTTCGTCATGGCCCGCCATGGCGAATTTTCCGTTCCTGGACTGACTTTGCCTACCCAATAGACAACCGTAGAAGGTTGCTTACTTAGAAATAGAAAACCATCAGGAGACTTTGAATGACTCGCAATTCCAAGCAACAGGCTGTAGCACGCCGGCGCCAATGGGCGCTTGGCTTGACCGTCATGGCGGGCCTGGTTCACCAGGCGTACGCGCAAGACATGGCAACCACCGATGCGAACGCGCAGGCTGGCGTGAATGTCGTGAAAGTGACCGGCTACCGCGGCAGTCTGCTGGCGTCGGCACGCGACAAGAAGGAAGCGGTTGGCTTCCAGGACACGATCAGTTCGGAGGACATGGGTAAATTCCCGGACAAGAACATCGCAGAATCGCTGAGCCGGATTCCGGGCGTCCAGATTTCGCGCGACGTGACGGGCGAGGGCATGAACGTCCAGATCCGTGGCCTTGGCTCGAGTTTCACCAAGGTCTTGCTGAACAATGCGCAAATCGCGGTGGCGTCGTCCGGCCCGATCGATGGCGCCAGCACGAACCGCGAGATCGATCTCGACCTGCTGCCGACCGAACTGTTCACCAAGCTGACAGTCAGCAAGAGCCCCAACGCCGGCATGCTCGAAGGCGGCGCCGCCGGTACCGTCAATCTCCGTAGCGCCCGCCCGTTCGACAAGGAAGGCGCCTATGTCGTCTACAACGCGACCGCGCAGAAGCAGGAAATCGCGAACGACGTCGGTGGCCGCGGCTCGATCCTGGCCAGCAAGACCTGGGGCGACAAATTCGGTATCCTCGGCGGTGTGTATTTCAACCGTCAAAAAGCCCGCACCACCGGCTACGAGACGGTCGGCCTGACCAATGCCAACCTGTCGGCTGCGCAGAACAGCCTGCCGACGCGCAACAATACCGGCGGTGGCAACTGGACGATCCCGGCGACGGTGCCGGTTGGCGCCGGTGCGGGCCTCGTGCCAGGCACGCCGATCAACCAGCAGTTCCTGCAAGACCGCAACCCGGGCACCAGCATTACCGCGATCGACAATGCGCTCGTGCCGCGTCTGGGCCGCTACATGGATTACTACGGTGACCGCGACAAGGCCGCGGCGATCCTCAGCGCCGAGTACCGTCCTACCGAGAACCTGCACTTCTACGTCGACACGCTGTACAGCAAGAAAGACGACGACATGCAGCGTATCGGCTACACCTGGGCCATGCGCAACGAGTTTGCCATCCCGCTCAATATGACCGTGGACCGCCCGGATTGCGGCGCCGGCTGCACGGCGACCAGCGGTGACTTCGCCAACGCGCGTTACTTCATCGAATACGGACCGCGCCGCGACAAGACGACGCTCAAGGGCATCAATCCGGGGATGATGTGGCAGATCGCCCCGACCCTGAAGCTCGAGGCGCAAGCCAACGCGACCAAGTCGGAGTTCTCCCACGAAGCCCCGACCGTCATGCCGATCACGGCGGCCGGCAGCGGCCTCGTGGCAAGCTATGACGCCACCAACGGCGGCGTACCCAACATCACCTTCAACAAGGATGTGAACGACCCGGCCAACCTTGGCTGGGCAGGTGGCCGCGTCAACATCCAGAACGAGCTGCGCGAAACCAGCACCAAGGGCTTCCATACCGACCTGACCTGGGGCGACAACAAGCTGAACCTGAAGCTCGGCTACGCCTATGACGACATCGACCGCCGTATCCGCGGCCAGGACAACTCGGCCGCCTGGCAGGCTGCGGTGTGCGGCAACAATCCGAGCGTCTTCATCCAGGGTCCGAACGGCGCGCCTCCTTGCGATGGCGCCAACACGCCCGGAGCAAGCGCCGCAGCGCTCTATCCCGGCTATGGCACCGGCTTTACCGCGGGAGCGACCGCACCGTTGAATTACCAGGGTTCGCTGATCCCGGCCGACCAGCTGGCAAGCTACCTGGTGCCTGGCGAATACGGCCGCCTCGTGGTCGACTGGGACCGCTTCAGGAAGGATTCGAACTACGATTACTACAACTCGTCCGCGCCGGATTCGACCAGTTCGTCGACCGGGGCGAGCTCGGGCTATATGCGTGAGAAGACCTCGGGCTTCTACACCGAGCTCAATGGCTCGACCTTGCTCGCAAACATGCCGTTCCGGTACAACGTCGGTGTGCGATATGTGCGCACCAAGCAGGAAGTCGGCTCCCTGAATTCGTTCAGCGACCCACGTAACGCGAACCTCACGCTTAATGGCTCCAAGTACCCGAACGCGACCGAGTGGCAGTATGTGAACAACACCTACAACAACACGCTGCCATCGGGTACCGCCGCCCTGACGGTCGCCAACAACGTCATCGTGCGCGCCGCGGCATCGAAGAGCATGACGCGCGCCAATCCGAACTCGCTGCGTCCCGGCATCAACTTCAGCTCGGTGTCGGCCGACGTCGGCACCATCGGCAGCCCCGAACTGCAGCCATACATCTCGAAGAACCTGGACTTCGGCGTCGACTGGTACACCGGCGGCGAAGGCTATGTGAGCCTGACCGTGTTCCAGAAGAAGCTCAAAGGCTTCACGGTGATCGAGAATCGTTCGTTGCCGTTCAGCGCGCTGGGGCAGTATGGCGTCACCTATAACAACCTGATCCCGAACCAGCAGGCGGCGATCGACGCGCGCGGCGGTCCGGGCGCGGCGACCGTGGTGATGAGCCAGGAGAGGAATGCCGGCGGTATCCTGCGCATTCGCGGCCTGGAAATCGGCTGGGTCCAGCCGCTCGACAAGTTCTTGCCAATCAAGGGCTTCGGCTTCAGCGAAACCGCGACCCTGATCAACCAGACGGCCAGCGGCGAAGGCACCAACGGGTTCGTGGCCTTGAACGTGCCGCGCAAGAGCAACAACTTCGGCGTCTACTACGAGAACCACGGCTTCATGGCGCGTTTCTCGCACACCTATCGCGAAGGCAGCCAGGCGGCCAACGGCGGCCAGAACGGCATCGCGGCAGCTGCGCTGTATGGCCGCGCCTACAAGCAGGCCGACTTCTCGTCGAGCGTCGATCTCGAGCAGGTCATGGATCGTGAAGGCTGGCCAACCATCACCTTCGATGTGGTCAACATCAACAAGGCCAAGCGCGATTCGTACTTCCAGTTCGAAAACGCGCAGTTCGGATTCTACGATCCGGGCCGCACCTTCCAGCTTGGCCTGCGCGGCAAGTTCTGACCCTCGCGGTCATTGGCTATCACCCGCGCTCGCCGTATGGCGGTGAGCGCGGTGTGAGCGACCAGACCGGATCGGCGGACGCGATGATTGCGTTAACATTAATGTTAGAATCATGTCCGCCGACATTTCACCGCAGCGTATCCGACCTGCCGCCCAAGACGCGGCATCAGCCTTAGAGAAACCATGACTACCATCCAAGCCAATCCACTTCCCGAGGATATCGACCGCGCGCTGCTGGTCGGCCGCGTCTGGCGCGCCGGCGCCAATGAGGGGCCAGCCGTGGTCGCCGTGCGCGGCGGTCGCCTGTTCGACATCACCGGCCATGCGCCGACCGTGGCCGACCTGTTCGAGCGGCGCGACCTGCTGAGCATCGTGGGCAGCGCCGAAGGCGAAGACCTGGGCTCGGTGCATGAGCTGGTCGATGCCGCCCGGCGCGGCGAAGCCGCTTCGAACGGCATCCGCCTGCTGGCCCCATGCGACGTACAGGCCATCAAGGCCGCCGGCGTCACGTTTGCCGTCAGCCTGCTGGAACGGGTGATCGAAGAGCAGGCCAAGGGCGATCCGTCGCGCGCGGTCGCCCTGCGCGAGCATCTGCAGGCGACCATCGGCACCGACCTGTCCGACATCGTTCCGGGGTCCGAGGCCTCGCAACGCCTCAAGACCGAGCTGTCGGCCCAGGGCCTGTGGTCGCAATACATGGAAGTGGGCATCGGCCCGGACGCCGAGGTGTTTACCAAGTCCCAACCGATGTCGTCGGTGGGCTTTGGCGAGCCGGTGGGCCTGCATCCGACCTCGCACTGGAACAATCCGGAACCCGAGATCGTCCTGGCGGTGAACAGCCGCGCCGAAGTGGTCGGCGCGACGCTGGGCAACGACGTCAACCTGCGCGACATCGAGGGCCGCAGCGCCCTGTTGCTGGGCAAGGCCAAGGACAATAACGGCTCGTGCGCCATTGGCCCCTTCATCCGCCTGTTCGACGGCGAGTTCTCGCTCGACACCGTGCGCGAATGCGAAGTGCGCATGCTGATCGAAGGCGTGGACGACGGCTTCACCCTGGAAGGCAGCAGCCGCATGCGCGAGATCAGCCGCGATCCGCTCGACCTGGTGGCGCAGACCTGCGGCGCGCACCACCAGTATCCGGACGGTTTCATGCTGTTCCTCGGCACGATGTTCTCGCCGATCAAGGACCGCGATGCCGAAGGCGGCGGCTTTACCCACCATCCGGGCGACCTGGTCAGCATTTCGACCCCTTCGCTCGGCACCCTGGTCAATAGCGTGCAACGCAGCGACGCCATCACGCCCTGGACTTTCGGCGTGCGCGCGCTGTATGCCAACCTGGCGCAGCGCGGCCTGCTGGGCGCGCGCGACGAGTAATACAACAGCCCTCAGCGGCACATCTGGAATACGAGAATCTATGTCTGACACTATTCAACCAGCCTTTGTTTACGCTACCTATCCGGACCTGAACGGCAAGCGCGTCGTCATCACCGGTGGCGGCAGCGGCATCGGCGCCGAGCTGGTCACCGCCTTCGTGGGGCAGGGCGCCCGGGTCTGGTTCCTGGACATCGCCGAGGACGCAGGACGCGCCCTCGCCGAGTCGCTGGCCGGCGCGGCGCACGCACCGCGCTTCCTGCACTGCGACCTGACCGATCTCGAAGCGCTCAAGACGACCTTCGACGCCATCGTGCAAGAAGCCGGCGCCGTCGACATCCTGCTCAACAACGCCGCCAACGACAACCGCCATACCATCGAAGAGGTCACCCCGGCCTACTGGGAAAGCCGGATAAACGTCAACCTGCGCCACCAGTTCTTCTGTTCCCAGGCCGTCCTGGCCGGCATGAAGGCGCAGGGCCATGGCGTGATCCAGAACTTCGGCTCGATCTCGTGGCACCTGCCGCACACCGAGCTGGCCCTGTACATGACGGCCAAGGCCGGCGTCGAGGGCATGACGCGCGCGCTGGCGCGCGAAATGGGCCCGCACGGCATCCGCGCCGTGGCCGTGGTGCCTGGCGCCGTGCGCACCCCGCGCCAGGAAGCGCTGTGGCATACGCCGCAGGAAGAAGCGCGTATCCTGAACGGCCAGTGCCTGCAGGAGCGGGTCGAGATGCAGGACGTGGCGGCGCTGTCGCTGTTCCTGGCCTCGAACAACGCGCGCCGCTGCAGCGGCCGCGAATACTTCGTCGACGCCGGCTGGTACGGCGCATGAGCACCCCCACCAGCACCATCGTGCCGCACTGCCTGTGGGAGGTGGGCGCCACCCTGGGCGAAGGCGCGCTGTGGCATGCCGCGGCAGGCCAGGTCTGGTTCGTCGACATCAAGGGCAGGCGCCTGCATTGCCATGACACCAGCACTGGCCGCCAGCGCAGCTGGGATGCGCCGGGGCAGGTCAGCTTCGTCGTGCCGGTGGCGGGCGGCGGCTTCGCCTGCGCACTGGAAGACGGGCTGTATCGCTTCGATGAGGCGACCGGCTCGTTCGTCCCGCTGCTGAAGGTCGAGGCCGACCAGCCGGGCAACCGCTTCAACGACGGCCATGTCGACGCCGCCGGCCGCCTGTGGTTCGGTTCGATGGACGATGCCGAGGACCGGCCTACCGGCGCCCTGTATCGCTTCGACGGGCGTGATGTGCGCCGCATGGACGACGGCTACGTGATCACCAACGGCCCGGCCGTCAGCCCGGACGGGCGCACGCTGTATCACACCGATACGCTGGCGCGGCGCATCTTCGCCTTCGACCTGGCCCAGGACGGCAGCGTGGCCGGCAAGCGCCTGTTCGCCGAGCTGGCCGATGGCGGCTATCCGGACGGCATGGCGGTCGACCAGGAGGGCCACCTGTGGGTGGCGACCTTCGGCGGCTGGCGCATCGACCGCTTCGATCCCCAGGGCCGCAAGGTGGGCGAAGTGCGCTTTCCTTGCGCGAACATCACCAAGCTCGCCTTCGGCGGCGACGATTTGCGCACCGTGTACGCCACGACCGCGCGCAAGGGCCTGTCCGTGGCCGAGCTCGAGGCCCAGCCGCTCGCGGGCGGGCTGTTCACTTTCCGCGCCGACGTGCCGGGACTGCCGCAGCAGGCGCTGCGGCTGCAGGAGTAGAAAAGAAAGAAGCAACAGAATGACCGACAGTAAAGCCAACAACGCCAAGCGTCGCTACCGGTCGCAGGACTGGTTCGACAATCCAGAGCGCATCGACATGACGGCGCTCTACCTCGAGCGCTTCATGAACTACGGGATCACGCCCGAGGAGCTACGCTGCGGCAAGCCGATCATCGGTATCGCCCAGAGCGGCAGCGATATCGCGCCGTGCAACCGCATCCACCTGGAGCTGGCCAAGCGCGTGCGCGACGGCATCCGCGACGCCGGCGGCATCCCGATGGAATTCCCGCTGCACCCGATCTTCGAAAACTGCCGCCGCCCGACGGCGGCGCTGGACCGCAACCTGGCGTACCTCGGCCTGGTCGAGATCCTGCACGGCTATCCGATCGACGCCGTCGTGCTCACCACCGGCTGCGACAAGACCGTGCCGGCGCAGCTGATGGCCGTGGCCACGGTCGACATCCCGGCCATCGTGCTGTCGGGCGGGCCGATGCTCGACGGCTGGTTCGACGGTGAGCTGGTCGGCTCGGGCGCGGCGATCTGGAAGGCGCGGCGCCAGCTGGCGGCCGGCGCCATCGACGAGAAGAAGTTCGTCGATATCGCGACCGCCTCGGCGCCGTCGGCCGGCCACTGCAACACCATGGGCACGGCGTCGACGATGAATGCGGTGGCCGAGGCGCTGGGCATGTCGCTGACCGGCTGCTCGGCGATTCCCGCGCCGTACCGCGAGCGCGGCCAGATGGCCTACGAGACGGGCCGCCGCATCGTCGAACTGGCCAGGCAGGATGTGCGTCCTTCGAGCATCCTGACGCGCGACGCGTTCCTGGACGCGATCGTGGTCAACGCCGCGATCGGCGGCTCGAGCAACGCC
>NZ_JCASIL010000016.1:0-131630 GCF_059685725.1 Telluria sp. RT2P19
TCCGCTGAAAAACCGCCGTCCCGAACAAAAAAAGGGCATCTCAAAATGTCGAGGCGGTCTTGCCGCCAAAAACTGGGGCCGCGCTGAAAATCGTCAATTGATCAGTGCTTCCCTAGACAATGTATTTCCTTCCGAATAATTAGGGTCAGGGTCGAATTAAAAGCAATTCTAAGGAATTGCTCAATAAATCTACTCTGACCCTGGGTTGGGGTGGGTGCACGGGTGAAGATTTTGCTTGCGTGGCATGGTGGCTCATATAGAATAATGAATGAGAATCATTATCATCTGATCGGGGGTGTTGCCGGTCGGCCTGCCGCTACCCTTGCGTCGAGAGGAACCACATGTGCGACAAACACGCTGCGAACGTACCCTGCCCTGCTGACAGCCTGCAGGGCTCGCGCCGGCGGCGCGTCTGGGAGCTTTCTCATGCATGCCATTGCCCGCTGGTAGGGGTTGGGTTGCCGCTCAACGGGTTGCGCAAGCTGGTGGAGAAGGTGACCGGAGGGAAGGTGCTGCACGACGACTACGATATCCACGTCGGCACCGTCAGCGAATGCGCGCTGCGTACGCCTGTCGCCGACGCGGTGCAGAAGGAGCTCGAGCGCCGCTATGCGCACCATGTCCAGCGCTTCCGCGCGGCCAAGACGACCGGTCAGGTCGAGGCCTTGTGGGACGCCGCGGTCGCTGCCGGCGATGTCGCAGGCGCATTCTGGGCGGGGCTGTCGCATCCGCGCTGCAGTACGGCCCTCGAAGAAAAGATGTGCCGCGACATCCATATGGTGCAGCACCAGGCCGGGGCCTGCGCGCGCGCCGATATCAACAAGTTCAACGCCGTCGTCGCCGACAACGCGCGCCTCGAGCGCGAAGTGGCGCGGCTGCAGGAACGCTGCAATGCGCTGGGCCAGGAAAAGACCGTCGAGAGCGAACGCCACGAAAACCAGCTGATGGCGGCGCGCGCGGCGACCATCGCACGCGATGCCGATGTCCAGGCCCTGCGCGCCGGACTGGCGCGGCTGCAGGCCAGCGTCCCCGAACTCGATACGCGCGAGCGCCTGGTCGAGCGCGTGGCGCAGATGGAAGCGCGCGAGCAGGCGCTGCGTGCGCAGTTGGCCGAGCTGAAAACGGTGCGTGCGCCGGCACCGGCGCTGGACGCCGAGGCGATGCCCGAGCCGATCCAGGCGGTGCCGGCGGCGATGCCGGTGCGCCTGGAAAACCGCAGCGTCCTGTGCGTCGGAGGCCGCAGCAGCAGCGTGCCGATCTACCGCAATATGATCGAACGCGTCGGCGCCCAGTTCGCCCACCATGATGGCGGCCTGGAGGACAGCAGCAGCCAGCTCGATGCCAGCCTGGCCGCGGCCGATCTCGTGATTTGCCAGACCGGCTGCATCAGCCACAGCGCCTATTGGCGCGTGAAGGACCATTGCAAGCGCCACGGCAAGCGCTGCGTCTTCGTCGACAATCCAAGCGTCTCGAGCCTCGTGCGCGGCCTGCAGGAAGCCGCCACCAGAGAACCCCAGGCCAGCTGAATCACGCGGCCAGCGCGCGGATCGCCGCCACCAGGCGCTCCAGCTGCGCCGTGGTCGTGAAATACGAGGGCGTGACGCGGATGCAGCTGCCGCCGACCGGACCTTCGCGCGCCACCGTAAAGACGCCGTAGCGGTCGAGCAGGGTGCGCGCCAGCGCCACGTTGTCCTCGAACGCGGTCTTGCCTTTCAGGCGGAACGACGTCAATGCGCCCGCCATTCCCGCGTCGTCCGGCGTCAGCACCTCGACCTGAGGCATGCCGCGCACCTTTTCTACCCAGTAGTCGCGCAGCGAGCGCAGATGCGCGGCGCGCGCGGCCAGCGGAATGCGCGCATGGAAGGACAGCGCCTTCGGGATCGTCATCACCGCCGCCACGTTCAGCGTCCCGGCGTTCACCCGCGCGCGGATGTCGGTCGGCGGATACTCGGTATTGCCGCAATCGATATCGATGTCCTGCAGGCGACCGTCGCGGATGTACAGGAAGCCCAGCCCGAGCGGCGCGCCGATCCACTTGTGCAGGTTGGCGCCGACGAAATCCACGCCCAGGTCGGGGATGCGAAAGTCGAGCTGGCCGAACGAATGCGCGATGTCGGCCACCACGTCCACGCCGCGCGCGCGTGCGATGCGCGCGATGTCGGCCACCGGCAGCACCAGGCCGGTGCGGTGGTTCACGTGCGTGAGCAACAAAAGCCGCGTGCGCGGATGCCGCTGCAATGCGTCGGCATAGGCGTCGATGACGTTCTGGCGCGTGGCCGGCTCGGGAATCGTCACCGACACCAGCGCAGCGCCGCGGCGCTGCGCCAGCGCGCGCATCGCGTCCATCACCGTGCCGTAATCGAGGTTGCAGATCATGACCGTGTCGCCTGCCTGCAGCGGGCGGTAGTTCAGGATCAGGTTCTGCAGCGTTTCCACTGCGCTGCGCGTGATCGCGATCTCTCCGGGCGCGACGCCGGCATACGCCGCCAGTTGCGCCCGGATTGCAGCCAGGTCCTCGCGGTCGAAACGCGTGCGCAGATAATGCGTGTTGTGGCGGTTCAGGTAGTCGAGATTGCGCTTGTAGTCCTCCAGCACCGGACGCGCCATGATGCCGTAGTAGCCGTGTTCCAGGTTGACGATGTCACCGGCCACGTCGTACCCGGCATCCTGGCCCGTATCGCGCTCGGCACGGGACGCGGCCGGCGCGCCCCCTCCCAGCGTCAGGCCGGCGGCGCCGCACAGCAGGCTGCGACGGCGATAGGCGAATGGTTTCATGAAAAGACTCCCGCAAGATTGGATGTGCAGGAAAGTATAGGCAGCCGCAAGCCGGCCGGCGCAGCCCCTGGATGATCACCCCATAAGCGCCATTGATACCCCGGTCCCGCACGCCGGCCGCCGGGTTAGACTCCATTTACCCGCCACCACCGGAACACCCCCCATGCTCAGCCGCGACATCGAGATCTTCCGCACCGTGATGACCTCGGGCTCGGCCACCCGCGCCGCACGGGTGCTGGGCTTGTCGCAGCCGGCCGTCAGCATGGCGCTGCGCCGGCTCGAGAAGCGCGCCGGCCTGGAACTGTTCCAGCGCCCGGGCGGCAAGCTGCAGCCCACCCAGCAGGCGCAAGCCCTGCTGGCCGAGGTGCAGCGCCACTTCGTCGGCATGGACGTGATCGAGCAGCGCATCCGCAGCCTGAAGCAGTTTGGCGCAGGCCGGGTGCGCATCGCCGCCTTTCCCGGCCTGGGGACGGGGTTCGTGCCGCGCGTGCTGGCCGACCTCGCGGCCGCGGGCACGCGCAGCATGGTATCGCTTCAAGTCATGGGGTCGCAGGACGTGCGCAGCCAGGTCCTGCGCGACGAGGTGGAGCTGGGCATCGCGGCCCAGGACATCTCGACCGCCGGCGTCGAGCACGCGCTGTTCGCGCACTACTTTGGCGTGGTCGCCCTGCCGCAAGACCATCCGCTGGCGCGCAACAACGTGATCACCCCGAAGCAGCTGGCGCGCCATCCCTTCGTCGCCCTGCATCCGGACGACGCGGTGAGCCTGCGCCTGGACGCGATCTGCCGCGCCCACGGCGTGCAGTTGCAGACGGCGGTCGAAACCTCGTACACCTTCAGCCTGTGCGAACTGGTGCGCAACCAGATCGGCGTCGCCGTGGTCAATCCGGTCACGGCGGTCGACTACCTCGATGCGGGCATCGTGTTTCGCCCGTTCTCGGAACGGCTCGCGTTCACGGCGCTGACGATGTGGCCCGCAGGTCGGCCGCTGTCACCATTCGTACGCCAGATGCTGGCGGCGATGCGCGGGCGGCTGCAGGTCGACATGGATGGCTTGCGCGCGACGATGCCGCAGGGTTCGGCCAAGCCGGTGCTGCACCAGTTCCATTCCGTCATTAGTTAAAAATCGATAACATTGCCTTAACTACCACGATGCTGACGTCAAATGGCCTTGCCTCGTCATTGAATACAACGGTGTCGGCCATCTGACCGCGCACGATTGCAATTCTATTTGCCATCGGAAAACTCTACGCCTATAGTGGCTCTTGTTCCCAATGTGACAATTTGCATTTTAAAAATCACGATCGTATGAAACTCAACCGCATCGGCATCATCCTGATCGCCTGCGCGCTGGCGGCAATCACGCTGGTCGTGGCCTTGCTGGTCGTGCGCCAGCAGGACAGCCAGGCGGCGCAGGTACGGATCAAGGGCGTAGGCCTGGTGAAGTCGCTCAGCACCGTGCCGATGACGCTCCTTACCGACAATGGCAAGAGCGGCGGCCTGCTGGCGGCGCTGCTGGCCTACCACGACAACGGCGACTTCGCCTACGCCACCATCGGCGACGCCAGTGGACGCACGCTGGCCGAAGTCGCGGGCCGCGGCAGCATGACGCCGGCCGTGCCGCTGCCGGCGAGCGCCGCGAACGGTTTCGGTGAACGCACGCTGCCGGCCAGCGCGGGCATGGCCGCCCTGCGCGAGTTCTACGGCCCGCTGGCCGACCGCAGCATGGGCACGGTATTCGTGCGGGTTGGCTTCTACCAACCGAGCTATACGGTGCTGGCCCAGGACGTGTCCTTCCTCGCGGTGCTGGCGTTGGCCATGTTCCTGGTCGTGCCGGTGGTCTACCTCGTCATCAAGCGCGAGATGCGTCCACTGGCCGCGCTGTCGGCCCAGCTGCGCACCCTGGCGGCGCCCACCCGGCGCGACGACGGCGACAGCGGCGACATGCGTGAACTGATCGCCAATATGCAGGATTACCTGACCCAGGCCAGCGCGCGCATCGCCCAGCTCGAACAAGGCGCCCTGAATACCACGGCCGACAACCGCCTGCTGCAATACGGCAGCAAGAAGCTCAACGCCGCGCTGCAGTCGCTGCCCGACGGTCTGCTGATGCTCGATCCGGCCGGCGACGTCACTTTCGCGTCGGGCAAGATCGAACCGCTGCTGGGCATTCCGATGGAGCGCATCGTCGGCCAGCCGGTCGACAGCTGGTGCTGCGACCCGGCCCTGCGCGGCCTGCTGGCCCGCTACAGCGGCGACGTGCGCGACAACGCGCGTTCGCATGCGGTCGGCTTCGCGCCCAGCAACGTCGAGGGCCGCCAGTTGCAGGCAAGCGCGCAGCCGCTCAGCGGCGGCCACGGCACGATGTCCTTCGGCACCCTGGTAGTGCTGCGCGACGTCACCCGCGAACACCTGGCGCGCCAGGCCGGCAATGATTTCGTGGCCCATGTCTCGCACGAGCTCAAGTCGCCGCTCAACGTCATCGGCATGTACGCCGAGATGCTGGCCGACAGCGACGAGGAAAGCCTGCGCGTGGAATCGCTCAACGTGATCCAGGACGAGATCGAGCGCATGAACGCGCTGGTCGGCAACCTGCTCAACGTCAGCAAACTGGAAACAGGCAGCATGAGCCCGGAGCGTAACCGGGTCCGTCTCGACGACCTCTTGCGCGACGCCTATGACCAGGCCTTGCCGCGCGCCGAGGGCAAGGAGCTGCGCGTGCTGCTCGACTTGCCGCGCGAACTCGAGGCGGTAGCCATCGACAAGGACCTGTTCCGCATCGCGCTCAACAACTTGCTCACCAATGCCATCAAATACAACCGCCCCGGCGGCAGCGTGACGCTGGCCGCCCGCAATGAGGACAATGAAATCGTGATCAGCGTACGCGACACCGGCATCGGCATTGCGCCCGCCGACCAGGGCCGCATTTTCGACAAGTTCTACCGCGTCAGCGAAAGCGACGCGCCGGTCAAGCGCGGCGGCCACGGCCTCGGCCTGTATTTGGCGGCCCAGATCGTGGAACTGCACCATGGCCGCATTGTGCTCGACAGCGAACCAGGCATCGGCAGCACCTTCTCGATCCACCTCAAGATCGTGTCGGCTCCCGCCGGCGCCGCCGTGCTGTGAGCGCGCGCCGCATCCTGCTGGTCGACGACGAGCCGCATGTGCTGCGCGTGCTGCGCCTGGCGCTCGAACGCGAAGGCTACGCCGTCGACACCGCCGCCGACGGCCATGCGGCGCTGGCCTGCATGGCCGAGCAGCTGCCCGATGTGCTGATCAGCGATATCCAGATGGACGGCATGGACGGCCGCACCTTATGCCCGCTGGCGCGCGCCACCTATCCCGACCACCCTTTCCTGATCCTGGTCATGACCTCCATGACAGCGCTCGACGAGCGCGCCTGGGCGCGCGAACTCGCCAATACCGAGTTCCTGGAAAAACCCCTTAGTCCGCGCCAGCTCGTGGCGCGTCTGTCCCGCCATTTCGCCGCCCTGGCATCCACGCCAGGCCATCCGCCGGAGCCCGTCCATGCCGCATAAGTTGTTGCCCGCCCTTGATTTCACCCGCCATGCGCGCTGGCTGCAACGCAGCACCGGCAGCGTGCATGCGCTGGCCGTGTGCGACGCCAGCGGCGCGCCATGCTGGAGCGCGCCCGGCCACGAAAGCCTGGCGGACTGGCTGGCGGAACTGAACGCCGGCGGCTTCGCCTGGCCGTGCAACGGCGACGGCATGCAGCGCCACGACAGCGGCGAATCCAGCCTGCTGTACCTGCCGATCAAGGCCAAGGGCCAGCTCATCGGCTACCTGGCGGTGCGCGGCGCGGCCGGCGCCGACGGCGCGCCGTTCGCATGGGATGCGCTGGCCGAGGCGCTCGAAGACATGGCCGCCGCCATCGGCGAAGAGTGCAGCGTGCAGGGCGAACTCGATGCCATGGCCGGCGAACTGTCGGACCGCTACGAAGAACTTCACCTGGTCTATGCGATCGACCGCCAGGTCCAGGACATGACCAGCGGCGACGACATCTTCGGCAGCCTGCTCGAAAGCTGGGCCGCCCACATGGACGCCGACGTGGCCGCCTTCATCAAGCCGGGCGACAACCTGTGCGTGTCGGCCACCAACCTGTCCAAGCCGATCCATAACCTCGACCTCGTGCTGGTGGAAATGCGCGGCGACCTGTATCGCTTCGCGCATTCCTCGCGCCAGCCGATCGTGATGAACGAGCCGGGCGACCCGCGCCGCGCCTACATCTTCACCGACATGCCGTTCAAGATCCTGTGCTGCCCGGTATTCCAGGATAAATCGGTGGTGGCGATCCTCGTGCTGCTGAACCACGCCCACAAGGACGACTTCAGCAACAGCGACCGCAAGCTGGGCGAAGTGCTCGCCAATCACCTGTCGAGCCTGTCGCGCATGCACAGCATGCTGGCCGAGACGAGCAAGTTCAACCAGCAGATGGCGGCGGCCCTGATCGAGGCGGTCGAAGCGAAAGACCCGTACACGCGCGGCCACAGCGAGCGCGTGCACCACATCGCGATGGAGATCGGGCGCGCGCTGCGCCTGCCGGCGCGCGAACTGGACAACCTGTTCTGGGGCTCGCTGCTGCACGACGTGGGCAAGATCGGCATCCCGGACGCGGTCCTGTGCAAGCCGGGCCGCCTGACCCGCGACGAGTTCACCTTCATCATGGTGCATCCTGAGCGCAGCTATGAGATCCTGCGCCACATCGACCGCCTCAAGGGCGCCGTGCCGGGCGCGCGCCACCACCAGGAAAAATACGACGGCACCGGCTATCCGCATGGCCTGGCCGGCAACGATATCCCGTACAACGCGCGCATCATCGCGGTGGCAGACACTTACGATTCGATTACCAGCTCGCGCGCCTACCGCGCCGGCCGCAGCCACGAAGTGGCGCTGGCCGAGATCGCGCGCTGCGCCGGCACCCAGCTCGATCCGGGCGTGGTCGCCGTGTTCGAACAGGTCTGCCGCGCCGAGCCGGACTGGATCGCCGCCTTCGGCATCGCGCGCGACCCGGCGGCCGCAGCGGCGGCCTGCGCCGCATGAGCATCGACGCCGTCTCCGCCGAACGGATCACGAAGAGCCGCATCGGCGCGATGACCTACCTGGCGCCGCTGACGGCGCTGGTGGCGGACGACGCGGTCCAGACCCTGCAGGCGGCGCTCAATGAATGCGTGGCCCAGCACCAGGTGTCGATCGTGGTTGACCTGGGCAAGGTAACGCTCTTGTCGGGCCACGCGCTGGGCATGATGGCCGACATGGGCGAGCGCCTGGCGGGCCTTGGCGGCTGGCTCAAGCTGGCCTATCCGAATCCGCTGCTGCAAGAGATCCTGGCCGCCACTGGCCTGCTCGAGCAGTTGCCGCTGTTCGACGCGCGGCCGGCCACGCCACGCCGCGCGCGCGAGCCGGGCAGCAAACTGGGCGACATCCTGGTCGAACGCGGCGCCGCCAGCGCCGAGCAGGTGGCCGAAGCGGCGCGCCTGCAGGACCAGACCGGCAAGCGCATGGGCCTCATCATGGTCGAGCGCAAGTGGATCACCGAGGCGGCGCTGTACCAGGCGCTGGCCGACCAGCTGTCGCTGCCCTACGTGAACCTGCGCACCGGCCTGTACGATCCGGGCGCGCTGGCGCTGATCGAACGCGACGTCGCGCGGCGCCTGAACGTGCTGCCGCTGTTCCGGGTCGGCGACACCCTGACCGTGGCCAGCGCCGAGCCGCAGGCCATCCACGCCATCGACGAGATCCGCACCCGCACCGGCAACCGGATCCGCATCGTGGTGGCGCCGCCGGCCGACATCCGGCGCCTGGCCGACGAAGCCTATGGCGGCGCCCTGCCCGACTTCATCCATACCGAAGCGAGCGACCTCGAACTGATCGAGTCGACGATTCCCGACGATTACACCCAGATCGACGAGATGGCCGGCGCCAGCCCGGTGATCAATATGGTCAACGCCGTGATCCAGCGCGCGATCCGCGACGGCGCCAGCGATATCCATATCGAGATCTCGCGTAACCGCGCGCGCATCCGCCTGCGCATCGACGGCGTGCTGTACGAAGTCATGTCGCCCAAGGTCGACCAGCATCCGGCCATCGTGTCGCGCCTGAAGGTGATGGCCAACCTCGACATCGCCGAACGGCGCCTGCCGCAGGACGGCCGCATCCAGGTCGCGACCCAGGGCCGCACGGTCGACCTGCGCTTTTCTTCGCTGCCCGGCATCTATGGCGAGAAGGTGGTGCTGCGGGTACTGGACAAGAACCAGTCGATCCTCGATGTCGACAAGCTTGGCATGCAGGTGAACGCGGCCAGCGCCTTCAAGCGCCTGCTCGGCCGCAGCCACGGCCTGATCCTGGTCACCGGACCGACCGGCAGCGGCAAGACCACCAGCCTGTACGCCGCGATCAGCCATCTCAAGAGCATCGAAAAGAATATCGTCACGATCGAGGATCCGGTCGAATACCAGCTCGACATCATCAACCAGAACCAGGTCAACGACGCGATCGGACTGACGTTCCCGAAAATCCTGAAGCACGTGCTGCGCCAGGACCCCGACATCATCATGATCGGCGAAGTGCGCGACCGCCAGACCGCCGAGATCGCGGTGCAGGCCGCGCTGACCGGCCACCTGGTGCTGACGACGCTGCACACCAACGACACGCTGGGCGCGGTGTCGCGCCTGGTGGAGATGGGCGTGGAGCCCTATCTGCTGTCGTCGGCCCTGATCGGGGTGATGGCGCAGCGCCTGGTGCGGCGCGTGTGCCAGGGCTGCCGCACCAGCTATCTGGCCACGCCCGAGGCGGCCGCCGCCTACCGCTGGCAGGGCCAGGGCGACCTGCGCCTGATGCGCGGGCGCGGCTGCCCGTCGTGCTACGACTCGGGCTACAAGGGCCGCATGGGCATCTACGAGCTGCTCGAAGTCGGCCCCGAACTGCAGCGCATGATCGTGGCCAACGCCAGCAAGGACCAGCTGACCGCGCATGTCGCGGCCGCCGGCCACCGCGACCTGTACGCCGACGGCATGGCGCGCGCCTTCGATGGCCACACCACGCCCGAGGAAATCGCGCGCGTGGTGCATTCCTTCTAGACCCGATGCCCATCGAACTCGATCCCCCCGCCGCCGCCCGCGCTGGCGCGGCGCCCGCTCCCTCCCGCCGCCTGTTCGCCGGGCTGGGAGAGAGGCCTCCTGGACTGCGCGAACGCGCGCTGTTCACCGAGCGCCTGGCGCTGCTGCTCGAGACCGGCGTGCCGCTGCACGCGGCGCTGCAATCGCTCCTTGAACAGACCGAACACCCGCAACTGCGGTCCATGATCGCGGCGATGTGCGACGACATCCTGGGTGGCGAGCGTTTCTCCGTCGCGCTGGCGCGCCACCCCCTGTTCCCCAGCACCTATGTCAACCTGATCGCCGCCAGCGAGGCAGGCGGCTTCATGGCCGAAGTGCTGGTACAGCTGGTCGAGATGGACGAGAAAGAAGAAAAGCTGCGCGCCACGCTGGTCTCTGCCCTGTCGTATCCAGTCATCCTGCTGGTGTTCTCGTTCGCCGTGGTGCTGTTCATCCTGGTGTTCGTGTTTCCCAAGTTCGAGACGATGTTCGCGTCGATCCACGACCAGCTGCCCTGGACCACGCGCGCGCTGCTGGCGACCAGCCAGGTGCTCACGGGTCACGGCGCGGTGGTGGCCGCAGCAGCCGCGGCGCTGGCTGGCGCCGGCTGGATGCTGTCGCGCCAGCCCGAGGTGCGGGTGGCCATCGACCGCGCCAAGCTGCGCCTGCCGGTGGTGCGCGAGATTTTCGCCCGTATCTACCTGACCCGCCTGCTGCGCGTGATGGGCATCTCGCTCGAACGCGGCGTGACCATCCTCGCCACGCTCGAAGCCTGCCGCGCCGTGGTGCCCAATGCCGACATCCGGCGCTTCATCCGCGCGCTCGAGGACGATGTTACCGAGGGCAAGGGCATCGCCGCCGGCTTCCAGGCCAGCGGCTTCGTGCCGGTGGCGGTGCGCCAGATGATTACCACCGGCGAGGCGACCGGCACGCTGGGGCGCGTGATGACGCGCATCGCCGACGCCTACGACCGCGAATTGACGCGCGAACTGGCGCGCCTGTCGAAGATGGCCGAGCCGTTCATGCTGCTGGTGATGGGCATCGTGGTCGGAACCATTGTTAGTTCATTAATCTTGCCGATATTTAAATTATCACGAAGCATGGGATGAAGTGTTAACCAAACACCACACCTCCCCACGCACTGTTGAATATTGATGACATGAGGCAACACGTGCGTGTTACGCTTGAGCATTAATAATTTCAATGAATAAAGTCACATTCTGGGCTTTATCAAATAGGGCGGAAAATCCATGACCACTTCATTCAAGCGCACCGCGATGGCCGGTTTTACCCTGATCGAATTGCTGATCGTGGTGATCATCCTGGCGATCATTTCGGCGATTGCGATCCCACAGTTTTCGTCGGCGACTGGCGATGCGCAGCAGGCGGCGCTCGACGCCAACCTGGCAACCGTGCGTAACTCGCTGGAACAATACCGCGCCCAGCATACCGGCAACGTGTATCCGGGCGCCACTGCAGCCACGGCTGGCACCGGCTGCACGCAAGCCCCGCCTGCGCCCGAGGGCGGCGTCACCACCGCCGGTTCGGCCGGCGCGATGCTTAATCAACTGCGCTATCCGACCAATGCCGCAGGCGAAACCTGCGCGGTCGGCGACGCGACCAACTTCCGCTTCGGCCCTTACCTGCGCCAGGGCCTGCCGGTGGAACCAATCAATAATATCGCCACTGTCGTCGTGACCGATGACGGTGTGCCGATCACCGCGACCGCCGCCGGCGGCTGGGCCTACGATACTCGCTCGGGCCAGTTCATCATGAACAGCACCGTCGAGTTCAACGGAGTCCCTTACTCGCAGCGCTGATCGATCAGCTCCTTTCGGGATGGAAACGGGGTGCCAGGACGGCTATACGCTGCTCGAGCTGCTGGCGGTGGTGGCGATCCTGTCGATCGCCGCGCTCGTCGCCATTCCGTCGTCGCATCCGGTGGCCGAAGCGCGCGCCGACGCCGCGGCCGGTGAAGTGGCGCTGGCGCTGAAGTTCGCGCGCGACGATGCGCGCCGCACCGGCCAAGAGCGCCTGTTCGGCTGCGACCAGGCGCTGAACCGGATCATGGTGCGTCCGATCGCGAGCGCCGGCGCCGATACCGTTGTTTCTTCAGCCTATGTCGACCACCCCGCCAGCCGCGCCCCATACCTGGTGCGGCTGGCTTCCACTCCCGCGGGTAACACGATGACCCTGACGCGCTGCACCTTCACCTTCGCTGACAACACATCGGCCGCCACCGTCGTCTTCGACGCGGACGGCAACCCGGTGCGCGGACTGGGCAAGGCGGCAATGCGCACGCAAGCCCTGCGCAGCGGCACGGTCGTCCTCGGCGCCGGCAACGCCACCCGCACCGTGGTCGTCGACACCACCGGCCGCATCACGATTTCCTGACGATGTCTGTTTCGCTGTCCAAGCGCGTCTGGCGCCACCGCTGCGCCGGCATGACGCTGCTCGAAGCCGTGCTGGCCGTGCTGCTTCTGTCCATCTGCCTGGTGCCGGCGGCCAACGCGCTGCGCGGCGCCATCGCGGCGCCGCTCGACAACGAAAGCGCCGCGCGCGACCTGGACTGCGTGAGTTCGCGCATGGAAACCGTGCTGGCCGAGCCCTACCAGCGCCTGCTCGCGGCCGCCGGCGACCCGGCCGCGCCATCGAGCTACTCCAGGCCGGCAAGCGGCGCCTGTCCAGCGGTCGCGGTGGTCATCACCCGTTACGGGAACGACGTGACCCGCCGGATGGGGCCGGCCGGCAACGGCGAGCACCTCCTATACGTCGGCGCCGAAGTGGCCGATCCCGCCGCAGCCCACCGTTTTCCACTGGCGACGCTGGTGACCCGATGAGCGCGCCGCGTCTCCACGCCGGCTACACGCTGGTCGAGCTCATGGTAGGCCTGGCGATCGCCGCCATCATCCTGCTGCCGCTGGCCGACCTTCTGCGCTCGAGCGCCGACAGCGCGCACCTGGTGCGCACGCGCCTGGACCTGCACGCCGACGCCGGCTTCGCCCTCGACCGCATCGCGGACAAGGCGTCCCGGGATGATACGAGCATGCAGGAAGCGGCCGGTTTCAGGGTGACCGTGCCGGCTGACGCCAGCGCAACCATCAAGGCTGAGGCGATCAGGGAAGAAACGACAAAATGGCTCACGAAGCTGGGCTTTTGCGAATACCACGACGTGAAAAAGAAGATTCCTCCCGAGTTGCGTGAAGCCGTTAGCTGTACTGGTCCCTCGGGCAGCGGCGTCATCGCATCGAACCAGACGCGGCTCGAGGTGACGTCGCCCGATACCGACGTCGCCGCGCTCACCGTGCGCATCGTATTGACGCTGGCCACTGCCGATGCCGCAGTGACGCGCAGCCGCACGGTGCGGATTGGAGCCTATCGATGAGACGCCGACTCCAGGATGGCGCGGTGCTGCTGGTGGTCTCGCTCGCGCTGGCCACGATCGCGGCGCTGGCCGTCGGCATGAACCGCGCGGCCGGCGCGCAGGCCGGTTCGGTGCGCGTCGACTACGAACAGCGCGCGGCCGGCTACCTGGCCGAAGCGGGCGTGGCGGCGGCCAAATGGAGCAGCCAGGTCAGCGGCTGCACAAGCGCCTCGGTGGCGGCGACGCCACTGGGAGCCGGCAGCTTCGCCGCCGAGGTGCCATTCCAGAACGGTCGCGTCAAGAAAATCCACATCGTCGGCACCGGTACCGTCAACGGCGATACGGTGCGCAGCGTGGCAACGCAGGGGTCGGTTTCCCTGTTCGACCTGTCGAAACAGGAGCCGGCGGCGGCGCTCAAGGGATCGAGGGACATCACGATCGATATCCTGCGCAGCGAATCCGACGACGAGGACGAGCGCCTGACGCTGGTCCACGAGGGTGCGCACGCACTGCTGCAATTTTCGACCGCCGAGATCAAGAACGGCTGGCAGGTGCTGGCGGCCACGCTCACGCTGACGCCGTACGGCAGCAACGGTGTGGGCGGCGCGGTGGCGGTGCACCGCCTGACGACGCCCTGGAACGACGATGCCAGCTGGAGCCGACCGACTGAAGAAGGCACGCGCTGGAACGGCGGCAACTACGTCGGCCAGCCAGCGGCCAGCGCGCTCGTCTCCGGCACCGCCAGCACCAGCTGGGACGTAACGGCACTGGTCGACGACTGGTCCAGCGGCCGGGCCTCCAACCATGGCATGCTGCTGCGCCTGGCCGCTCCTTCTTTCCCCGTGCGCTTCTACAGCCTCGACGCCTCGTCCAGCCGGCGTCCGCAACTGCGCGTGTTGAGCGCCAAACCATGCTGACCGACGACACAATGATCAAGCGCTTTCTTGCCCGGCTGCGCCCCGGCCTGCGCGGCGCGCCGGCGCGTCCGATCGGCGCCGACTTCGCCGCTACCCGCCTGAACCTGGTGCAAGCCGAGCTGCAGGGCGACTGCTGGCAACTGCGCGCGGCGGCCTCGGTCGTCTATCCGGCGCCGCGCGAGACGCTCCTCGCCAGTCCGCGCGAACTGAAACGCTTCGTCGACGCCGCGCTGGCGATGGCCCCGTTCGCCGGCCGGCGCGTGGTGTCGGCACTGGCCCCGCATGACGTGCGCATCCTGCCACTGACGGTGCAGGTGCCGCAGGGACAGAGCGAGGCGCAGGCGGTGGCGCGCGCGGCGAGCGAGCAGCTGGGCGAGCGCGCCGCGCAGCACGTGGTCGACTATTACCAGGTGCGCGGCGCCGACCAGGATGGCGGCGAGCGCCAGGTGCTGCTGGCGGCGGCGCCGACCGAGCGCGTGCTGGCTCACCTGGCGATGCTGGAAAGCGCGCGCCTGACCCCGGTGGCGCTGGACATCGGCCCGGCCGCCATCGGACGCCTGCTGGCCGCACTGCATGGCAGCGACGTGGGCCAGTCGGTGGCGCTGCTCAACTTCGGCGCCGCCAGGAGCTACCTGACCGTGATCTGGGGCCGGCGCCTGATGCTCGACCGCGAGCTGGCCTTCGGCGAAGACATGCTGGCCACCGCCGTGGCAGGCGCGCTCGAACTGCCGTACGACACCGCCGCGCGCCTTCTGCGCGAGCACGGCATCGGCGCGCGCGACGCGGTGCTGGACGATGGCGCGCACGGCGAGCTGCGGCGCACCATCCGCGCCATCCTGCACCCGGCCTGCCAGGCGCTGGCCGACGAACTCGCGCACACGCAGGTGTACGTGGCATCGCGCACGCGCGGCAGCTCGATCAGCCGCGTGTACCTGAACGGCAGCCTGGCGCGCTACCCTGACATCGAGTCGCGCATCGCAGAGCTGATTGACGTGCCGGTTCACCTGCTCGACCCGTTCGACGCCTTCCCCGCATCGACGCCGACACCCGGCGCGGCGCAGGCAACGACCGCGATCGCGCTGGCGACCGGCCTGGCCCTGCGCGGAGACGCCAATGGCTGATATCGACATGATCCCGCGCAGCTACCGCGACCGCGTGCGCCTGCGCCACACGGCGCGCCGCACCGGCGCCGCCCTGGCCGCGATCGTCGTGCTGGCCGGCGCCGGCCAGGCGGTGCTGCGCTGGAACGGCGCGGCTATCGACCGCAAGTCCGCGGCGCTGCGCACCGCCGCCGCCAACGCACAATCGACCCAGGCACGCGCCGCGACCGAACGCGAGGCCAGCCTGCGCGCGCAGCAGCGCGCCGCCCTGCTCGGCGCCGTGCGCCGCGAAGGCGAGCTGGCGGCGTTCGCCCGGGCGATCGACACCGCCCTGCCGGCCGATACCTGGCTCACCGCGGTGATGCTGCGACGCAATACGCGCGCGGCGCCACCGGGCGCTGCGCTGCCGAAGGGCAGCTCCGCGCACGAAGCCTTCGCCACCGGCAGCGCCGACGGCGCCGTGCTCCTGCTCGACAGCCAGGTGGAGCTGAGCGGCCAGGCCGCCAGCTATGAAGGCGTCACGAGCTTCCTGGCAAACCTCGGCCGCATCCCCGGCCTGAAGTCCGTGCAACTGCAGTCGAGCGGTGCCAATCTCGAGGCAGGAGCCATCGAGTTCCACGCCACCCTGACGCTGGCGCGACAAGGGGACGCCCAGTGAAACCACGCATCCACGAAGCGCTGGCCGCGCTGCCAGCCAGGCAACTGAACCTGCTCGCCATCGGCCTGGTATTCATTGCCCTGGCGCTGGCCTGGAGCGTTGGCCTGCGTGGCCCGCTCGCGGCCTACCGCCAGCAAAGCGCCGCGCTGGCCGCGCTCGAAGCCTCGCTGGCCACCGCGGAGGGGGGAGCGCCAAGCACGCCTGCCCCATCCAATCCAGCGCTGCCCGCCGCGCCGGTACTGGCCCCGGCGCCGCTGGCGCTGATCGCGGCGGTCAGCGCCAGCGCCGCGCGCACGGGCGTGGCGGTCTCGGCGGCCGCCCAGGGCGCCCAGTACCCGCTGGCGGACCTGCAGGTGCACCTGCTCGACATCACCGCCAGTGGCAGCTACACCGCCATCGTCGACTGGCTGGCCGACATCGAGGCAAGCCAGCCAACGGTCGGCATCGTCCAGCTCTCCCTGCAGCCAGGCGCCGCTACGGACACGCGCACGATCAAGCTGCAACTGGCCATTTATGACATGGGAACCGCGCCATGATCCGCCTACATCTCCTGACCGCGGTGCTGCTCCTGGCCCATGCCTACGCCGAGGCCACGCCCCGCGCAGTGCTGCGCGATCCGTTCGTGCGCCCGGCCGCGGCCCGCCTCGCGCCGCCCGCCGACACTGTCCAGCCAGCGCCGCGCCTGCGCGCGCTGGTACTGGGCGGCGCGCGTTCGCTCGCCAATATCGATGGCCATATCGTGGCCGCCGGCGAGCAGTTCGCCGGCTACACCGTATTGCGCATCGACGCCAACGGCGTGCTGCTCGCGCACGCCGGCCGCGAACTGCGCCTGACCATGCAAGACAAGGATCCCCAATGAAAACGCGCCCGCTCCTTTGTGCGCTGCTCACTCTCCCCGCGTTCGCGTGCGCCGAGGGCGCCGTGGCGCCGGTCAGCGCTGGCGCGCCAGCGCCAGTGGTGCTGGCGGCGCCGGCAACCATGTCGTACACCTTCCGCGACACGCCGATCAGCGAACTGTTCAACATGATCGCGCGCAGTGCGCGCGTGAACATCATGCTTGGCCGCGGCGTGGGCGGCACTGTGTCGATCAACCTGTACGACCTGACGGTGCGCCAGGCGATCGAGGCGATCGCCCAGGCGGGCGGCTACACCGTCACCGAGCGCGCAGGCGGCT
This sequence comes from Telluria sp. RT2P19, assembly GCF_059685725.1. Classification (NCBI taxonomy): domain Bacteria; kingdom Pseudomonadati; phylum Pseudomonadota; class Betaproteobacteria; order Burkholderiales; family Oxalobacteraceae; genus Telluria; species Telluria sp. RT2P19. Next base: position 17,104 of record NZ_JCASIL010000016.1, read on the forward strand.
TTCTGGTGGAAGACCCGAAGACGGCGCCGAAGGAAGGTGCCGTGCCACTTCAAGTGAAGGCGCTCAAGGTCCGCTACGCGGACGTGACGAAGGTCGGCGCCATCCTGGCGCGCCAGGTCGAGCCGCTGGGCGCGGTGACGGTGCTGGACCAGACCAAGACCGTGGTGATCGAGTCGGACGAGGCCGGGCTTGCACGGGCGACGATGGTCTTGCGCGAAATCGACCGCGCACCGCAGCAAATCCTGATCGAGGCGAAGATCCTCGAGATCACGCTCGACCAGACCGAGAATTTCGGCGTCGACTGGTCGCGCGTGTTCAGCGAGGGGCCTGACATGTTCGGGGCGACCGGTTTCGCCACCCGCGCCGGCCCGCGCTTTTTCCTGAACGTCGTCAACAAGAATATCGAGGCCTACCTGAGCGCGCTGAGCAACAAGGGCCGCGTGCACACGCTGGCCACGCCGCGCCTGCTCGCGCTCGAGGACCAGGAAGCGACGACCAATGTCGGCGACCAGCTCGGCTACCGCCTGACGACGACGATCAACAACGTCACCTCCGAATCGATCCAGTTCCTCGATACCGGCGTGATCCTGCGCGTGACGCCGTCGGTCGACGCCGACGGCCGCATCATGCTCAAGGTACGCCCGGAAGTGAGCTCGGGCTCGGTCTCGGCCGGCATCCCGTCGAAGAAGACCACCGAGGTCAATACCCAGTTGGTGGCCAACGATGGGCAGCCGGTACTGATCGGGGGCCTGATCAAGCGCAGCGCGACCTACCGCCGGCTGGGCGTGCCGCTGCTGTCGGACATCCCCGTCATCGGCGGCATCTTCGCCAGCACCGACGACGGCGGATCGGCCACCGAGACGATCGTCGTCATCACGCCGCGCATCGTGCCGGTTGGCGGCGTGGCGATCGACGGGGTGACCGAGCGCACGCTGGAACAGGCCGAGCAGGCCATGCGCACGCGCAACGAGGTGCTGGACCGGAAACTGGACAGCATCGCGCCCTGAACGCGTCGCGCGGTCAGTCCAGCGCGAGCGAGGTGCTCAGCATGCCGACCAGTTCCACCATTTCGTTTGAATCGGCGATCGCGAGCAGCACCTCGCCGCGGCTCAATGCGCCGCTGTCGATATGCCCGACCCAGCCCGCGATTTCGCCCGGGCTGCCCGTGCGTTCGAGGCCAGCCTGGTACAGGTGGGCGACGAAATCGGCATTGCTCATGGCGCCGGCCGAGAATTCGGAGCCGGCCACGAAGGCGTCGGCGATCCGCGCCAGCGCGGTGCCATCCTCGCTGACGCCGATCCAGTGATTCAGGCCGTCCTGGTCCGGCGCGCGGTCGAACAGGGCGTCGTACATGCGCACCAGGGAGCCGACGTCGGTGGCGCTGAAGTCCATCTCCAGGCCCCGGGATTTTTCGTGGGCCAGCATCGGCCCTGGCTCGGCGGCGAACGCCAGCAGCACGTCGGCGCGGGTGTGGCCCAGTTCGCCGAAGCGCCAGGTGTACTGGCTCAGCTCCTTGAGGTTGCCCGGGCGGTCCAGGCCATTGAGGAACAGCAGGTCGACGAATTCGACATTCGACAGGCCGCCCTGGGTGTCGCTTGAATCCACCAGTGCGGTGGCGATGTCGCGCAGCGACAGTGCGCCGGAGGCGTGCATCCCGTTCCAGTAAGCGAGCCCCTCGTCATCCGGGGCGGTATCGAACAAGGCTTCGTACATGCGCCCAATGACGCCGCCCGGCGACATGTCGGGGTCGCCGCCGACGAAGCGCAGCTTCTCGACATTGGCAACGGTGTCGACGCCATCGAGACCTTCGTGGCGGTGGGACAGTACGATGCGCCCGGGCTCGACGCGGATCGTGTAATAGTCGCGGCTGATGCCCCTGAGGATCAGGGTATCGATGCCCAGGCCGCCGTTGACCGCCTCGGGGCCGGGCTGCTCGTACAGGAGGTTGTCGCGATCGTCGCCGGCCAGCACCTGGCGGGCAATCGCGGATTGGGTACGTGGATTATCGCTGCTGGTGATCATGGCCGCTCCCGATATCGTGTGACCAACAGTATATCGGGACTATGTATCGAACGGCTCACGATACGTGCAGACAGGCCGCCCAAAAAAACGATAGGACCGGGACAGTCACCTTCATCTCGCACATCCGAGACGCGTTGGGGTGTTACGCCATCCAGAGTCACCAGCGTCGCAACCGCGGGCGGCCATACAGCGGGCATCGAGATGGGCATTCATCCGATTCGCGGCCCCACGAAACACTCCGAGCACCAGGAGAAAGATCTATTGTGAATTCCCAATCCCTAGGAGGTTTGGCTGAGGAAAAATAGCGATGCACTCAGCTCATCGGAGACGACACATGGCACTCGACGCATACTTGCAAATCGACGGCATCAAGGGAGAGTCGGCTGATTCAGCACATCAAGGCTGGATTGAAGTCGCCTCGACTCATTGGGGTGTGACACAACCCAGAGTCACCACCGCATCGACGGCAGGCGGCCACACGGCCGGGCATTGCGAGCATCGCACCTTGTCGCTTACTAAACCAGTCGACCTTGCCTCGCCAGTCCTCATGCAGCACTGCTCGATGGGAAAGACCATTCCAAAGGCAAAGCTTGAGTTCATGCGTGCCGACAGCGACGGCAAGCCCGTCAAGTACTACCAGGTCGAACTGGAGAATGTGCTGCTGTCACACATGGACCAAGTAATGCATGACGGTGGCCTGCTCCAGGACGAGATAGGACTCTGCTTCTCCAAGATCAAGTGGACTTATGTTCGGCAGAAGATCGGTGGCGGCGCAAGCGGCAGCACCTCAGGTGGCTGGGACCTCGCGGCCAAAAAATGCTGCGCATGAGGACGGGCCACGCCTATCCCCATTCAACCACGCGATCAACTTGGCCACTTCATGCTTCCCCAAGCGCCAGAGGAAGCGGGCTACTACGTCTATGGCAACGTCAAAGGCGTGCGCGGAACTGGATACCTGGCCCAGTACGCTCATCCCAACATGCTGTCCGTTATCTTCCGGGTTGAACGAGAATGGCAGGCGATTGATGATCGGAAGTTCGGCATCGGGAACATCAGTGTGGCCGGTGGCCTCAGGTTCGACCATGCCACCCATATGAAGGGTATCGAGATGGACATCCGCCCGGTCCGCAAAGACAAGTTGGTCGGCCGGGCTGCCCGGTGTTCGTACAGGGATGCGGTCTATGATCAAGCGGCCACGATCAAGCTGGCCGGTCTTTTTTTCCAGCATCCGATTGTCAGAATCATCTACTTCAACGACCCCAAAGTACGCGAGGTTTGCGGGCCGCGCGTGAAGCCCTGGCCCGACCATGATGATCATCTTCACATCGGACTTTGGGAGCGGCCATGAACCTTCGTTTGACTTGTCTTGCTGGCGCAATAGCGCTGGCATCGATCGCCCATGCAGGCGCGAGCAAGAGCCAAGGTCGATATTTGGCTGAACCGCTTACCGGCGATTTTTACATGTATGGTGGCAGCATCGGCGACTCGACTCCGCCGACAGAGAAGGACAGGAAATTGTCATTGATGGTGACAGGGGCGCTTGCGAAGGATTTGTTCGATCATCTTGGACCGGACCTGAAAGAAGCTTGCGGCGCTGGCCCTGAGCAACGGCAGCGAAGCAAAGGCGATCTTAGCTGCCTCTGGACGAAGGGTGAAGGCTACTCATGCTACGTCGGCCTCGATGTTCGAACCGGGAAGAGCATGCGAGGACTGAGCTGCTGACAGTCCATGCCAAATATGAAGACTGGAAGGAGACCAGCGTCGTCCCGGACACGGGTCCATTACAACAATGCCGTAGCCGTAAGGGGAAGCGTGTCACTCACGTCGCAGCATCCTGGACGCATCGGACAGGGTCAAGTATTTTTTGATCCGGGTTACATAGCGGTTACACGAACAACGCGAGTGCGACGAGAAGAAAAAAGGGTCACAAGCTTTCGCCTGTAACCCTTTGATCCGACTACTGAATTTGGTGCCGCTGACCGGAATCGAACTGGTGACCTTCGCATTACGAATGCGCTGCTCTACCGACTGAGCTACAGCGGCGAAACCTGTGCTTCGCCTTGCCTTTCGACGCCCGACGAAACCGCCTCGCTGACGAAAGAACCATATTCTAGCAAACAATACGGCAAACTTGCTAGTGTGTATTCCAACCGTGATTGCAACTGTGCCGCATCACGCGCTGAAAACAGGCGATTCAAGCCTGGTGATAGCCTGTCACGACCTCGACCTCTTCCTTCGACCCCAGGAATACCGGCACGCGCTGGTGCAATTTGGTCGGCGGGATGTCGAGGATGCGGCCCTGGCCGTCGGTCGCCGCGCCACCGGCCTGCTCGACGATCATCGCCATCGGATTGGCTTCGTACATCAGGCGCAGCTTGCCCGGCGATTGCGGATCGCGCAGGTCGGCCGGATACATGAACACGCCGCCGCGGTTCAGGATGCGGTGCACGTCGGCCACCATCGAGGCGATCCAGCGCATATTGAAATCCTTGCCGCGCGGGCCGGTTTCGCCCGCCAGCAGCTCGTCGACATAGCGCTGCACCGGTGGGTGCCAGTGGCGCTTGTTCGACATATTGATGGCGAATTCCTTGGTCGACGGCGGGATCTGCATATCGCTCTGGGTCAGCACCCACGAACCCATCTCGCGGTCCAGCGTGAAGCAGTGCACGCCGTTGCCGGTAGTGAGCACCAGCATCGTCTGCGGGCCGTAGACTGCATAACCGGCCGCCACCTGGGCGGTACCGGGCTGCAAGAAGTCCTGTTCGGTCGGCTGGTTCATGCCTTCAGGCGCCTTCAGGACCGAGAAGATGGTGCCGATCGAGACGTTGACGTCGATGTTCGACGAGCCGTCCAGCGGATCGAACAGCAGCAGGAATTCGCCCATCGGATAGCGGCTCGGGATCTGGCGGATGGTTTCCATCTCTTCGGACGCCATCGCCGCCAGGTGGCCGCCCCACTCGTTCGCCTCGAGCAGGATCTCGTTGGAGATCACGTCCAGCTTCTTCTGGACTTCGCCCTGGATGTTCTCGGTCTCGGCGCTGCCCAGCACCTCGCCCAGCGCGCCCTTGCTCACCGAATAGCTGATGCGCTTGCAGGCGCGGGCGACGACCTCGATCAATAGGCGCAGCTCGGCGTTGATGTTCTGGTGCAGGCGCTGCTCTTCGACCAGGTATTGCGTCAGACTTACGCGTTTCATGACTTCCTCAGGTTTGGTTTGGATTTCGTTGTTGTTGGGCGAACGCCGGTTGTCGTTAATTGGCGAGCGCCTTGGTGACCACTTCACGTACGTCGTTGGAGAGCTTGCCCTGCCCCGCCACCCGCTGCAGCGCGGCCTGCATCTGCGCCTGCAGCGCCGGCGCATAACGGCGCCAGCGGTCCATGGCGCGCGCCAGGCGGCTCGCGACCTGCGGGTTGAGTGCGTCGAGCGCGATCACCTGCTCGGCCCAGAAGGCGTAGCCGCTGCCGTCCGGCGCGTGGAACTGCACCGGATTGTTCATGCAGAAGGCGGCGACCAGGCTGCGCGCACGGTTCGGATTGCGCAGCGTGAAGGCCGGGTGGCGCATCAGCGCGCGCACCGCCGCCACGTCGGTGGTCGGGGCCGTGGCCTGCATCGAGAACCACTTGTCCACCACCAGGGCTTCGTTCTGGAACTCCTGGTAGAACTCGTCCAGCGCATCGGCCGCTTCCGGTACCCGCGAAGCGATCAGGGCGGCCAGCGCGGCGGCGCGGTCGGTCATATTGTCGGCCTCATCGAACTGGCGCTGGGCCAGCGCCACGCTCTCGTCGTCCGGCGCCGCGTTCAGGTAGGACAGCGCCAGGTTCTTCAGCGCGCGCTTGCCGGCGGATGCCGCGTCCGGGCTGTACGGCCCCGGTGTCAGGTTGGCCTGGTACTGCGCCAGCAGCTCGCTGCGCAGGCGCACGCCGATGTCGGCGCGCACGAACTGGCGTGCGATGTGCACCGCCAGCGGGTCGACGCCGTCGATCTGCTCGGCCACCATGCTCTCGGACGGCAGCATCAGGGCCTGCTCGCGGAAGGCCGGGTCGAGGCTGTCGTCGACCAGCACCTTGCGCATCGCCTCGATGAAGGTCTCGTCCAGGTTCAGGCTGGCGCCGCTATTGCCCTTGGCGGCGGCCTCGCCGGTCAGCTTGAGCAGGCGGCTCATGGCCAGGCGCTGGCCCGCTTCCCAGCGGTTGACCGGGTCGCTGTCATGGCTGAACAGGTGCAGCAGGTCGGCGTCGGTATAGCTGCCCTGCAGGATCACCGGAGCCGAGAAGCCGCGCAGCACCGAGGCCACGGGCTGGCTCAGTACGCCACTGAAGACGAAGGTCTGCTCGGCGCCGAACAGCTCCAGCACCGTCGTCGTGCCCAGCGGCTGGCCATCGATCATCAAGGGCATGTCGTTGCCGTCGGCGTCGAGCAGGCCCACCGCCACCGGGATGTGGAACGGCAGTTTTTCGGGCTGGCCGGGAGTCGGCGGGCAGGATTGCGACAGGGTCAGCGCATAGGTCTTGAGCGTCTCGTCGTAGCGGCCCTCGAAGCGCAGCACCGGGGTGCCGGCCTGGCTGTACCAGCGCTCGAACTGGGTCAGGTTGCTGCCGTTGGCGTCGGCCATCGCGCGGCGGAAATCGTCGCACTCGACCGCCTGTTCGTCATGGCGCTCGAAGTACAGGTCCATGCCCTTGCGGAAGCCGTCGACGCCGAACAGCGTCTGGTACATGCGCACCACTTCGGCGCCCTTCTCGTACACCGTCACCGTATAGAAATTATTAATCTCGACAAAGGAGTCGGGACGCACCGGGTGCGCCATCGGGCCCGCGTCCTCGGGGAACTGGTGCTGGCGCAGGGTGCGCACCTGGTCGATGCGGGTCACCGCGCGGCCGGTGTCGGTGCCGATCATGTCGGCCGTGAATTCCTGGTCGCGAAACACGGTCAGGCCTTCCTTGAGCGACAGCTGGAACCAGTCGCGGCAGGTCACGCGGTTGCCGGTCCAGTTGTGGAAATACTCGTGCGCCACCACCGCCTCGATGCCCTGGAAATCGACGTCGGTCGCCACGCGCGGGTTGGCCAGCACGAACTTGGTGTTGAAGATGTTGAGGCCCTTGTTCTCCATCGCGCCCATGTTGAAGTCGCTGGTGGCGACGATCATGAAGCGGTCCAGGTCGAGTTCGAGGCCGTATTTCTCTTCGTCCCAGCGGATGCTGTGCTTGAGCGACTGCATCGCGTAGTCGGTCTTGTCGAGGTTGCCGTCTTCGACCCACACCTGCAGCAGCGCGTCGCGCCCATCGGCCAGGCGGAAGGTCTCTTCCTGGCACACCAGCCTGGCGGCAACCAGGGCGAACAGGTAGGACGGCTTCTTGAACGGATCTTCCCACAATGCATAGTGGCGGCCGTCGTCGAGCTCGCCTTCCTGGATCAGGTTGCCGTTCGAGAGCAGCACCGGGAAGCGCGCCTTGTCGGCCCGCAGCATCACGGTGTACTTGGCCATCACGTCCGGGCGGTCCGGGAAATAGGTGATGCGGCGGAAGCCCTCGGCTTCGCACTGGGTGAAGAAGTTGCCATTCGATACATACAGGCCGCTGAGCGTCGTGTTCTGCTCGGGCACGCACACCGATTCGATCTCGAGCACCACCTCGTCGGGCGCCTCGTGGATGACCAGGAGATTGTTCGCCAGCGTGTAGTCGGCGCCGGCCAGGGCCTTGCCATTCAGGCGCAGCGCCACCAGTTCAATGTCCTCGCCATGCAGTTCGATGGCCCGCCCCACCGCCAGCGGATTGCGGCGCAGGGTCAGGCGGTTGGCCACGACGGTGCGCGCGGGATCCAGGTCGAAGCCGAGCTCGACAGTATCCACAAGGTAATTCGGCGGGGTATAGTCTTTCCGGTAGATGGTCTGGGGCGTATCGGTGCGCATGGGAAGGTTCCGAGAACACAGTGGAGAAGTGCTTATTCTACCAACAAGCTTTTCGCCTGCTTCGTACGTTTCCATGTATCGAAGTGTATGCACGGTAACGGGGTGTAAAACCCCGTCCATTGATACTGAACAAACAGTAAGCTTGATCATTGGGGAAATTCCGCATATATATTTTGGAGATCGGGTATGAAACGCCTCATCATGGTCGCCGCCGGCACGGCGCTCGCACTGCTCCTGGGCGGTTGCGCGACCACCATCCGCAGCGATGTCACCACCTTCCATCAATGGCCGGCCCAGATGGAAGACAAGAGTTATGTATTCGAAGTCCCACCTCCGCAGGACGATACGCTGGAATGGCGCAGCTACCAGGAACTGGTGCGCAACCAGCTGGCGCGCCAGGGTTTCCGCGATGCTGACGGCGCCACCCCGGCACTGACGGTATCGATGCGCTTCACCACCACCGACCTGCCGGTGCGCGTGCTGGAGCCGGTCATGACGCCGTATTTCTATCCGAGCGCGCGCTTCGGCTACGGCTACCGCGGCTTCAACCGCCGCTACTGGGGCGGCTGGTACAGCCCGTTCTACGATCCGTTCTGGGGCCCGTATCCGGCTTACCAGACCTCGGTCGAGCACCATTACCGGCGCGAGCTGCAGGTCTCGATCAAGTCGTCGCGCGACGGCAAGCGCCTGTTCGACGTCACGGTGCACAACACCAGCCGCAATATGTCGACGCCGGAAATCATGCCGGCCCTGGTGCATGCCGCCTTCGAGGGCTTCCCCGGCCCGTCGGGCGTGGCGCGCCGGGTCGAGGTCAAGAAGGAACCGAACAGCTGATTCGGCCGCGCAGGCAGCCAGGTAGTCAACCGACCACGTCATCCCTGCCTGCGCGGGGGTGACGTTTTTTTTCTGCTAACGGGTTTCATGATCGGTGCGTCCGCGCCGACGCAAAAAAGGCCCGCCACGCGACGCGCGGCAGGCCAAGAGACAAACGGTCAGTCTGGCGCGGCTAGCGCACCATGCACGGCGTCTTGCTGTCGAATTTCCAGTTCGGGATCAGGTACTGCATGCCGATGGCGTCGTCGCGCCCGCCCAGGCCCATCGCCAGGTAGCACTGGTGGGCCGCCTCCACCGCCTCCATGTCCAGCTCCACGCCCAGGCCAGGCGTGGTCGGCACCGCGACCATGCCGCCTTCGATGCGCAGCGGATTGCGGGTCAGGTGCTGGCCGTCCTGCCAGATCCAGTGAGTGTCGATGGCCGTGATGTCGCCCGGCGCCGCCGCCGCCACATGGGTGAACATTGCCAGCGAAATGTCGAAATGGTTGTTCGAATGCGAGCCCCAGGTCAGGCCCCAGGCCTCGCACATCTTGGCCACGCGCACGGTGTCCTGCATGGTCCAGAAATGCGGGTCCGCCAGCGGAATGTCGACCGCCTGCAGCTGCACCGCATGCGCCAGCTGGCGCCAGTCGGTGGCGATCATATTGGTGGCGGTGCGCAGGCCCGTGGCGCGGCGGAATTCGGCCATCGTCTCGCGGCCCGAATAGCCGCCTTCCGCGCCGCACGGGTCCTCGGCATAGGCCAGCACGCCCTTCATGTCGCGGCACAGCCGGATGGCGTCCTGCAGCAGCCAGCCGCCATTCGGGTCGAGCGTGATGCCGGCTTCCGGGAACGCTTCCTTGAGCGCGCGCGCCGCCTCGATTTCCTGTTCGCCGCGCAGCACGCCGCCCTTGAGCTTGAAGTTCCTGAAGCCGTAGCGCTTCTGCGCGGCGCGGGCCTGGGCCACAATGGCGTCGGTGTCCATGGCCGGCTCATGGCGCAGGCGCAGCCAGTCGTCGTCGGCATCCGGTTCGCTGGCATACGGCAGGTCGGTGACCTTGCGGTCGCCCACGTAGAACAGGTAGCCCAGCATCTCGACGTGGTCGCGCTGGCGTCCATCGCCCAGCAGGTCGGCCACCGGCACGCCCATGAACTTGCCGAGCAGGTCGAGCAGCGCGCATTCGACGCCCGCCACCGCATGGATCATGACGCGCAGGTCGAACGTCTGCTGGCCGCGGCCGCCGGCGTCGCGGCCGGCGAAGGTGGTGCGCATCGAGCGCAGCACGGCGTTCCAGGCGCCGAGCGGCTGACCGACCACCAGGGAACGCGCATCCTCCAGCGTCTGGCGAATGCTCTCCCCGCCCGGCACTTCGCCGACGCCCTGGTTGCCGCTGCTGTCGGTCAGGATGACCAGGTTGCGGGTGAAATAAGGCGCATGGGCGCCGCTCAGGTTGAGCAGCATGCCGTCGCGTCCCGCCACCGGCACCACGCGCATCGCGGTGATCGTGGGCGTCGCGCCCGGGGCCAGGACCGGCGCGGTCGTCGTCTCTATGGTCATCGTTCTTCCTTGAATGTTACCGGTATCAAAGCGAGACCTATGATACCGGTATCTTGAAGAACAAGTCAATCGGATGAATAGCTCAGCTGCTGGCGCGTTCGACGATGACGAAGCCGACGTCGCGCACCGGTTCCTCGACCGGCCGGCCTTCGGCGCGGTCGATGATCAGCTGAGCCGCGGTGGAGCCGATGGCAGTGCCGTCGATGCGCACCGTGGTGAGGGGCGGGTACAGGTCGCGCGAGAACGCCAGGTCGCCCAGGCCGACGACGGCCAGCTGCCGCGGCACCTCGATGCCCAGCGCCAGGGCCTCGAGCAGCACGCCCTGCGCCATCATGTCCGAGCTGCAGAAGACGGCGTCGATGGAAGGGTCCTGGGCCAGCAGCTCGCGCAGGCCGGTGCGGCCGCTGCCCAGCGTGGTCGGTGCCGGCACGATGCAGGTCGGCACCGCCGCGCGGTCCGGGCCCAGCCCTGGCTGCAGCGCCAGCACGGTGTCGGCGAAATGGCGGTTGCGGCGCACCGCCCGCTCGTCGTTGGCGCTGATGGCGGCGATCCTGCGGCGGCCACGCCGGATCAGGTATTCGGCCACCGCCTTGCCGATCTTTTCATGCGAGAAGCCGACCAGCATGTCGATCGGGTTGTCGGTCAGGTCCCAGGTCTCGACCACCGGAATGCCGCTGGCCAGCAGGCGCCGCCGGCCCTGCTCCGAACGCATGATCCCGGTCAGCACCACGCCATCGGGGCGGCGGCCGATGATGGCCTCGAGCAGTGCGTCCTCGCGCGAATTCTCGTAGCCGGCCTGGCCCAGCATCAGCTGGTAGCCGCGCGCGGCCAGGCCGTCGGTCAGCGCCTGCACCATCTCGAGGAAGACCGAGCCGCTGATGGTCGGCACCACGGCCGCCACCATGCGGCTTTTCTTGGAGGCCAGGCCGCCGGCCAGCAGGTTCGGCACGTAGCCGACCCGGTCCACCACCTCGCGCACGCGCTGCAGGATGTCGGGCGAGACCGAATCGGGATTGTTCAGCGCGCGCGAGACGCTCATCGGCGCCACGCCGGCCAGCCGGGCGACGTCGCGCACCGTGGGCGTGGCGCCCTTGCGGCTCTTGCGCGCGGTGGCTGGGGCGTCCTTCGGGGCGGGTTTTTCCATGGCCGCGATTCTAGCATCGCCCGCCTGGCGCCCCTGGTTCACGGTCCCCTGGCGGTACTTCTTCTGCATCTCGTCGTAGTAGCGCTTGAGCGTATGGAAGGCTTTTTCTTCTGGCCGGTGTCCGAGATCAGTCCCTTGCGGTTCCAGAAATCCTGGTAGCGCGGGTGCGGCCGGCGCGGCGAGCGGAAGTCGGCGAGGATCCACGGCGTGATGCCGCGCAGGCCGGGGATCGCAGCCAGCATCCTGAGCTGGTTCCGGTACAGCCGTTCCTGGTATTGCTCGCTCCAGCGCGTCGTGGCGTCGGCATGGTAGCCGCCCAGCGCATCGGCCCCGAACTCGCTGACGGCCACCGGCTTGTCCAGCTTGATGTCGAAGCGGTAGTCCAGCATGTCCTGCGGATCGCTCCAGTACCAGCCGGCGTATTCGTTGAAGCTGGCCAGGTCCAGCTTGTCGGCCAGCGGGTCCTCGACCACGACCTGCCGGCCCTCGCGGTGCACCTCGAGCGCCGCCGCCAGGCGCGTGTCGTCCAGGCCGCGCACGGTGTCGGCCAGCTTGCCGATGAAGATGTTGCGCGGCTCGCCTACCGGGGTCTCGTTCCCGATCGACCAGATGATGACGCTGGCGCGGTTCTTGTCGCGCGCCACGGTGAGTGGTTTAGTTACCGGTATCTTATTATTCGGCCATCGAAGCGGCACGGCTTTTCCATGTCAACAACATGCGGCGCGCCGGCAGGCTCACAGCTGCGGCAGGATGTGTTCGCCCAGTTCACGCACCATGTCCTCGACCGGGCGCGGTCCACGGTGCAGGTTGAACAGGATGTGGGCGACCCCGGCTTCGCGCATGCGTTCGAGATAGGCAGCCAGCGCATGGCGGCCGGTGCGCAATCCCAGCTCGATCGCCTCGGCCGGCGCATCGGCGTCGTCCAGCAAGTCCAGCTGCACCGACTGGATGAAGGGCTTGCGCAGACCAGGCGAGCGCTGGTCCTGCGCCATATGCCATAGCGCGATGCGGCCCTTCTGCCGGTCTTCTTCGCGGTGATAACTCGCCCAGCCGTCGGCATGCCCCGCGATCCATTGCAGCGACTGGCGCGCGCTGCCCACCGCGATCATCGGAATGCGCGCCTGCGGCGGCGGCAGCACGCGGTACTGCCCTTCCTGCACGCCGCCGACAGCGTCCGGCGCGAGCGCGCTGCGCACCGCCTCCCAATGCGCGCGGAAGCTGGCGTCGCGCGTTTCGAGGTCGGCGCCGAAACGGGCGAATTCTTCCGGCCGGTCGCCCGAACCCACGCCCAGCAGCAGGCGGCCATGGCTGATCCGGTCCAGGGTCAGCGCCGCCTTGGCCACGTGCAGCGGGTGGCGCAGCGGCAGCACGATGGCGCCGGTGGCGAGCACGACATCCTGCGTGACCGCCGCCAGCGCGGCCAGCCACAGGAAGGGATCGTCCAGCGCCGCGGTCTCGCCCGCGCTGCCCTGCGGGATCATCAGGGGCACGTCACGGGTCCACAGGGCGGCAAAGCCCAGCGCGTCGGCCAGGCGCGCATGCTGCTGCGCCAGCGCCAGGTCGGCCAGCGCGCCCGGTGCGCCCTGCATGGGCGTCATCAGCCCGACCGTCAGGCGGTCGGGAACGAAGACCCGATCATATGCGCGGTTGAAGTCGCCCATGGCGTCAGGTGAAGTAGGCTTCCGAGCCGAAGGTCAGCGCCACGACCACCAGCATCGCCAGCACCAGCACGATCAGCAGGCGCCCGAACTTCGGCGCGCCGTCACCTGGCGGCGCGGAGGGCGGCAGCGGCGCCGCGGCATCGTCGTCAGGCGCATCCCTCATGGCAGCAGCACCGTCGAACCGGTCGTGCGGCGCGCTTCCAGCGCCCGGTGCGCGTCGGCCGCCTGCGCGAGCGCAAAGCGCTGGCGCACCTCGATCTCGACCTTGCCGCTCGCGACCATCTCGAACAGCTCGCCCGTCATCGCTTCTTGCTCTTCCTGCGTGGCCATGTAGTCGAACAGGGTCGGACGGGTCAGGAACAGCGAGCCGCGCTTCGACAACTCGGCGGGGGCAAACGGCTCCACCGCGCCCGACGCATTGCCGAAGCTGACCATCAGCCCGCGCCGCCGTAGGCAGTCGAGCGAGGCGACGAAGGTATCCTTGCCCACCGAGTCGTACACCACCGGCACGCCTTCGCCGCCGGTGATCTCGCGCACGCGCGCGACGATGTCTTCCTTGTTATAGTCGATGACGTGGGCCGCGCCATGGCGCAGCGCCAGCTCACCCTTCTCTGTCGAGCCGACGGTGCCGATCAGCCGCACGCCGAGCGCGCGCGCCCACTGGCAGGCGATCAGGCCGACGCCGCCGGCCGCGGCGTGGAACAGGACCGTGTCGCCGGCCTTGACCGGATAGGTCTGGCGCAGCAGGTATTGCACCGTCAGCCCCTGCAGCATCATGGCGGCCGCCGTATCGAAGGCGATCGCGTCCGGCAGCTTGACCAGGAAGCGGGCCGGCATGGTGCGCACGCTGGCGTAGGCGCCGAGCGGGCCGCCGGCATAGGCCACGCGGTCGCCCGGCTTCACGTGGGTCACGCCCTCGCCCACCGCCTCGACCACGCCCGCGCCTTCCTTGCCCAGGCCACCGGGCAGCGGCTGCGGGTAGAGGCCGGTGCGGAAATACACGTCGATGAAATTCAGGCCGATCGCATGCTGGACGATGCGCGCTTCGCCGGGTCCGGGCGCGGGCGCCTCGACGTCGACGTATTCCATTACTTCTGGGCCGCCGTTGGCGGCGATCCGGATCGCTTTGGCGAGCATGGGTTCTCCTTTAGTCGGTGGCGCGCGAACGCATCAGTTGCGACAGCACCAGGCGCGCGGTCGAGACGTTGGTCGCGCATGGGATGTTGTGCACGTCGCAGGCGCGCACCAGGGCGTTGATATCGGGCTCGTGCGGCTGCGGGGTCATCGGGTCGCGCAAAAAGATGACGCAGTCGATCAGGCCGTCGACCAGCAGCGAGCCGATTTGCAGGTCGCCGCCGACCGGTCCCGAGTGCTTGCGCTCGACGGCCAGGCCCAGCTCGTTGATCAGGCGGCCGCCGGTGGTGCCCGTGGCCGACAGCGCGCAGCCCTGCAGGAACGCGCGGTATTCGGCGGCGAGCGCGATCATGTCGTCTTTTTTCTTGTCGTGGGCGATGAGCGCAATGCGTGGGACGATCGGCGCGGTGGTCGTGGTGGTGGTTGTCATGGTGTGGGCGACGGCGGTTGGTCCCGGATACACAGGATGATGGCTCATAAGAATACCGCATTCGCGCACGCGACCATTCAAACCACATTTGGCACCTTGGCGTTCTGAACGGGATCAAGGTCGGCGCACGGCTGTGGCGGCAAAGCCGAAGTTCGGCGCCTTGCCCGGGCCGATCGTGACAGCGCGCCGCAGGGGGCGTGGTAAGGGAGTTGCACCATTGTCCCATCCTGATAGGGCTCCCGGCAACGGCGGACTCGGCATCCCGTCGCATCCGGCCGCGTTCGCCGAACGGGCCGGGCGGCGCGGGGTCGAAAAGGTGTACCTCAACAAAAGGAGAAACCATCATGACCTGGAAGACAGCGCTCACGGGTCCACCAGGAGCGCCGCCATGAAGCTGGGCGACATCGAAGCGCGCCTGGGGCGCGACCGATTGGTCCTGCTGGCCCTGATCGTCGTGTCACTGCTGGCCAGCCTGTGCTGGGCCGGTCTCGTGCTGGGCGGCCTGGTGCTCAGCAGCCCGCCACTGGCCGACGCCGCCGCTCCGGTCGGCGCCGCGAGCGTCGCCGCACCGGTCGCGGGCCCGAACGGCGCAGCCGGCGCCACTTCCGCCGCCATCGCCTCGCCCTCCCTTGCCTACCAGGCCGCCCAGCTGGCGCTGGTGTTCCTGACCTGGGCCGGCCTGTGCACGGCGCTGATGCTGCCGCTGGCCAGCCGCGCCACGGTGCTGTTCGCGCGCCTGGCCGGGCATCGCGCGGCCCAGCGGGCGCGCCTGTGCACCTCCCTGTTCGTGCTCGGCTACCTGGGCGCCTGGACGGGCTTTGCCCTGCTGGCCGCGATCGTCCAATGGAGCCTGCATGAGTCGGGCTCCAGCGACGCGGTACGTCACCCCCTGCTCCTGGGCCTGACCATGGTGGCGGCCGGCGTCTACCAATGGACGCCCGTCAAGCATGCCTGCCTGGAACATTGTCGGGCCCCGCTTCCCGGCATCCTGGCCGGCTGGCGCGACGGCCTGGCCGGCGCCGTCGGGCGCGGCGCGGCCCACGCCCGCCAGTGCCTGGGCTGTTGCTGGCTCCTGATGCTCCTGTTGCTGGCCGCCGGCCCGGACAACCCGGCCGCCATCGTCGTCGTGGGCCTGTTCGTGCTGGCCGAGATCCGCCTCGCCAGCGGCCACTGGATCGCCTGCGCGGGCGGCCTGGCGCTGCTCGCACTGGGAACCGGAGTGTTGTTTCCGTGACATTTGAGCCTGTGTCGGCGACGAATTTACAAGGGGGGCCTATGCTAGAATATCGGCCACTCTTGCATACCGTCTAAGGAATTCTCGACATGGCTGGACACAGCAAATGGGCCAATATCAAGCACAAGAAAGCCGCCACTGATGCCAAGCGCGGCAAGATCTGGACGCGCCTGATCAAGGAGATCACCGTGGCCGCGCGCATGGGCGGCAGCGACATTGCGTCGAACCCGCGCCTGCGCCTGGCGGTCGAGAAGGCCGCGGACGCGAATATGCCGAAGGATAACGTCACCCGTGCGATCCAGCGCGGCTCGGGCGAACTCGAAGGCGTCAACTACGAAGAAGTGCGCTACGAAGGCTATGGCATCGGCGGCGCGGCGATCATCGTCGACTGCCTGACCGACAACCGCGTGCGCACCGTGGCCGAGGTCCGCCACGCCTTCAGCAAGTTCGGCGGCAATATGGGCACCGAAGGCTCGGTCGCCTTCATGTTCACGCACACCGGCCAGTTCCTGTTCGCACCGGGCGTCGAAGAAGACAAGCTGATGGAAGCGGCACTCGAGGCCGGCGCCGACGACGTCGCGGCCGACGAGGAAGGCGGCTTCGAAGTGCTGTGCGATCCGCACGCCTTCTCGAGCGTCAAAGAGGCGCTGGAGGCGGCCGGCTTCAAGGCCGAAGTGGCCGAAGTTATCATGAAGCCCGCCACCGAGACCGTGTTCACGGGCGAGGACGCGGTCAAGATGCAGAAGCTGCTCGACGCGCTGGAAAACCTGGACGACGTCCAGGAAGTGTTCACCAACGCCGTGATCGAAGAATAACCTTGGTACGCAATATGAAAATCCTCGTAGTCGGCTCGGGCGGCCGCGAACACGCGCTGGCGTGGAAACTGGCCCAATCGGAACGCGCCCAGACGGTCTTCGTCGCGCCGGGCAACGGCGGCACCGCGCTCGACGATCGCCTGGTGACGGTCGCACTCTCCGAGCCGGAAGCGCTGGCCGACTTCGTGGTGGCCGAGGGCATCGCCCTGACCCTGGTCGGCCCGGAAGCACCGCTGGCGGCCGGCATCGTCAACCTGTTCCGCTCGCGCGGCCTCAAGATCTTCGGCCCGACCCGCGAAGCGGCCCAGCTCGAGAGCTCCAAGGATTTCGCCAAGGCCTTCATGCAGCGCCACGGCATCCCGACCGCCAGGTACGAGACCTTCTCCGACGCGGCCGCGGCCCATGCCTATATCGACGCCAACGGCGCACCGATCGTCATCAAGGCCGACGGCCTGGCCGCCGGCAAGGGCGTGGTGGTCGCGATGTCGCTCGAAGAGGCACACGGCGCGGTCGACCACATGCTGTCCGATAACGCCTTCGGCGACGCCGGCGCGCGCATCGTGATCGAAGAGTTCCTGGCCGGCGAGGAAGCCAGCTTCATCGTCATGTGCGACGGCAAAAACGTGCTGGCGCTGGCCACCAGCCAGGACCACAAGCGCCTGAAGGACGCCGACCAGGGCCCGAACACGGGCGGCATGGGCGCCTACTCGCCGGCGCCGATCGTGACGCCGTCGATGCATGCGCGCGTGATGCGCGAGATCATCGACCCGACCATCCAGGGCATGGCGCGTGACGGCATCCCGTTCAGCGGTTTTCTGTACGCCGGCCTGATGATCGATGGCGAAGGCAATCCGCGCACGCTCGAGTTCAACTGCCGCATGGGCGACCCGGAAACCCAGCCGATCATGGCGCGCCTGAAGAGCGACTTCGCCACTGTGCTCGAACACGCCTGCAACGGCACCCTCGATGCGGTCGAGCTGGAATGGGACCGCCGTACCGCCGTGGGCGTCGTGCTGGCCGCCGCCGGCTATCCGGACAGCCCGCGCAAGGGTGACGTCATCGCCGGCATCCCACCCGAGACCGCTGAATGCATCACCTTCCACGCCGGCACCAAGCTGGTCGATGGCAAGCTGCAGACCAGCGGTGGCCGCGTGCTGTGCGTGGTGGGCCTGGGCGACAGCGTCAGGATGGCGCAGAAGCAGGCCTATGAAAGCGTCGAGAAGATCCATTTCAATGGCGCGCAGTACCGGCGCGACATCGGCTGGCGCGGCGTGAAATAAGCGCCTGCCACAGTAGGCGCCAAGCCTTCCCATCCAACGCCAGATGTAAGCATCACGTGGGCCGGTGTACAATCGGCCCACTTTTCATTGTCCGTTATCCCATCTTCATGTCTGCCCCCCACCCCACCGTCATCAAGGCCTGGCTGCTCGAGCTCCAGGCGCGCATCGTCCATGGTCTCGAGCAGGTCGACGGCAAGCCGTTCCTGCGCGACGAGTGGGTGCGCCCCGAAGGCGGCGGGGGCATCTCGCGCCTGGTCGAGGAAGGCAATGTATTTGAACGGGGCGGCGTGAACTTCTCGCACGTGCGCGGCGCGGCCCTGCCGCCATCGGCCACGGCCGTGCGGCCCGAGCTCGCGGGCCGGGCCTGGGAAGCGATGGGTGTGTCGCTGGTGCTGCATCCGCGTAACCCCTATGCGCCGACGGTGCACATGAACGTGCGCTTTTTCGAAGCGACCGCGCCCGGCAAGGAGCCGGTCTGGTGGTTCGGCGGCGGCATGGACCTGACCCCATACTACGGCGAATTCGAGGACGCGCGCCACTTCCACCAGGTCTGCCACGACGCGCTGGCGCCGTTCGGCAGCGCGCAGTACCCACGCTTCAAGACCTGGTGCGACGATTACTTCTACCTGAAGCACCGCAAGGAACCGCGCGGCATCGGCGGTATCTTCTTCGACGACTTGAACGAACTCGGCTTCGAGCAATCGTATGCGCTGGTGCAAAGCGTGGGCGATCGCTTCCTCGACGCCTACCTGCCGATCCTGCAGCGCCGCAAGGACCAGCCTTACGGCGAACGCGAACGCGACTTCCAGGCCTACCGGCGCGGCCGCTACGTCGAGTTCAACCTGGTCTGGGACCGCGGCACCCTGTTCGGCCTGCAGTCGGGCGGGCGTACCGAGGCGATCCTGATGTCGATGCCGCCGATCGTCAAATGGCGCTACGACTGGCATCCCGAGCCCGGCAGCGCCGAAGCGCGCCTGTATTCCGACTTCCTGGTGCACCGGGACTGGCTGGCGCCGTGACGCAGGCCGCCGGCGCGCTTGGCCGCAACCGCTGCATCGCCGTCCTGGGCGGCAGTTTCGATCCGGTGCACCAGGGCCACGTGGCGCTGGCGCAGCTGTTCACGCGCCTGCTGCGGCCCGACGTGCTGCGCATCCTGCCGGCCGGCCAGCCGTGGCAAAAAAAAGGCCTCGAGGCCAGCGACCCTGATCGCATCGCGATGCTCGAACTGGCCTTCGCACCGCTGCGCAGCGCTGCGCTGCCGGTGACGATCGACCTGCAGGAAGTCGAACGCAAAACGCCGACCTATACGGTCGAAACCCTGCGCGCGCTGCGCCAGGAACTGGGCCCGCGGGCCTCGATCGTGTTCCTGATGGGCGCCGACCAGTTGCGCAAGCTCGACAGCTGGAACGAATGGCGCGAACTGTTCGCTCTCGCCAACCTGGGCGTGGCGACGCGTCCGGGCTACGACCTGGCGCAAGAAGCATTGCCACCCCTGGTGGCCCAAGAACTGTCGGCGCGGCTTGCAACGCCCGACACCGTACGCCTGCTGGCGCACGGAAAAGTCTGCCTCGCGCCCACGCTGGATGTGGACCTCTCGTCCAGCCAGCTCCGGGCGGCCCTGCAATCCGGCGCGGATGCAAGCGCGCTCGGTATGGCGCAAGTGCTAGACTATATTCAACAACATCACCTATACAAAAACTAATGGATATCAAGAAACTGCAAACCCTCGTCGTGGACGCCCTGGAAGACGTCAAGGGCCAGGACATCGTCCTGTTCGACACGACCCACCTGACCAGCCTGTTCGACCGCATCGCCGTGGTCTCGGGCACCTCGAACCGCCAGACCAAGGCGCTGGCCGCTTCGGTGCGCGACAAGGTCAAGGCGGCGGGCGGCGACGTCATCGGCCTGGAAGGCGAAGACACCGGCGAATGGGTGCTGGTCGACCTGGGTGACATGATCGTCCACATCATGCAGCCGGCGATCCGCCAGTACTACCGCCTCGAAGAAATCTGGGGCGAGAAGCCGGTCAAGCTGGGCGCCGCCAAGCGCAAGTCGACCGCCGAGGGCATCGAAGCCGACGCCGCCAAGCCGAAGTCGAAGCACCTGGCCGCCAACCAGGCGCAGGACGAAGCCAAGCCGGTCAACGAGCGCAAGCCGGCCGCCAAGCGCGCGACCAAGGCCGCCGCCACCGATACCGTCGCCGCCAAGAAGCCGGCCGCCAAGAAGGCCGCCGCCAAGGCCGTCCCGACCGGCAAGACCGTGAAGGTCGCACCGAGCAAGACCGAAGTCGCCGCCGTCGAAGCGACCAAGGCCAAGCCGCCGAAGCGCGTGGCCAAGGCGGCCGCGCCGAAGGCCGCGCCAGCCGCCGAGGCACCGGTCAAGAAGGTGATCCGCCGCATCAAGAAGGATGCCGAGTAAGGGCAAGGCATGCAGTTGATCATTGCCGCGGTCGGCCACAAGATGCCGGCCTGGATCGAGTCCGGCTTCACCGAGTACACGAAGCGCATGCCGCCCGAGCTGCGCATCGTGCTCAAGGAAATCAAGCCGGTCGAGCGCTCCGGCAGCAAGACCGCCGCCACCGCGATGGCGCTCGAGCGCGAGCGCATCGAGGCGGCCCTGCCGAAGGGCGTGCGCATCATCGCCCTGGACGAGCGCGGCAAGGACCTGACCAGCGTCGGCCTGTCGCAGCAGCTGGAAACCTGGCAGCGCGACGGCCGCGACACCGCCTTCCTGATCGGCGGGGCCGATGGCCTCGATCCCGAGCTGAAGGCGCGCGCCGAAGGACTGATCCGCATCTCCAGCATGACCCTGCCGCACGGAATCGTCCGGGTCATGCTGGCGGAACAGCTGTACCGCGCCTGGTCGATCACCCAGAATCATCCGTACCACCGCGTTTGACCCGACGTCGACATACAAGCCGCGATGAAAAACCAGAACACGATCTACCTCGCCTCGAAAAGCCCGCGCCGGCGCGAACTGCTGCGCCAGATCGGCGTGGATTTTGAACTGATGCTGCTGCGCAGCGCTCCGGGTCGCCCGGTCGACGTCAGCGAAGACGTTTTGCCGGGCGAGGACGTGCACACCTATGTGGCACGGGTGGCGAAAGCCAAGGGCGCCTTCGCCTACAACCTCCTGGCGCGGCGCCGCCAGCCGCTGCGCCCCGTACTGACAGCCGATACCACCGTCACCATCGACGGCGAGATCCTCGGCAAGCCGGCCGACGCGCGCGAGGCGGTGGCGATGCTGGAACGCCTGTCCGGCCGCACCCACCAGGTGCTGACCTCGGTCGCGGTGCATGCCCAGAACGTGGCCGAGCAGCTCACGCAAGTGTCGAACGTGCGCTTCGCCACGCTCACCCCGGGCCAGATCAAGGCCTACTGCGCCACCCCCGAACCCTATGACAAGGCCGGCGGCTACGGCATCCAGGGACCGGCGGCGCTGTTCATCGAGCACATCGAGGGCAGCCACTCTGGAATCATGGGCTTGCCGCTGTTCGAGACGGCGAACCTGCTGCGCAAGGCGGGATTGGCGATTTAACGTTGAACGCGTGGACGGCAAGCCGTCCACGCCACCTTGCCAGCCGCTTCCGGGGTGTATCATGTCACCCTGAACAATACGCACGGCAGGGTCCATGAACGAAGACATCCTCATCAACATCACACCGCAGGAAACGCGCGTGGCGCTGGTCTTGCAGGGCGCGGTGCAAGAGCTGCACATCGAGCGCACGCTCACGCGCGGGTTGGCGGGGAACGTCTATCTGGGCAAGGTGGTCCGCGTGCTGCCGGGCATGCAGTCGGCCTTCATCGATATCGGCCTGGAGCGCGCCGCCTTCCTGCACGTGGCCGATATCTGGGAAGCGCGCAGCCACGACGGCGGCAATGCCCCGCCGACCCCGATCGAAAAGCTGCTGTTCGACGGCCAGGTGCTGACCGTGCAGGTGATCAAGGACCCGATCGGCACCAAGGGCGCGCGCCTGTCGACCCAGATCTCGATCGCCGGGCGCATGCTGGTCTACCTGCCGCAGGACCACCACATCGGCATCTCGCAAAAGATCGAGAAGGAAGCCGAGCGCGAACGCCTGCGCGCGCACCTGCAGAGCATCCTGCCAGCCGAGGAAAAAGGCGGCTACATCGTGCGCACGATGGCCGAGGAAGCGTCGAGCGACGACATCGCGGCCGATGTCGACTACCTGCGCAAGACCTGGGGCGCCATCGTGCAGGGCGCGCGCACCCTGCCGCCCACCACCTTGCTGTACCAGGACCTGAGCCTGGCCCAGCGCGTGCTGCGCGACTTCGTGCACGACGAGACGGCCAGCATCCAGGTCGACTCGCGCGAGAACTTCATCAAACTGGCCGAATTCGCCAAGATCTATACCCCGAGCGTGCTGTCGCGCATGGCGCACTACACGGGCGAGCGGCCGCTGTTCGACCTGTACGGCGTGGAAGAGGAAATCCTGCGCGCACTGGGTCGGCGCGTGGACCTGAAGTCGGGCGGCTACCTGATCGTCGACCAGACCGAGGCGATGACGACCATCGACGTCAATACCGGCGGCTATGTCGGCGGCCGCAATTTCGCCGACACGATCTTCAAGACCAACCTGGAGGCGGCGCACGCCATCGCGCGCCAGCTGCGCCTGCGCAACCTGGGCGGCATCATCATCCTCGACTTCATCGACATGGAGAACAACGAGCACCGCAACGCGGTGCTGGCCGAGCTCAAGAAGACCCTGGCGCGCGACCGCACCAAGGTGTCGGTGAGCGGCTTCTCGGCCCTGGGCCTGGTCGAGATGACGAGGAAGCGCACCCGCGAATCGCTGGCCCACATCCTGTGCGAGCCCTGCCCGGCCTGCTCGGGCAAGGGACAAGTCAAAACCAGCCGCACGATCTGCTACGAGATCCTGCGCGAACTGCTGCGCGAAGCCAAGCAGTTCAACCCGCGCGAATTCCGCATCGTCGCCTCGCAGGAGGTGATCGACCTGTTCCTGGAAGAAGAATCGCAGCATCTCGCCATGCTGGGCGACTTCATCGGCAAGCGCATTTCGCTGCAGGTCGAGAAGGGGTATCACCAGGAGCAGTACGACGTCATCCTGATGTAGTGCGCGAAAGGTAGTCAAGGCATCCAGTTCGGCCAGGTCGTCGTAGGTCGCTATTGAACGGCCAGCCAATGCGGAAACCCATGCGCCGCCTTGCCCACCTGATCCTCGACCTTCAGCTTCGCCTGCCCTGCTTGGGCCCTTGCGCACGAGGCGTCACCCGCCAGGGCGCCATCCGGGCTCACTATCGGCGGCTAGGTCGAACACACCCTGACCCTGGACGCCGACGCATGACGCAAACGGCCGGCGACCGAACTTTCCCGAGTGAGCCTGGCCGACAAGTCCGGCGCCAGGAGCCGCTGTCCCGCGCCGAAGACCCGCTGGCGCTCGTGTCGGCGGACGACCTGCGAACCGGCGTCGCGCCACGTCAAGCGGCTGCGGTCGATCGAGGTACGCCAGGTCGTGCAATGAGGTATCGATAGACGTTTGCTATCTTGTGCATAGAAATAATTTGATGCCTTTATTGTATTAGGTGCGTCAACTCACGGAGTGTGTGCTTCTTGCTGAGCTATGTTGTAGAGGTTATTTATTTACACCTAACAACCAGCGAGGAACAGGATGACAACTTCCAAACACGCCAGCCCGGTCGACGGCGCGGGCTCGATCTTGAGTACCGTGTCCGGTCCCTCGGACGCCGATCCACCGCAGAGCCTGGGCGTCGGCAACCCGGTCGCCGACCGGCTGCTCGACAAGATTCCTTCCGAGCAGGACCTGGCGGCCGACCGCCCCTACAACGCCACCAAGGCCGGCGAATACGGCGAAGCCGCGCGCACGCCGCCAGAGGGCGAGCAGTTCAAGCCGTCCACCCATGCCGCCACCGGCAGTACCGCCAGCGAGATCATTGCCAACGACAAGGTCGGCGACGGCAACCCGCCGAAGGGCGAGAACCCGACCACCGATCCGCTCGACCGCGTGCGCGTCGACCCGGCCAAGCGCCACCTGACCACCAACCAGGGCGTGCCGGTGGCCGACAACCAGCACTCGCTCAAGGCCGGCCTGCGCGGCCCGACCCTGCTCGAAGACTTCATCCTGCGCGAAAAGATCAGCCACTTCGACCACGAGCGCATCCCCGAGCGCGTGGTGCACGCGCGCGGCTCGGCCGCCCACGGTTACTTCGAAGCCTACGAGGACTTGAGCGCGCTGACGCGCGCCGTCCCGTTCGCGAAGAAGGGCAAGCGCACGCCGGTGTTCGTGCGCTTCTCGACCGTCGCCGGCGAGCGCGGCTCGACCGACACCGCGCGCGACGTGCGCGGCTTCGCCGTCAAGTTCTATACCGAGGAAGGCAACTGGGACCTGGTGGGCAATAATATGCCGGTGTTCTTCATCCAGGATGCGATGAAGTTCCCCGACCTGGTGCACGCCGCCAAGCCGGAGCCGCACCACGCCATGCCGCAGGCGGCCACCGCCCACGATACCTTCTGGGACTTCGCCTCCCTGTCGCCCGAGATCGCGCACATGCTGATGTGGACGATGTCGGACCGGGCCATTCCGCGCAGCTACCGCACCATGCAGGGCTTCGGGGTGCACACCTTCCGCCTGGTCAATGCGCAGGGCGAATCGCGCTTCGTCAAGTTCCACTGGACGCCGCTGGCCGGCACCCACTCGCTGGTGTGGGACGAGGCGGTGCGCATCTCGGGCGCCGATCCCGACTTCCACCGGCGCGACCTGTGGGAGGCGATCGAGGCCGGCAACTTCCCCGAATATGAACTGGGCCTGCAGGTGTTCACCGAAGAAGAGGCCGCCGGCTTCGCCTTCGACATCCTCGACCCGACCAAGATCGTGCCGGAAGAGCTGGTGCCGCTGCGCCCGGTGGGCAAGATGGTCCTGGACCGCAACCCGGACAACTTCTTCGCCGAGACCGAACAGGTGGCGTTCTGCACCTCGCACGTGGTGCCGGGCATCGACTTCACCAACGACCCGTTGCTGCAAGGCCGTAATTTCTCTTACCAGGACACCCAGCTGACGCGCCTGGGCGGCCCGAACTTCCACGAGATCCCGATCAATTCGCCGATCGTCCAGATCCAGAACAACCAGCGCGACGGGTTCCACCGCCAGGCGATCAACCGCGGCCGCGTGAACTACGAGCCGAACTCGCTGGGCGGTGGCTGTCCGTTCCAGGCCGGGAAAATGGGCTTTACCAGCTTCCCGGAACGGGCCGGCGAAGACAAGGTGCGCGGCAAGCCCGAGCTGTTCGCCGACCACTACTCGCAGGCGCGCCTGTTCTGGCAAAGCCAGACGCCGGCCGAGCAGAACCACATCGTGAATGCCTTCCGCTTCGAGCTGACCCGGGTCCAGACGCCGGCCGTGCGTATCCGCACGCTGGCCCTGCTGGCCAACGTCGACGCGACCCTGGTGGCGCGCGTGGCCGAGGGCCTGGGCCTGGAAGTGCCGGAGCCGCTGCCGCTGGCGACCGACGCCCCGATCCCGGCCTATCCGCCGTCGCCGGCATTGTCGCTGCTGAGCCGTCCGGGCCAGGCCGGCGTCAAGGGCCGCCGCGTGGCGGTGCTGATCGCCAGCGGCGTGGACGACAAGGCGGTCAAGAAGCAGTACGCCAGCCTGCTCAAGGATGGCGCCGTGCCGCGCATGGTCGGCAATATGCTGGGCAAGGTGAAGGCGCGCGACGGCGATCCGATCGACGTCGAGATCTCGGTCGAGGCAGGCCCCTCGGTGATGTACGACGCCGTGATCGTGCCCGATGGCGCCGCGGCCGTCGAGACGCTGGCCAGGAATGCGCAGGTGCTCGAGTTCCTGCGCGAGCAGTACCGCCACGGCAAGCCGATCCTGGCTTTCGGCGACGGATCAAGCCTGCTGGCCAAGGCCATGGTTCCACAGAAGCTGCCGGACGGCTCGGCCGACCCGGGCCTGATCCTGGGCGACCCAGCCAATGCGGATGTCGCGCTGGATGCTTTCAAGACCGCGCTGGCCGGGCACCGGGTCTTCGCGCGCGAGACCGATCCGCCGTCGGTCTGATCGCGAGCGCGTGAAAATGGGTTAGTTTCGATCCTGCCGACGATCGTTATAATCGTCCAGCGGCGCCGCGATGTTCGCGGCGCCGTTTCCTTTTCCTTCCGCGAGAAAGCCCATGTTCTGTTCTCACTGCGGCGCGCAAATGGCGCCGGACGCCGCATATTGCTCGGTCTGCGGCCAGAAAGCCGGGGGCGACGCCGCCGCCGTCAACCTCGACAAGCCTCGCATGACCGGCCCGTCGACGCCGGACGGCATTCCCGACGGCGTGAAAGGCTGGAGCTGGGGCGCCTTCTTCCTCAATGGAATCTGGGCGATCGGCAACCGCACCTGGATCGGACTGCTGGCCTTCGTGCCCTATCTCGGCTGGCTGGTAGCCTTGTGGCTCGGCTTCAAGGGCCGCGAGATGGCCTGGAAAAACAAGCAGTGGGACAGCCTCGAACACTTCAACCGGGTCCAGCGCAGGTGGTCGCAGTGGGGCGTGGGCGTCATGATTGCCGCCGTCATCCTCGGCGTGCTGGGGGCGCTCGCCATGCCCGACGAAGCGCTCGATCCGGAAGCGCCGCGCGCCACCCAGGCGCAAGAAGACACGGGCGATGCCGCCGTGACGGAGCGCGGCCTCATCGACAGCAATGCCGACAACCTGCCGGCCTCGCTGTCGACCGTCGCCGGCCTGCTCGACCGCCGCACCAACGCCGACGGCAGCCGCGCCGTGACCCTGGGCGGCCGGGTCCTGTTCACTGGCGAGGACGCCGGCTGGCAGTTCCCGCTGCGCAGCTTCAACCTGTCCGGCGGGAGGGAAGCGATCCTGATGGCCAGCAGCGGCGGCCGCGGCAACAGCTGCGAGACGCTGTTCTTCTTCCTGCTGGCCGATGCGTCCGGTGTCAGGCCGACGCCGATGTTCGGCACCTGCGCGGCGCGCGGCAGCTTCGTGCAGCGCGGGGACACGATCGAGCTCCAGCTGCCCGACGTCAGCGGCACGTCGACCGTCGTGCTCAGGGACGGCGTCGTGACCGTGGGCGGTCATCCGCTCGGCCTGACCGGCATGAACGACCCGTCCCGCTGAGTGGCCAGGCCCGCTTTTAACGCAGCGGCGCGAAGAACAACTGTTCGCCGGCTGGCTTGAACGAGACGATTCTAGCCTGCCCTTCCGGCGAAGTGATCCACTCGATCAGCTGCTTCGCGCCCTTGTAGTTCACGCCGGCGTGCCTGGCCGGATTGACCGCGATGATGCCGTAGGGGTTGTACATGCGCTTGTCGCCTTCGACCACGATCGCCAGTCCGGTCTTGGCTTTATAGGCGCCATAGGTCGCGCGGTCGGTCAGCGTATAGGCGCGCATCTCGGCCGCCATGTTCAGCACTTCGCCCATGCCCAGGCCGGCCGAGACGTAGTTGGCGCCCTGCGGCTTGCTCGCCGCGCGCTGCCAGTAGCCCTTCTCCATCACGTCGGTACCCGAGTTGTCGCCGCGCGAGATGAACTTGGCGTTGGTCGCCGCGATGCGCTTGAAGGCGTCGACCACGTCCTTCGAGCCCTTGATGCGCGCCGGATCGGCCTCGGGGCCGACCACGATGAAATCGTTGTACATCACGTCGCGCCGGTCCACGCCCCAGCCTTCTTCGACGAACTTGTCTTCCATCTCGCGAGCATGGACCAGCGTCACGTCGACGTCGCCGTTCTTTGCCAGTTCGAGCGCTTTGCCGGTGCCCACCGAGATCACTTGAACCTTGGTATTGGTCTTGGCTTCGAACACGGGCAGCAGGTGCTTGAGCAGGCCCGAGTTCTCGGTGCTGGTCGTGGTCGACAGCTTGATGACATCTTGCGCCAGCACCGAAGGCGAGGCGAAGGCGGCGCACAGCAGGACGGCTAACAGGGAACGGCGTTGCATGGTCTTTCTCCTTTGTTGTGGTTGGATATGCTTACCTTGCTTCGAGCTGCCCCTCGCGCAACTTGAGGCGGCGCACGCCGGGCAGGTTGATCAGGTCGCGGTCATGGCAGGCCATCACCACGCTTGCGCCCTGCTCGACCAGGGTCGGGATCAGCCCGATCACCTGCTCGCGCGCGGCGCCGTCGAGATTCGCCGTCGGCTCGTCCAGCAGCAGCAGGCGCGGCTGCAAGACCCGCGCGCGCGCCAGCGCCACGCGCTGCTTTTCGCCGCCCGACAGGCGCGCAGGGTCATTGTCGCGCAGGTGGAGCACGCCGGCCCAGGCCATCGCCTCGTCGACCATGCCGCGCACTAGCTGCCTGTCCACCCCGCGCACCAGCAGGCCGTAGGCGATGTTGTGACCGACGCTGGTCGAGAACATGATCGGGTGCTGGTGCACGTAGACGATGCCGCGTCGCAGCGCATGCGGATACGGATACAGCGGCAGGCGGCTTCCTTCGAATTCGACCGTGCAGGCATCGCACCGTTCCAGGCCGCCGAGCATGCGCAGCAGCGTGCTCTTGCCCGTGCCGTTGGCGCCGGTCAGCACGTAGGCGCCACCCTTCTCGATCTCCAGCCGCTCGATGTCGAACAGCAGGCGCTCGCCATAGGCCTTGCGCAGCGCGTGCACCGTCAGCAATGGGGCCACATCGGCGCTCACAGCCGCGCTCCCGGATTGTGGGCCTCGCCCTGCAGCAGCACCAGCACGCCATTCATCAGCAGCGCCAGCGTCACCAGCACGATGCCCAGCGCAATGCCCTGGGCGAACTCGCCCTTGCTGGTCTCGAGCGCGATCGCGGTGGTGATGGTGCGGGTCTCGCCCTCGATATTGCCGCCCACCATCAGCGCGCAGCCGACTTCGGAGATCACGCGTCCGAAGCCGCTGATCACTGCCGCCATCACGCCGTAGCGCGCCTCGTGCAGCACGGTGAACATCACGCGCAGGGGCGAAGCGCCGTGGGCGATCGCGGTCTCGGCGTAGCGCGGGTCGAGCGCCTGCACCGCCGCCAGCGTGAAGGCCAGCAGCACCGGCATGCCGATGATGAGCTGTCCGAGCACGATGCCTGGCTGCGAGAACAGCCATTCGAGCCCGCCCATCGGTCCGCGCCGCGACAGCATCAGGTACAGCAGCAGGCCAATGAGGACGGTGGGCAGCGACAACGCGGCCTGCGCCAGCCAGACCGCGATGCGCCGTCCGCGAAAGCGATGCATGGCGATGAGGTAACCGAGCAGCACCGCCGGCGGCGTGGCCAGCATCAGGCCCAGCAGGCTGGTCTTGATCGAGACCCAGACGATATGCCACAGGGCCGCATCGCCGCTGAACAGCAGCGCGAAGGCGTGCGTGGTGGCGTCCAGCAGGGCCATCTAGTCGCGAACAGGGGCGTCCGCGCGCAGGTCCGGGCGCACATAGGGCGTGTCCAGCAGCTGCGGTTCGAACACCAGGCGCTCGTGCCCTGCCAGCAGCAGGAAATGGCGGCCGCTGCAGCGCGCCAGCAGCGACATGCCGACCCGTTCGGCCACCATCTGGCCCATCTGCGTGGTGCCCGAGCGCGACAGCAGGAACGGGATGCCCATCTGCGCCCCCTTGATCACCATTTCGGAGGTGAGCCGGCCGGTGGTATAGAACACCTTGTCGGCGCCCTCGACGCCGTCGAGCCACATCAGGCCGGCGATGGCGTCGACCGCGTTGTGGCGGCCCACGTCCTCCACGAAGTACAGCAGTTCGCCGTCGGCCGTGAACAGGGCGCAGCCGTGCACCGAGCCGGCCTGCTTGTAGACCGATTGCTGGGTGCGGATGGTGTCGACGATGCGGTAGACGCTGGCCTGCGCCAGGCGCGCATGCGCCGGCAGCGCGATCTGGTCCACCTCGTCCATCAGGCCGCCGAATACCGAGCCCTGGCCGCAGCCGGTGGTGACCACTTTCTTTGCGGTGCGCGCCTCGACGTCCTGGATGCCGTGCCGGGTGACGACAACCACCGCGTCCACCGACCAGTCGACCTGGATCGACACGATGTCTTCGAGCGCGCGCACCAGGCGCTGGTTGCGCAGGTAACCCAGCACCAGCGCCTCGGGTGCGCCGCCCAGGGTCATCAGGGTGACCAGTTCGCGCCGGTCGACATAGATCGTGAGCGGCCGTTCGGCGGGAATGGCGATGGCGCTGCGGCGCCCGCGCTCGTCGATGGCGAGTACGTCGTGGGTCAGGACCGCGCGCGCCTCGGACAGCACCGGCCGGCCGGCCGGGGCGCCGTAGCGCGCATCGCTGCGCATCATATTGCCGCTTGCGTCCTTCCGTGCCAAGACAGTGTCTCCTCTGGTTGTTGGCGGATTTACAAAAATAGTATAAACCTCCTGGCTAGCGCACGGCTGAAATCATGTACTTTCATGCAAGTCCACTTGCGGTGCATCGCGCCAGGCGGTATAACGTGTGCCCCTGTCGATCCACCGTCCGCCTCATGCCGTCCACCGACTATCGCCGCATCAGCGACATCCTGCGCCACGGCGCCGACCGCAGGCCGGACGCTCCGGCCCTCGTCGAGGACGGCCGCACCTGGTCGTATGCGCAGCTGGCCGCCGCCGCCGGCACGCATGCGGCACTGCTGCGCGATCTCGGGGTGCGTCCCGGCGACCGCGTGATGCTGGTGGCCGAGAACTGCGTGGCCCAGGTGGCGCTGCTGTTCGCGGCCGCCGCCATCGACGCCTGGAGCGTCATCGTCAACGCGCGCCTGAGCGAGGGCGAGCTGGAATCGATCCGCGCGCACAGTGGCGCGCGGCGCGTGCTGTACCTCACGGCCAACTCACCAGACGCCGCCCGCCATGCGGCGCGTACCGGCGCCCTGCCCTGCCGGGACGCCGCCGCCGGCGTGCTGGCTGGCCCGATCGACACCGCCTGCAGGCCCGAGCCGGTGCAAGCGGGCAGCGACCAGGTCGCGGCCCTGATGTACACCACCGGCACCACCGGCCAGCCCAAGGGCGTGATGCTGTGCCACGCCGGCCTGCTGTTCGTGGCAGCCACCTCGAGCCGGCTGCGCGGCCTGGCGCCGCAAGACCGCGCCTGGGGCGGCCTGCCGATCTCGCACGTCTATGGATTGACCTCGGTGCTGCTCGGCACCCTGTACGCGGGCGCCTGCCTGCAACTGGCGCCGCGCTTCGATGCCGGCGCCCTGCTGGCCGCGATCCGCGCCGGCGAGCTGACCATCGTGCAGGGCGTGCCGGCGATGTATGCGCGCCTGCTGGCGATCGCGGCCGGCCCTGCCGAGCCGATCCCCTCGCGCCTGCGCTTTTGCTACGCCGGCGGCGCGCCGCTCGATCCAGCCCTCAAGCGCGCGGTCGAAACCATGCTTGGCCTGCCCCTGCACAACGGCTACGGCCTGACCGAGGGCGGGCCGACCGTCAGCCAGACCCGCCTCGACGCCCCGCGCAGCGACACCTCGGTCGGCCTGCCGATCCCCGGCGTCGAGGTGCGCATCGTCGATCGCGCCGGTCTCGACGTCGCGCCGGGCGGCGCCGGCGAGCTGTGGATACGCAGTCCGGGACGGATGCGCGGCTACTACCGCGACCCGATCGCCAGCAGCGCCGCCATGCCGCCGGACGGCTGGCTGGCCACCGGCGACCTGGGGTGCCAGGAGCCGGACGGCGCCCTGTTCCTGCTGGGCCGCACGCGCGAACTGATCATCCGCTCCGGCTTCAATATCTATCCGCTGGAAGTCGAGACCGCGCTGAATGCCCATCCGGCGGTCGTGCAGTCGGCGGTGGTCGGTCGTCCGTTGCCCGGCGCCGAGGAAGAAGTCGTGGCCTTCGTCGAGGCGCATGGGGTGGACGAGGCGGCGCTGCAGGAGTGGTTGCGCCCGCGCCTGGCGCCCTATAAACGGCCCGCGCGCATCGTGTTCATGGACGCGCTGCCCGCCGCGCCGAGCGGCAAGATCCTCAAGAGCCGCCTTCCCTAGCACGGCCTGCGCGTGAAGCGCGATCCAGGCTCACCTGCGCCGTTTCTTCCAGTTGTATTCGGGCCCGGTGATGTCGACCCCCGGATGCCCCACCACATCCGGGTGCTCCGAGCACATGGTGATGAAACGCACGCCTTCGCCCGCGCGCTGGCGTGCGCGCAGCCCTTCCATGAACTGCATCGCCGGGACCATCTCGCTGGTGTCGAACGGTTCGGAATGCGGCTGCGCTCCTCCCTCGTCCACCACCGTCCAGTACACCATATACATGCCGCAATCCTTTCATATTGGCTCCGCGCGCATTGTCTCCCGAAGCACGGGCCGGCGGCGCACCGACGGTGCATACCCGGTTCATGCGCGCATCCGACGCTGCGCCAGGATGTCACAGGAACCCTGTAAAAACGCGTAAGCCGTTGAGTTAAAAAGGGTAATTATTGAAATTCCGACATAAAGTAGGAATTGTCCGAAAAAGACGAATTGTGTTGGCTACCTCACATATGCGCTCGCATCTGGCCGTTAGGCTGGGATCTGTGTTCATCACGCAGGTACAGCTTTCATGAATATTCACAACGACTCTTCCATGCCGGACCTGGCCCTGTGGGGCGGTCTCGAATGCACGGTCAACCGCGTACGCGACAACTACTTCAGCCAGATGGACCGCAATGGCCACGCCGAGCGCCTGCAGGACATCGAACGCTTCGCCTCCCTCGGCATCCAGGCGATCCGTTACCCGGTGCTCTGGGAGCGCACCGCACCCGACGGCGTCGACAAGGCCGACTGGTCATGGGCCGACGAGCGCCTGACGGCGCTGCGCCAGCTGGGGGTCAACCCGATCGTGGGGCTGGTCCACCACGGCAGCGGCCCGCGCCACACCAGCCTGGTCGATCCCGCCTTCCCCGACCTGCTGGCAGACTACGCCGGCGCGGTGGCCGCGCGCTACCCGTGGGTCGAGTACTACACGCCGGTCAACGAGATCTGCACCACGGCGCGCTTCTCGGGCCTGGCCGGGGTCTGGTACCCGCACGGCGGCGATGAAGCGACCTTCATCCGCGCCTTGCTGGTCCAGTGCCGCGCCACCGTGCTGTCGATGCGCGCGATCCGCGCCGTCAATCCGGACGCTAAACTGGTCCAGACCGACGACCTGTCGAAGACCTATGGCACGCCCGAGATGGAAGAGATCACCGGCTTCTTCAATGAGCGCCGCTGGCTGGCCTGGGACCTGCTGTGCGGGATGGTCGACGAGCACCACAAGCTGTGGGGCTACCTGCTCGATTCCGGCGCGACCGAGGACGAGCTGCGCTGGTTCCACGAGAACCCCTGCCCGCCCGACGTGGTCGGCGTGAACTACTACATCACCAGCGAGCGCTGGCTCGACCATCGTCCCGAGCGCTATCCCGAGACGCACCGCCACGTCTACCGCGGCGTGGCGCATGCCGACGTCGAGGCGCCGCGCGCACTGGCCACGCCGACGCCCGGCATCGCCCCACTGCTGGTGGAAACCTGGGAACGCTACGGCCTGCCGATCGCGATCACCGAAGCGCATATCGACGCCAACCGCGAAGACCAGATGCGCTGGCTGCTCGAGATCTGGAATGCCGCGCTCAAGGTGCGCCAGCAGGGCGCCGACGTGCGCGCGGTCACGGTCTGGGCCCTGCTCGGCTCCTTCGACTGGAACTGCCTGGTGACCGAATGCCGCGGCTACTACGAGCCTGGCCCGTTCGACGTGCGCGGCGCCACGCCACGGCCGACCGCGGTCGCCACCCTGATGCGCGAGCTGGCCAGCAAGCGGCCGCTGTCGAATCCCGTGCTGCAGGGCGAGGGCTGGTGGCGCCGGCCGGGACGCTTCCTGTGCAAGCCGGTCGCGACCCGCACGGCGGTTGCCGACATCGCCGTGCGCAGCCAGTTCAAGTCCAGCCGCGTGCAGCCGATCCTGATCTCGGGCGCCAGCGGCACCCTGGGGTCGGCCTTCAAGCGCATCTGCGAAAAGCGCAACCTGGCCTGCCACGTGCTGACAAGGCAAGAGATGGACATCACCGATCCGGCCTCGGTCGAGGCGGCGATCATGCGCTTCAAGCCATGGGCGATCGTCAATGCGGGCGGCTACGTGCGGGTGGACGAGGCCGAGGGCGACACCGAGCGCTGCATGCGCGAGAACACACTGGGGCCGACCGTGCTGGCGCTGGCCTGCATCCGCCACGCGCTGCGCTTCATGACCTTCTCGACCGACCTGGTGTTCGACGGCGCCAAGGAGCAGCCGTATGTCGAGTCCGATCCGGCCAATCCGCTCGGCGTGTACGGGCGCAGCAAGCTCGAAGCCGAGCAGCGTGTGCTGGACGCCGACCCGCAGGCGCTGGTGATCCGCACCAGTTCCTTCTTCGGTCCCTGGGACCAGCACAATTTCGTGACCCAGGCGCTCAATGCGCTCGACGCCGGCCTGCCGTTCCAGGCGGCGCGCGACGTGACGGTGTCGCCGACCTATGTGCCCGACCTGGTCAACGTCTCGCTCGACCTGCTGATCGACCGCGAACGCGGGGTCTGGCACCTGACCAATGGGGAGGCGGTGAGCTGGGCGGAACTCGCGCGGCGCGCCTGCGCGGCGGCCGGCGTGTCGGACGAGAAGCTGCAGGAAGTCTCGACCGACGCGTGCGGCTACGTGGCGCGCCGGCCGGGCTATAGCGCGATGAGCAGCGAACGCGGTTTGCTGCTGCCGTCGCTCGACGATGCGCTCAAGCGGTATGTGGAGGCGGTGCAGGAACGGGCCAACGGCATCGGCCTCGGTCAGGAGCAAGCGGGGGAAGCAGCGCATTACGCGCGTTGAGCGCGCAGACGCGTGAGGCGATGCGGGGCGATGTGGGGTGGCGTTGGGCGATGTGGGGTGGTGTCGGGCGATGTGGGGTGGTGTCGGGTGATGTGGGGTGGCGTTGGGTGATGTGGGGTGGCGTTGGGTGATGTGGGGTGGCGTTGGGTGATGTGGGGTGGACGGCTTCGCCGTCCACGCGGTGATGGTGATCGCTTCCAGCGTCGCGCCGGATGATCTGGTGGCCAACTATCACCGCGTGGACGGCAAGCCGTCCACCCCACATTGATTGCGTCGGTCGTTTATGTTGCCTCGGATGCCGTGAACTACAGGTGATACAGATTGGCATACATGCCCTTCAGCGCCAGCAATTGTTGGGTGATGTGGAGTGATGCTGTGTGATGTGGGGTGGCGTTGGGTGATGTGGGGGTGGCGTTGGGTGATGTGGAGTGATGCTGTGTGATGTGGGGTGGCGTTGGGTGATGTGGGCGATGTTGGGTGATGTGGCGTGGACGGCTTCGCCGTCCACACGGTGATGGTGATCGCTTCCAGCATCGTGCCGGATGATCTGGTGGCCAACTATCACCGCGTGGACGGCAAGCCGTCCACCCCACATTGATTGCGTCGTCGCTTATGTTGCCTCGGCTGCCGTGAACTGCAGGTGATACAGATTGGCATACATGCCCTTCAGCGCCAGCAATTCATCATGCGTCCCCTGCTCCACGATCCGCCCGGCTTCCATCACCACGATGCGGTCGGCCCGCTCGATGGTCGACAGGCGGTGCGCGATCACGATCGTGGTGCGGCCGGCCATCAGGGTGTCGAGCGCCGCCTGGACCGCGCGTTCGCTCTCGTTGTCCAGCGCCGAGGTGGCCTCATCCAGAATCAGCAACGGTGCGTCCTTGTAGATCGCGCGTGCGATCGCCACCCGCTGGCGCTGGCCGCCCGACAGGCGCGAACCGTTCTCGCCGATGCGCGTGTCGATCCCGTCCGGCAAACGCGCCACGACATCGGTCAAGTGCGCCGCGCGCACCGCCGCCGCCAGGCGTTCGTAGTCGACCTGCTCGGCGCCATAGGCGATATTCGCCGCCAGCGTATCGTCGAACAGCACCACGTTCTGGCTCACCATCGCGATCTGGCCGCGCAGCGACGCCAGCTTGATGTCGGCATACGGCACGCCATCGAGCAGCATGCGGCCGCCTTCCGGATCGTAGAAGCGCGTGACCAGGTTGACGAACGTCGACTTGCCCCCGCCCGACACGCCCACCAGCGCCACCGTCTGTCCCGGCTGCACGTCGAGCGAGACGCCGTTCATGGCCGGAGTGAGCGCATTCGGGTAGCGGAAGACCACGTCCTCGAGCACCAGGTGGCCGCGCGCGCGGCCCAGTTCGCGGCTGCCGGTATCGCGCTCGGGTGCCGAGTCGATGATACCGAACACCGTCTCGGCGGCCGCCATCCCGCGCTGCATCGGGCCGTTGACCTCGGCCAGCGATTTCAGGGGCGTGAGCAGCATCAGCATCATGGTGACGAACTGGGTGAACTCGCCGACCGTCATGTCGGCCTGAATCGCCAGCACGATGACGAGCGAAAGCGCCAGCGAGGTGGCGATCTGGGTCACGGGGGTGGTGGCGGCGAAGGCCACCGTCATGCGCTGCGAGAAGCCGCGCAGCGCCTCGCTGCGCTGGTGGAAGCGCTGGCGCTCGTAGCGCTCGCCCGAGAACACGCGGATCACCTGGTGGCCGCGCGCGGCTTCCTCGACCACGCCGGTCATCTCGGCGGTGACACGCTGGCTCTCGCGGTTCAGGTTGCGCAGGCGCTTGGTGGTGGTGCGCACGATGACGGCGGTCAGCGGGATCACGATAATGGCGACCAGGGTCAGCTTCCAGTTCAGGTACAACAGGGTGCCGAGCAGGCCGATCACGACCAGCACGTCGCGCACGCAAGCCACGAACACCGACTGGATCATGTCGACCACCTGGCGCACATCGTTGACGACGGTGTTGATGATCTTGCCCGTCGATTCGTCCTGGTAGCGCGCCACCGGCAGGCGCAACACCTTTTCGAAGGCCATGGCGCGCATGTCGTTCAGGACCCGGGACAGCACCCAGTTGTTGAAGTAGGCCGTGCCGAAGGTGCCGACGCCGCGCAGGACGAAGATCGACACCAGGATGGTCGGGATCCACCACAGGCTGAAGGCGATGTTTTCCTTGAAGCCGTCGTCGAGCAGGACCTTGAGCGCCTCGCCCAGCAGCGGCTGGGTGGCGGCGGTGACGGCCATCGACAGCAGCGCCATCCAGGCGCGCGATTGGTACGGTTTGACCAGCGCCAGCAGGCGCCGGGCGATGACTTTAGTTTCCACGTTGTTCAACCTTTACATCCCTCGCCGGCTGCGCAACCAGGCAGAATCCCATGAGCAGGAACACCATCAGCGCATAGAACATGCTGCCCTTGAGGGACCAGAAAATGACTTCGGTCAGGCCGAAGCTGAAGTAGCACAGCACCACCAGCATGCCGGCCAGCGCCGGCGCGAAGCGTCCGGCCCGTTCGGCGCTGGCGCGGCCCATCTGGCGCGCGAAGAACACGAACGGCGCCACCAGGATGCCGACCCAGGCAAGAAACCCGAACACGCCGCCGGTGGCGAGCGCCTGCAGGGCGTCATTATGCAGGTGTTCGAGCGACAGGATCGCCGGATCGAGCGTGCCCTGCTCCACCAGGCGGCGGATCTCGGCGCGCACCGTGTTGCGGTCCAGGCCGAACAGCGGCCGCTCTTCGATCAGGATCGCCGCCCCCTTCCACAATTCGAGCCGGGTGCCGACGTTGGTGAAGACATTGCCGCCGTCGACCCAGGTCTGGACGTCGTCCACGCCCTGCAGCGCACGCTCCTGCATGCCGGTGGCCGGCACGAAGAAGGCGGCGGCGACCAGGGTAAAACTCCCGGCCAGCAGCAGGCGCACCTTGCGGCTCTGGAGCAGCTGGGCATAGCTCAGGAACAGCAGTGCCGCCAGCGCCAGCGCGATCCAGGCCCCACGGGTGCCGGTCAGCATGCAGGCGGCCAGGCCGGCCAGCGCGCCGACACCGGCCAGCACCGCCTTGCGCGTGTGGTGGCGGTAGTCGATCGCCGCCGCCAGCGCCACCAGACCCAGGACCATGGCCAGGTCGCCGAAGGTGATCGCATTCAGGAAGCCGCCGGGACGCTCGATCTGCAGCACGATGCGCTGCCAGGCCACGAAGGGCAGCGCGGCCACGCTGCCGGCGACCACGCCCCACCACAGCGTGGCGGGCGCCGGACGCGCCACCAGGACCAGCGCCATGGCGGAGAGCGCGAGCAGCATGCGCGAGGGCTTGTCCAGGTAGTCGAGACCGGCCTCGGGCCGGATCAGCACCGCCACGATGGCAAGCGCGAACTGGAACCAGAAGGCCGCGACGACCCAGCGCACCTCTTTCCAATGGGGGGTCAATGCGGTCCAGGCCTTGCGCGGCACGCACAGCGCCGACAGCAGGAACAGGAGGCTGCTGAAACCGATGCCGGAAGGAGTGGTCAGGCTAAGGAAGGGAAACAGGAAGGCCTGGAAGCCGATCCAAACCTGCATTGGCTCCCGGGACATCATCGGCTTATTGTTCATTCAGGTTCTTGTGGGATATTCTTGCGGCCTAGGCGCTCAATTGGACAGCAATGCAGCAAACACAGACAATGTCGGTCGTGATCACCACATACAACCGTCCCGACGCCCTGGAGGCGGTGGTGGAAGCCTGTTTTTTACAGGACGACAAGAATTTCGAAATCATTATCGCTGATGACGGCTCGACTGCCAACACGCGGGACTGCATCGACCGCCTGCGCGCACGGGCGCCAGTGCCGGTAAAACACGTGTGGCAGCCGGACGACGGCTTTCGCGCCGCCATGGCGCGCAACCGCGGCACGCTGGCGGCAACAGGCGACTATATCATCTTCCTGGACGGCGATTGCGTTCCGCAACGTGACTTCATCAGCCGCCACCGGGCCTTGGCGCAGCCGGGATTCCTGGTCTCGGGCAGCCGCATCCTGCTCAGCCAGCGGCTAACCGAGCGCGTCCTGCGCGAGCATATCGACGTCGCCGGCCTTGGCATGGGCGAGCGTGTGCGTTACCGGCTTGCCGGCGACATGAACAAGGTGGTGCAGACGATGCTGCGCTGGCCCGACGTCGGCCGCGTGCGCCGGAAGTTCAGCTGGCGCCGCATCAAGAGCTGCAACCTGGGGGTGTGGAAGTCGGACCTGGTCAAAGTGAATGGCTTCGACGAGAGCTTTACCGGCTGGGGGCACGAGGATTCGGACCTGGTCGTGCGCCTGTTCCATGCCGGGGTGCTGCGCAAGGACGGCGCGCTGGCCACCGAGGTGCTGCACCTGTGGCACCGCGAGGCGCAGCGGGACCAGGAGTCGAGCAACCGCAAGGTGGTGCTGGAGCGGGCCAAGAATGGGACGACGCAGGCGACGGTTGGCTTGCGGGAACACGCACAGCCGGAGCGCTAGCCTCTGCCGCGCGAAGGGCGGCCAGACACCGTGGGGGGGACGGCTTGTCCGGCCACGCGTGCAAATAACCGCAGTGTCGCGACAGTGCTTGCCTGGATTTATGGCAGTGGCGCGACAACGCC
Source organism: Telluria sp. RT2P19 (assembly GCF_059685725.1). Taxonomy (NCBI): domain Bacteria; kingdom Pseudomonadati; phylum Pseudomonadota; class Betaproteobacteria; order Burkholderiales; family Oxalobacteraceae; genus Telluria; species Telluria sp. RT2P19. The sequence goes on from NZ_JCASIL010000016.1 coordinate 56,449, forward strand.
CGCCTGGATTATGGCAGTGGCGCGACAACGCCCGCCTGGATTTATGGCAGTGTCGCGACAGCGCCCGCCTGGATTGAACGCGTGGGCGGGAGACCCGCCCACCCCACATACAGGCTGACCTGGCTCTCTACTGTCACGTCCTCCGGCCCCAGCTTCTTCGCTGCCACTACGGTCGAACACGGCCACTACGCACGCGAACTGGGTTCGCTCCTGCGCCGGAAACGACGGTCAGTAGCCGCAACCTGGCTTCGCGCCTGCGCCGGAACGACGGTCAGTAACCGCAACCTGGGTTCGCGCCTGCGTGAAGAACGCGCAGTAACGTGGGGTGGACGGCTTGTCCGTCCACGCGTTCAAATGACGGCAGCGTCGCGACAGCGCTTGCCTGGATTTACGGCAGTGTCGCGACAGCGCCCGCCTGGATTGAACGCGTGGGCGGGAGACCCGCCCACCCCACATACAGGCTGACCTGGCTCTCTACTGTCACGTCCTCCGGCCCCAGCTTCTTCGCTGCCACTACGGTCGAACACGGCCACTACGCACGCGAACTGGGTTCGCGCCTGCGCCGGAAACGACGGTCGGTAACCGCAACCTGGCTTCGCGCCTGCGCCGGAACGACGGTCAGTAACCGCAACCTGGGTTCGCGCCTGCGTGAAGAACGCGCAGTAAGGTGGGGTGGACGGCTTGTCCGTCCACGCGTTCAAATGACGGCAGCGTCGCGACAGCGCTTGCCTGGATTTACGGCAGTGTCGCGACAACGCCTGCCTGGATTGAACGCGTGGGCGGGAGACCCGCCCACCCCACATACAGGCTGACCTGGCTCTCTACTGTCACGTCCTCCGGCCCCAGCTTCTTCGCTGCCACTACGGTCGAACACGGCCACTACGCACGCGAACTGGGTTCGCGCCTGCGCCGGAAACGACGGTCAGTAGCCGCAACCTGGGTTCGCGCCTGCGCCGGAACGACGGTCAGTAACCGCAACCTGGGTTCGCGCCTGCGTGAAGAACGCGCAGTAACGTGGGGTGGACGGCTTGTCCGTCCACGCGTTCAAATGACGGCAGCGTCGCGATAGCGCTTGCCTGGATTTACGGCAGTGTCGCGACAATGCCCACCGGGATTGAACGCGTGGGCGGGAGACCCGCCCACCCCACCCCACCCCACCCCACCCCAAGCACCTCACCCCAAGCACCTCACCCCAAGCACCTCACCCCAAGCACCCCACCCCAAGTACCCCACCCCACCCCACACACAGGTAACCTAGTACTCTACTGCCACATCCTTCGCCCCCAGCGTCAGTTCCAGCGCCTGCTTGAGCGTATCCGACGGCGCCACGCGCCAGTCGTCGCCCAGCTGCATGATGTGCGGAATCCCGTTGGTCACCAGGCGCAGGCTGACCGGCATCCCGTCCTGCACCCGGTAAGGCTGCAGCACCTCGGCGATCTTCGCCGGATCGACCGTCGTGGCCAGGTCCATCTCGAGCTTGTGTCCGTACTGGATGCGCGAGGCCGCGATGTCGAACACCTTCTCGGCCGTGATGCGCAGGCCGCCGTTGAAGCGGTCCTCGGACACCTTGCCGACCACCAGCAGGAATTCATCTTCCTTGAGCGCGTGCTTGTTGGCCTCGGCCACCTCGCTGTAGATGGTCACTTCGTGCACGGCGGTCTTGTCGTCCAGCGCCACGATCAGGATCTTGCCGCGCTGGGTCATCTGGGTGCGCACGCCGGTGATCACGCCGCACATCATGCGCGGGTCGCGCGACGGTTCCAGGTCTTTCAGCTTGGTCTTGGCGAAGCGCCGCACCTCTTGCGCGTACGAGTCGAACATATGGCCCGACAAGTAGTAGCCGAGCGCGGTCTTTTCTTCGGACAGCTTCTGGCGGTCGGTCCAGGGCGTGGCTTTCACGTAGTCGGGCGGCGCCACGAGATCCGAATCGTCGCCGCCGAACAGGCTGACCTGGTTGGCGGCGGCGGCCGCCTGGCCGGCCGCTTCCATCGCGAACGCCACCGACGCCAGCAGCACCGCGCGGTCGACGCCGAAGGCATCCATCGCGCCGGCGCGGATCAAGGATTCGATCGTGCGGCGGTTGATCTGCTTGCGGTCGACCCGCTTGCAGAAGTCGAACAGGTCCTTGAACCTGCCGCCCTCGGTGCGGGCGGCGATGATGGCCTCGATCGCGCCCTGGCCCGCCCCCTTCACGCCGCCCAGGCCGTAGCGGATATTGGTCACTTGCTTGCCGGTCTTCGACCTGGCCTCGCCTTCCGGCGTGAAGCGGAACTGCGATTCGTTGACGTCCGGCGGCAGGATCGTGAGCTTGCAGACTTCTTTCGCGTCCTCGACCAGGATCTTGATCTTCTCGGTGTCTTCCATCGCCAGCGACATATTGGCTGCCATGAACGCGGCGGTGTGGTGCACCTTCAAATACGCCGTGTGGTACGACAGCAGCGCATACGCGGCCGCGTGCGACTTGTTGAAGCCGTAGCCCGCGAACTTTTCCATCAAGTCGAAGATCTCGTCGGCCTTTTCGGTCGACAGGCCATCCTTGGCGGCGCCGGCGCGGAAGATCTCGCGGTGCTCGGCCATCTCTTCGGCCTTCTTCTTGCCCATCGCGCGGCGCAGCATGTCGGCGCCGCCAAGCGAGTAGCCGCCCACGATCTGCGCCATCTGCATGACCTGCTCCTGGTAGACCATGATGCCGTAGGTCTCGGACAGGATGGACTCGGTGCGCGGATCGGGATAGTCGAACTTCTCGCCGTGCTTGCGCTTGCAGAAGTCGGGAATCAGGTCCATCGGGCCCGGACGGTACAGGGCGACGAGCGCGATGATGTCCTCGAAGCGGTCGGGGCGCGCATCCTTGAGCATGCCCTGCATGCCGCGCGATTCGAGCTGGAAGATGGCGACCGTCTTGGCGTCGCTCAGCAACTTGTACGAGGCGCGGTCGTCCAGCGGCAGCTTGGCCAGGTCGAATTCGGATTCCGCCGGGTCGAGGTCCTTGATGTAGTTGACGGCGCGGTCGAGGATGGTGAGGGTGGTCAGGCCCAGGAAGTCGAACTTGACCAGGCCCACGGCCTCCACGTCGTCCTTGTCGTACTGCGACACCACGCCGGCGTCGCCACCCTGGGTGTACAGCGGGCAGAAATCGGTGAGCTTGCCCGGCGCGATCAGCACGCCCCCGGCGTGCATGCCGATGCCGCGCGTGATGCCCTCGACCTGCTGCGCGAGGTCGAGCAGCTGCTTGACCTCTTCTTCGTTCTCGAGGCGCTCCTTGAGCAGCGGTTCTTCTTCGATCGCCTCGGCGATCGAGACCGGCTTACCCGGCTTGAACGGGATCAGCTTGGAGATGCCGTCGCAGAAGTTGTAGCCGAAATCGAGCACGCGGCCGACGTCGCGGATCGCGCCCTTGGCCGCCATGGTGCCGAAGGTGGCGATCTGCGACACCGCGTCGCGGCCGTACAGGTCCTTCACGTGCTGGATCACCAGTTCGCGCTTTTCCTGGCAGAAGTCGATGTCGAAGTCGGGCATCGAGACGCGCTCGGGGTTCAGGAAACGCTCGAACAGCAGGTTGTACTTGAGCGGATCGAGGTCGGTGATCTTGAGGGCGTAGGCCACGAGCGAGCCCGCGCCCGAACCGCGGCCCGGGCCGATCGGCACGCCGTTGTTCTTGCCCCACTGGATGAACTCCGCCACGATCAGGAAGTAGCCCGGGAACTTCATGTTGATGATCGTCTTGTTCTCGAACTCGAGGCGCGCCTCGTAGCGCGGACGCTCCTGCTCGCGTTTGACGGGATCGGGATACAGCTGCACCAGGCGCTCCTCGAGGCCCTTCTTGGTCTCGGCGACCAGGAATTCGTCGATCGTCATGCCCGGAGTCGGGAAGTTCGGCAGCTGGGGCTTGCCCAGGGTGAGGGTGACGTTGCAGCGCTTGGCGATTTCGACCGAGTTGGCGAGCGCGCCCGGGAAGTCCTTGAACAATTCGGCCATCTCGGCCTGCGACTTGAAGCACATGTTCTCGTTGAAGCGGCGCACGCGCTTGGCGTTGGCCAGCATCTCGCCCTCGGCGATACAGACGCGCGCCTCGTGAGCGATGAATTCGCTCTTGTCCAGGAACTGCACCGGATGGGTCGCGACCACCGGCAGGCCCAGGCGGCCGGCCAGCGCCACCGAATGGCGCACCTGCTGCTCCTGGTTGGCCTGGCCGGCGCGCTGGATCTCGATATAGAAGTGGCCCGGGAAAATGCGCGCCCAGCGCTCGGCATTGGCCTCGGCCTTGGCGAGGTCGCCGTTCTCGATCGCCTGGCCGACGTCGCCGAAGTGGGCGCCCGAGAGCACGATCAGGGCGTTGGCCTGGGGTTCATCCGGATGCAGGGTCGAGACGGAGGTGGCCAGCGCTTCCAGCCACTCGGTGCGCAGTTCGGCGCGGCCCTTGTGCTGGTTGGTGAGCCAGGCGCGCGCCAGCAGGTCGCACAGCTGCAGGTAGCCGGTGTGGTTCTTGGCCAGGATCAGCAGGCGGTGCGGCTTGTCGCGGTTGTCGTCGTTGGTGATCCAGGCGTCGACCCCGACGATCGGCTTGATGCCCTTGCCGCGCGCCGCCTTGTAGAAGCGCACCAGGCAGAACGTGTTGGCCAGATCGGTCACGGCCAGTGCCGGCTGGCTGTCCTTGACGGCCGCCTTGACCAGGTCGTCAATGCGGACCAGGCCGTCGACGATGGAGTATTCGGAGTGGACGCGCAGGTGGGTGAAAGTCGGGGAAGTCATCCGGGTATTTTACCGCGAGCGGCAGGGTGCCGCGACGTCGGAATGACTGACGGTGGCCGGCTGCATGGCGGCCCGGCCCAGCGAAAACAGCAGAAATCGCAGCGATGCCCCCATTGGGGATCATCACGCGAACAGCACGGGACGACCTTACATAAAACAAGAACCCGCTGCAGGCAGCGGGTCTGGATTGCCAGCCGACCCGGCTGGCGATATACCGTTCAGCGCAATCAGGCGCGCTTGCGGCGGGTAAACGCCAGGCCAGCCATGGCCAGACCCAGCAGGGCGACGCTCGATGGTTCCGGCACTTCGGCAACGTTCAGGCCGTTGACGGTCATGGTCACGTTGTTGTCGATGTTCGCGGTACGAAAGCCAATGGTGTCGAACGAGGTCAGGTTCGATTTGCCGGTTGCCACGAGATCGGCGCCGGTGAGCGATGCGATTTCATCGGCTTCCGGATTTACCCACATGGCGATCGTGTCGTAGGACGTCGAATTGCCGCTCTTGTAGAGGTGAGCGAACAGCTTGTAGGTCTGGCCTTCCGAGATGTTGCTGTTTGGAACGTAAGGACCATCCGTGCCCACAGTGCGCGCAAACAAGTCGTTGGTGCAGTTATTGGCACCGGTACCGCAGTTGGTCTTTACACCGAAGTTCGGACCCTTGTATGCCTCATCGAGATTGCTGGAATTGCCGAACCACAGGCCCAGGAAGTCGTTGTTGCCGAGAGTGCCGGTAAAGCTGAAATCGAAGCCGACAACCACGCCGCCCTTCTGGCTTGCCGGCAACGTGTAGCTGTACGCGGTGTTGGAATCCGACGTGAAGGTCAGGCTCTGCACAGGTGCGGCTGCGGCGATGCCGGTGGTCAGGGCAAGGGCGGCGAAAACGATATTGCGGATCATATTGTTATTTCCTTAGAGGTAACATAATTTAATAAGCGAAAGCTATTAAGCAATATCAATGCCAGCACAGAAAAACAACGATGAATCAAGAACTTATTGACAATTATCAATCTTCTTTCGAGCTCAATGTAAAATTTCCCGACACGCAATCTTTACCATCAAGGTCTCCATATCATTCATGCAGCCAAGCCAAATCAATGCGCTTGCTGTCGCGAAAAGTCGACACTTCCAGACAGCGGCGCCTGCTGATTTATAATGTCGCCCTGTCTTTCCAACCGCCTTTGCAAGGCCCTTCGACCATGTCCTCCCAAAACCAGTACGTCAACATCGCCGCCTATAAATTCATCACGCTCGAGAACCTGGAAGCATTGCGCCCGCAATACCAGGATCTGTGCAACGAGCTCGGACTGAAAGGCACCGTGCTGCTGACGCCGGAAGGCATCAATATGTTCCTGTCGGGGACGCGCGAGCACATCGACCAGTACCTGGCCTGGGTGCGCAGCGACGCCCGCCTGGCGGACCTGGAGTGGAAAGAGAGCCTGTCGACCGAACAGTCGCACAAGCGCATGCTGGTCAAGATCAAGAAAGAGATCATCACCATGCGCATGCCGCTGATCAAGCCGGAGCTTGGCCGCGCGCCGGTGGTCGATGCGAAGACGCTCAAGCGCTGGCTCGACCAGGGCCATGACGACGACGGCGTCGAAGTCGTGATGATGGAAACCCGCAATGCCTTCGAAGTCGACGTCGGCACGTTCAACAACACGCTCGATTATCGTATCGACAAGTTCACCGAGTTCCCCGCCGTCGCGGCCGAGCACAAGGATGAGCTCAACGGCAAGACCGTGGTCACCTTCTGTACCGGCGGCATCCGTTGCGAAAAAGCCGCGATCCACATGAAAGAGATCGGCTACGACCGCGTGTTCCAGCTCGAAGGCGGCATCCTGAAGTATTTCGAGGAAGTCGGCGGCGACCATTACACGGGCGACTGCTTCGTGTTCGACTACCGCACCGCGCTCAACCCGAAACTGGAACCGACCGAGACCGTGCAGTGCTTCGCCTGCCGCGCGGTGGTGACGCCGCGCCAGCAGCTGGCGCCGGAATACGTGATGGGCGTGTCGTGCCCGCATTGCGCCGGCACGCAACCGGCCGCCGGCGAGCCCGGCCACGCACCTGGCCAGGCCATGGCCTGAACGAACGGGGGCGGCGCCGCCTCAGGCGCCGTCCCCCCCTTATGCGAAGGCGCCGGCGGGGTCGGCCACCCCGACCAGCTCGAGTTCATCCATCGCAGTGGGCGCGCCGCTCATGCGCGCAATCGCCAGGTCGATGGCGCCGGGATCGCGTGCCAGATCGCCGGTGATCAGGTTCTTGACGCCAGCCAGGTAGTTAATCGCAATCATGAGGGCCGCCTCGCCGCTGTAGGCGGCTTTTTCTTGCGACGTGTCGATACGGTCGGTAAAGGCAATGGCCACGCCAATCTTGGCGTTGAACGCGAACTGGTCGGCCCCCTGGGCACCTCCCGCCACCATCGTCACCATATTGTCGACCGTCATGGCGCCGGTATCCAGCGCCGTGATCCAGAAATCGCGTCCTGTCTGTTCCGGCGCGCGACCGAACAGGTTGTCGTAGATTTCGTGGACGAGTTCGCGGTGATCGGTGCCGGAATAGGTTGCCTTGTACTCCGCCGTTTCAGCGAAGGCGGCAGCGATCTGCTCGTAGCTCACCACCTGGTTCTCGAGGTTGTCGGCCCAGAACTTCAGGCCGTCGGGATCGGCCGGGCGGCTGAAATAGGCGACATACAGTTCCTGCACCTGGCTGACATAGTTCGCCATGACCCTCTCCATGTGAATTGGAGAGAAAAATATAGCGTTAAAAAAAGATCAACGTCGCGAGATACGGCCGGGTGCGCCGGGTTGGGCCGGCGAACGCCGGCCCGGAGGAATTACTGCCGGAAGTAGGCGGCAATCTCGCGGATCACCTGCGAATCCAGGTTGCCCGCCGCAGCGCGCAGGCGAATCACGCCGAGCAGGTAGCCGTAGCGGGCCTGGGCCAGGTCGCGCTGGCTGACGAACAGCGTCTGCTGGGCGTTGAGCAGGTCGAGGTTGATGCGTACCCCGCCTTTGATGCTCTGCTCGGTGGCGGTCATCAGGACTTTACCGGACTCGACTGCCTTGACCAGCGCCTCGACCTTGCGGCTGCTGCTCTCGACAATACTGTGCGCGCGGCGCAGCTCGACCAGGATCTCGTTGGTGCGCGCATCCAGTTCCGCTTGCGCGCGGCCGTAGTTGGCGGCCGCCTGGCGCGTAGCCGAGCTGATCGCACCGCCCGAATAGATCGGGACATTGAGCTGGATACCGAGCTGGCGGTTGGTCGATTCGGTGCCGAGCTGGTTCAGGGACTCGCTGTCCGCCTTGTTATAGGTGGCAAGAAAGTCCAGGCGTGGCGCATGGCCGGCGCGCTGGCGCTGGATTTCCAGGCGCTGGTTCTCGACCGCGAGGCGCGTGGTGGCCAGGGTGTTGTTGTTGGCCAGCGCCAGCTTTTCCCATTCATCGTACGACGCCACATCTTGCGGCAGCGGACGGAAATTGTCGCCCAGCTGGTCGAGGCGGCCCGGGTCCATGCCGATCACGCCCTGCAGCGTCTCGCGCGCGGCCTTGAGGTTGTCCTCGGCCTCGATCAGCTGGGCCTCGGCCAGGTCGTAGCGCGCCTGGGTCTCGAGCATGTCGGTGCGCGTGCCTTCGCCGCGGTCGAACAGGCGGGCGTTGACCTTCTGCTGTTCCTGGTACATATCGCGCTGCACCTTCGACAGCGCGACCTGGTCTTCGGCGAACAGCGCATCCATATAGGCCTGGGCCACGCGCACCGCGACTTCGTCGGTGCCCGCCTCGAGCGCCTGCGCGCTCTGGGCGTCCTGCACCTTGCCCTGGCGGTAGCGCACGAAGGCGTCCAGGTTCAGGATCGGCTGGCGCAGCTGTACGGTGGACGAGCGGCTGATGTAGCGCGGATGGTCGGTCGAGGGCGCAACCACGCCGGTCAGCTGATTCCTGGCAAGCTGGGTCCGGTCCGAGATATTGCGGTTCACCGAATGGCTGCCTGTCACGCTCGGCAGCAGGCCGGCGCGGCCCTGGATGGCGATCTCGCGGCCGGCTTCGCGCTCCTGGATGCGCATCCGGTAGACCGGATCGTTGCGCAGCGCCGCTTCATACGCCTGCTGCAGCGACAGCGCGTGGGCCGGCACGGCGAAGGCGAGGCCGATGGCGGCGCCGAGGGCGCCGCGCGCGAAGACGGCGCGCAGGCGGGTCATCGACGGGCCGCGCATCACTCGCCTCCCATTGCCGCCGGCATGCGGTCGAGGATCGGACGGAACAGGTAGTTCATCATGGTGCGTTCGCCAGTCTTGACGAACAGCTCCACCGGCATGCCCGGACGAGCGTCCATCTTGTGCTGAGCCATCATCTGGTGGCCCTTCGGCGTGACTTTCACCTTGACGACGTAGTATGGGTTGCCGGTGCGCTCGTCGACCTGGCGGTCGGCAGCGACCAAGGTCACCTCGCCTTCGATATGCGGCGTCTTGTTGGAATTGAATGCAGAGAAGATCAGCTCGACCTTCAGGCCCGGATGCACCTTGTCGATCAGGTTGACCGGCAACTGGCCTTCGACGACCAGCGGATCGCCTTCCGGCACGATGTCCATCAGCTTGAAGCCGGACGGGATCACGCCGCCGTTGGTAAACACCGCCAGGCCGACCACGGTGCCGGCGACTGGTGCGCGCACGTCGACGTTCGACAACTGGAACTGCTCGGCGGTCAGGCGCGCGTGCTGGGCATCGGCTTCGCGCTGCATCTCGTTCATCGAGCTGCGCACTTCCTTCTGGTAGTCTTGCGTTGCCTGGGTCTTGCGCAGGGTCAGCTCCAGCACCTGGCGCTGCGAGCGGCCGATATTGCCGATGTCTTCCGACACCGCGCCGCTCAGCTGGGCGTAAGTGCGCTCCAGTTCGAGCAGGCGGTTGCGTGCGACATAGCCTTCCTTGGCCAGGTCGCGCATGCCGTCCAGTTGCTCCTTGAGCAGCGACATCTGTTCTTTCTTGCTGTCGCGTGACTCTTGCAGGCCCTGGATCTGCATCTTGAGGCCGGCGATGCTTTCATCGACGCCGCTCACCTGGCTCTGCAGCGCATTCTGGCGCGACAGCAGCAAGCCGTTCTGCGAGCTGATCAGGTCAGCCACCGCGGGTTCGGCGCGGCGCTGTTCGATCTCGGCCGGGAACTTGATGGTCTTCGCACCGTCACGTTCAGCGGTCAGGCGCGCCACGTTGGCCAGCGCCGACAGGTATTGCACCTCGGTCAGCTGGACCGCCGACTTGGCGGTCACCGGATTCATGCGCGCCACCACCTGGCCTTCCTTGACCTGGTCGCCATCACGCACCAGCAGTTGCTGCACGGTGCCGCCGGTCAGGTGCTGGACCGCCTGGCGGTTCGACTGCGCCGCCACCGTGCCGCTCATCGGCACGCCCTTGTCGATCGGGGCGAGAAACGCCCACAGCAGAAAGCCGCCGAAGCCGAGCAGCACCAGCAGCCAGCCGATGCGGCTGAACCTGCTAGAGTCGGTATCGACATCGACCGGCTCGACGGTATGGGAGATGACTTCCGAAGCTTGTTCCTGTTTCTTTACGAGTTGCATGTTTTACTGTCCCTGTTCCGTGGTCGCGGAAGTGTTGCCGCCCTGCTCTGCGGGCGCCGGTGCCTGTGGCTGCGGTTTGGCCGGCGGCTGTGCCTTGGCCTGTGCCTGCTTGGCCAGTAATGCCTGGCCCTTGGCGGCGAGCGCCGCCTTCTGCGCCTCGATCTGCTTTTGGTTGGCTTCGTTGATGGCTTCCAGGACCTTCTTGGTCGGACCGAAGGCAGCTACCCCGCCGTCGCGCATCATGAGCAGCTTGGTGGTCGCGTTGAGCGCCGACTGGCGGTGGGTGATCAAGACGATGGTCTTGCCGCGCGAGCGCAGCTCGAGCACCGCTTTCACGAGCGCCGCCTCGCCGACTTCGTCCAGGTTCGAGTTCGGTTCGTCCAGCACCAGGAGCGCCGGATCGTCGTACATGGCGCGGGCCAGCGCCAGGCGCTGGCGCTGGCCGCCGGACAGGCCGGCGCCGCCGTCACCCAGCTTGGTGTCGTAGCCTTCCGGCAGGTGCAGGATCATGTCGTGCACGCCGGCACGCTGGGCGGCAACCACGACTTTTTCGGCATCGACTTCGCCAAAGCGTGCAATATTGTCGGACACGGTGCCGGCGAACAGCTCGATCGATTGCGGCAGGTAACCGATGTGCGGGCCAAGCTCGGCCTTGTTCCACTGGTAGATATCGGCGCCGTCCAGGCGTACCTTGCCCATCATCGCCGGCCATACGCCGATCAGCAGGCGCGCCAGGGTCGACTTGCCGGAGCCGCTCGGCCCGACCACGCCCAGCACGTCGCCCGGCTCGAGGGCGAAACTGACGTTGCGCACCACCGGCGCCTTGGCGCCCGGTGGCGAGGCGGTGACGGCTTCGACCGTCAGGGCGCCGCGTGGCTTCGGCAGCGACATGCCCGTTTCGCGCTTCGGATTCGCTTCCAGGAGGGCGACCAGGCGGGTATAGGCGCTGCGGGTGCTGCCAACGCTCTTCCAGGCGCCGATCACCTGCTGCACCGGCTGCATGGCGCGGCCGACCAGGATCGAGGCGGCGATCATCATGCCGGCCGACATCTTGTGTTCGATCACCAGCAGCGCGCCGAGACCCAGCACCAGCGACTGCAGCGACAGTTGCACGAACTTGGTGCCGGCATTGATCATGCCGGCCTTATTGCTGGCGCTGGCCTGCAGGCTTAGGAACTTGCTGTGCACCTTGAACCAGCGGCCCATCACGTTCGGCAGCATGCCCATCGACTCGATGACTTCGGCGTTACGCAGGTTATTGGTGGCCATGGTGTTGGCTTCCACCGACAGCGAGTTGGCCTCGGACAGCGGTTTGCGCGTGACTTTTTCATTGACCACGGCCAGCACGATCAGGATCAAGGTGCCGCCAAGGGCGAAGAAGCCCAGCGGCACCTGGAAGAAGAAGATGATCGCCAGGTAGATCGGGAACCATGGGGCGTCGAAAAAGGCGAACAGCGCATTGCCGGTCAAGAACTGACGGACATTGGTCAGGTCGGACATCGCCTGGCCCGCATTCGCGCCCGACGTCTTCAGGTTCTGCTGGAAAGCGGCCGTGTACACGCGCTTGTTCATCATCATGTCGAAGCGGTTACCGACGCGCACCAGCACGAAGGAACGGATCATCTCGAGCGACGCCAGCATCAGGTAGGCGCCGAGCAGCAGGACCGTCAGCATGGCCAGGGTCAGCTCGTTCTGGCTGGCCAGGACGCGGTCGTAGACCTGCATCATGTACAGCGACGGCGCCAGCGCCAGCATGTTCGTGATCGCGCTGAACACGCCGATCGTGATGAAGGTGCGCTTGAAGATCTGCAACGCCTCGGTGATTTCGTTCTTCGGCTTGGAGAAGTTATTTTTCATATCGGTGAGACTGGAAACGACATTCGGTGGCGTGTCGCGGTTCGCCGTCGAAGCATGGGGTTAGCAAGCTCGGCACGACATTATGAGGCATAACACTTGAAAAATGTGATGCAGATCACACAATCTGTCGTTTCCGTGCGAAAAAAAACCCCGCAACCGAAGTTGCGGGGTTTTCGTCGCTTACGGCCAGTGGCTGGCCGCGGCGCCTTCTCAAGCCATCATTACAGGGTGATGATGCCGTTTTCGAAGGTCAGGTCGTCGATGCTCACGCCGGTCAGGGTAACGGTGTGCACGTCGCCCGAATCCGAGCCATAGTTCTTCGACTCAATGGTGATGACAGCGTTGTTGCCGCTCTGAGTGAAGAATACTTCCAGTGCGTTGTCGTTGCCGGTGCTCAGTGCGCCTTTGTTCAGGGTGAAGCCCGAACCGACGAACAGGACGTCATCGCCCGAACGGCCGAAGTTGGTCACGGTCGAGTTCACGGTGCCAGCAACAAAGATGTCTGCATCGGTGGTGCCGAAGTTGCTTGCACCCAGGGTGATTGGGGTAGCGTATTCTTCAGCAGTGAACTCGGCGATTGCGTCGGCGGTTGCTTTTTGCAGGCCTTCCAGCTCCTTAGCAACTGCTTGTGCATCTTCCAGGGCTTCACGTGCGTCCGCCAGTGCGTCAATGGCAGCTTTCGCGCCTTCGGTGCCCAAAGTTGCAACGCGAACGTCCATGTCATCGCTGGTAGCGTTGGTCTGTGCAGTTTCGAAACGGGTTACCAGAGGATCATTGTCGGTCAGCAGAGTCTGCTGTGCTGGGGTTTTGGTTTCAGCAGCGATTGCAGCAGCCAAGCCTTCGATTTCAGCGACTTCTGCAGTTACCAGGCCCAGGGTGCCTTCTTCAGCACTGACTACGGCGTTAGCCAGTTTGGTGGTGTTACTAGCGTTGAAGGTGTTGATCTGAGCTTGGAAAGCTTCCAGGGCATCAGTTGCTTCTTCAGCTGCCAGTTCCAGTTCCTCGTAGTTGGCGTCGTCTTCATCGGCTGCTGCGAAGGCTGCGGCAGCGGTCACCGAGGTCGCGCTCAGGGCGCTCAGTTCATTGACGATTTCGTTATAGGTCGGCTTGGTAGCGTCTTTTGGCTTGGTTTCAATGAACTTGAACGAGGTTGCCAGCACAACGCCCGACTGATCCAGCAGTTCGACGCGCAGTTGTGCCAGAGCAGCGGCTTCTTGAGCAGCTTCGATTTCGTCGTAAGCAGCGTCCAGGTTGTTACCTGCGGCGACCAGAGCGCTCAGGCCCTGATAGTTGCTCGCGGTAACGCCAGTTGCGACTTTCCAGGTACCATCAGCAGACTGGGAAGCGATGGTCTTGCCAGTGCTATCGGTCACGGTGCTCAAGCCACTTTCTTCATCGAAAGTGATTTCTGCGCCAACGTTACGACCGTAGAAAGTGGTTGCAGCGCTCGAGTATGCTGCCTGCACATCGACTGCGTCGTCACGAGCGGTTTCCGCAGCGTCTTTTGCCGAGGTCGAAGCGGCGATAGCGTTAGCCAAACCCGTAACCTTGGCGACCGCATCTTGCGCGGCCTTCAAGACTTTGTTAGCTTCGACTTGGGTCTCAGCGTTCAGCTCTACCTGATCAGCGATCAGTGCAGCTTGCACGCCTTCGCTTGCGTCTGCGAAATCTTCATCTTCGATCAGCTCGATCAGGTCTTCTTTAGCTGCATCGACAGCAGCAGTCACGCTATCTTCGTCAGCTTCTTCCAGGTCGTTAGCTTCAGCGAATTCTTCGTAGAACGCTTTCTCAGCAGCTTGAGCAGCGCCCAGAGCGGCCAGGCCGTTTGCCAGGGTGAACGGCACGCCAGCTTTGATCACGGCAGCAACGTGCGCGTCCAGAGCAGTCTTTTCGACAGCAGCGGTGGCGTCAGCAGCGGTGGTGATGTCTGCCAGCAGTGCTTTAGCTGCGTCATTAGCTTCCTTGCCAGCGTAGCCAGCTTTTTCAGCGTCGGTGTCCAGTGCATTGGTGAAGGCGACGGCAACGGTAACTTTAGCGTTGAAAGCGTCTTTGTCGGTGCCTTGCGCGCCTTCCGAGATCAGACGGACGACGTTGTCGACGGTCATGTCTTTGTTGGTCAGTGCTTTGACCCAGAATGCCAGGCCATCGCTGTCAGGAGCGTGACCGAACAGGTTGTTATACACCTGGGTGACGATGCCAGCGAAGTTCGACTGGCTGTATTCCACTTGGTATTCCAGCGAAGTTGCGAACGCAGCCGAGATTTGAGCGATCTTCTCTTCAGCGGTACCAGCGCCGGTTTCCATGTAGTTGGCCCAGTGGGCGATGCCACTAGCGTCTGCAGGACGGTTGAAGTAAGCCACGTACAGCTGTTGAATTTGGGTGTCGTACTGGGTTGCCATTAAAAGCTCCTGTGTAGATCGAAATGATCAGGTTTTAAGTCGTTTGCAGTATCACGAGCGTGTCCTGCAGCTCCAACGCTCCGCATCATGACAGAACATATAGCGAGATAATGTGACAGCCATCACATCGAATCACCATATTTCTTTCAGGCATTTGGAAATTCGGTACGGCATTATCAAATAATCGCTGGCCTAGCGCAAGATTTGGCCCAATTCCCCAGCGAATCGGGACTTTCGTGACATTTGGAGATAATTAAACTTTGTTCCATAGTGGAAGAGCAGCTTACAAATTGAAACAAAAAAATGACCTAAAAAAGCCATACTACATTCTTATTTCCGGCTGGAATGATGGAACCGCCTTCGATGGAAGTGAGACCACATACGAGCGCGCCGCCCAAGTGTATTTACAAAAGAAAAAAACGGCGCTGGAAAATCAGCGCCGCATCGCATATTTATGTAAGAAAATGAGATCATTCGATTAGGGTGACATTGGCGTCCAATAGGTACCACCGTTGACCGTACGACGATCGTCGATACGACCATCGAAAATATAGGCCGCGCCGCCCTTCTTCTCATTAGTAAGCAAACCTTGGATGTTCAGGTGACCGGGACGTCCATCCGCAGCACCATATAATCCACCGTCTGCACTCACCGCCCCATCACCGCGAAAGCGATATTTTTCATCCCGACGCGACAGGTCGAATGACGTTGTGAAGCTGCGCTTGTCGAAGTCAACATCCAGCTTGCCATTCGACAGCGTTGCCGCCGAAGCCGAATACGTCGTGCCGTAGTCGGTATAGATATAGGCTTCGCTTTCGGCCAGCTTGAAGCCCATGGCACCGCGTTCCGGCACCACGTATTCCTGGCCGGAAGTCCGCAGGATCGCGAAGTTACCGTTCACGGCAATCAGCTGGTTCTTGGCCATTGCAAGCGTCAAGTTGAAATCCGGTGCCGGACCGGTCACGCGTTGCCAGCGTCCCCATTGGATGCCAGCGTGTCGCACCGGAGTAGGAGGCTCGCTCGGCATTACCACCGGTGGCTGCGGCTCGGATGGATGCGATGGCTCGGCTGGTTGCGTCGGCTCCATCGGTTGTGTGGGTGCTGTCGGCTGGGTCGGGCCCGCCCCCGGTCCAGGAACCGTAGGTGTCGATGGATCTGGCGTCGGACCCGGCAGCGGCTTCGACACCTGACTGTTGACGTTGTCGGCCACCTTCTCGCTCTTCTTGACGTCAACGTTCATTTCCACCTGGGTCGCCGTCCCGGTGCGCGATGGCGCCAGCGCCACCGGTGCGCCGGCCGGCACCACATGCGCCTCGGGTACCACGCTGGTGCCATTCATCAGCTGCGGCGCCGCGGCGCCCTGCTGGATCTGCAGCAGCTGCCCGCGCTGGGCCGCCGACAGCTCGCGGCTGCGCGCGCCTTCGCAGGGTCCGCCGCCGTCCGGACGGCAGGCGTCGCCGAAACCGCTTACCACGACGCCGCCCGACAGCACCGACACGCGCGACGTGGTGGCGTCGGTGAACACCGTGAAATCGGTGCCGCGCACGCCGATGGCCGCGACCGGGGTATTGAAACGGAAATTCTGGCGCGCGCGCTTGACCTCGTCGCCCGACTTGCTGCGCGCCACGCCGCTGATCAGCTCGAGCTTGACACGGGTGTTTTCCGGATTGGCGCGGTCGATATGGTAGGCGACGATGCGCGCCTTGGTATTCGGACGAAGGATGAACAGGCCATTGTCGGTCGTCTTGACATAGATGAAGCCGTCGGCGCCGGTCTGCAGCAGCTCGCCTTCCTGCACGGCGTCACCCTCCGCCGCCTTGCGGTCCACAACCTGTGCTGCGCCCGCAACAAAGATGACCTTGCCAGCTTCGGCCGCCTGTACGGCAGAAGCCATCAATGTCATACTCGCAAGAATAATTAACCGCCGCATATTACTTTCCCTCCATTTTCGCGATTATCCGCCGCACTCGAGCCCGCCGGACGTGACGACGATCACATTCTATACATTTCTCAAACGTGCCTCGGTATAATTTCCCTCTAGAATCTACGCCTTGCGCCAGGCCACCGATATACTCGGTATCCACTGACTAGCCGTTGCTATTTGACCACACCGAGCGTGCCCGCCTTTCCCTCTTCTTCGAGCCTGCGCCTCCCGCGCCTGCGCCGCGGCGCGGTGCAGGCGTGCATATCGCTGCTCGCCTTCCTGCTGTGCGTGTACGCGCAGTCTCAGGTCGGCAGGTCGGCTTTCGGCAACGAGTGGCTGCGCGATGTGTTCGTCGAGCTGCGCGCCACCGATGCGCCCGAGCCGCGCATTCTGGTCGTGGACATCGACGAGACCAGTACCGGACGCCTCGGGTCGTGGCCGTGGCCGCGCGCGCGCGTGGCCGATCTGGTCGAGACCCTGCTGAGCGATTACGCCGTGCGCGGCGTCGCCCTCGACATCGTGTTTCCCGATGCCGCCGACCCGGAAGGCGATGCGCGGCTGGCGGCATTGGCCGGCTTCGGCCCGGTGGTGCTGGCGCACGCCTTCGATTACCTGCGCGACCGCCCGGTCGCCCTGCGCCAGGGCGACCTCGCACGCGCGCCTGCGCAGTTGCCCGGTGCTCCGGCGGCGGCCCTGCCCGCCAGCGGCTTCATCGCCAACCACGCCGGCCTGACCAACGCGCGCCAGGTCGGCAATATCGGCTTCGTGCCCGATCCGGACGGCGTGCTGCGCCGCCTGCCGCTGTGGACTTCCTTCGAAGGAAAAAGCTGGCCGGCCTTGTCGCTGGCCCTGCTGGGCTGCTGCTCCGGCAAGCCGGCGCCGCTGGTGGATGGCGCATCGCAGACGCGCGTGGATTTCCAGCGCGACTGGAGCGCCTATACGGTGGTCACCGCCGCCGAGGTGCTGGAGCGCGCCTATCCGCGCGAAGACCTGGCCGGGCGCCTGGTGCTGATCGGGTCGTCGTCCCTGGGCCAGGGCGACCGCGTCGCGACCCCGCTCGGCAGCAACCGGCCCGGCCTGGGCGTGCAGGCCGCGATGCTGTCGCAGCTGCTTGACCTGCAAGAAGGCAAGGCGCCAGCGCGCTGGCCGGGCGCCCTGCTGGCCTTGCTGTTCGCGGCCGGCTCGGTGCTGTTCGCCATGTTCGCCTTCCCGCGCCTGTCGGCGCTGACCAGCGTCGGCCTGCTGGGGTTGATCTCCCTGGCCTGGACCGGGCTGGCATATTTCGCCAGCGCCCGCGATCCGGTGTTCTCGGTCAGCGGGCCGCTGGCCACCAACCTGTTCCTGCTGGCGTTCGCCGTCCCCTACCAGTGGCAGGTGTCGCAAACCCGTTCGCGCCACCTGCTCGACACCTTGCGCCAGTACGTCGCGCCGTCGGTGGTGCAGCAGCTGCTGCGCAGCGACATGGCCGATCCGCTCAAGCCGCGCCAGCTGGAAGTCACCACCCTGATCGCCGACATGGAAGGCTATACCGCCCAGGTCGAGGCGTTGCCGGTCGAGGAAGCCGCGCGCCTGACCCAGGAATTCCTCGATTGCCTGACGGGCCCGGTCATCGCCCACCAGGGCACGCTCGACAAGTACACCGGCGACGGCCTGGTCGCGTTCTGGGGCGCCCCGCTGCCCGAGGCGCACCACGCCGACCTGGCGCTGGACGCCGCGCAGGCGATCCTGGCGCGGGTCGACGCGCTGAGCGCAAGGCGCTGCGGCGCCGGCTACAAGCCGCTGCGGGTGCGCATCGGCATCGAGAGCGGGCCGGCGATGGCGGGCGACTTCGGCACCTCCTTCCGCAGCATCTATACCGCCGTGGGCGACAGCGTCAATACCGCCTCGCGCCTCGAGCAGGCCGCGCGCGACTATCCGCACAGCGCCATCATCGGCCCCGGCACCGTCGCGCTGGCCCGGCGCCACCGGTTCCTGGCGCTGGGCGAGCGCGTCCTGCGCGGCAAAGGCAAGCCGACACCCCTGTACACGTTCGCGCCGCCGGCCAACGCAGCGCCGGCCATGCGCAGCCTGGAGCGCCAGGCATGATATCCATGTTGTCATCAGTGAGCACACACCTGCGCCCGCATCTTGCGCCGCGTTTTTCCCTGCATCTTTCCCGGTTTGCGCTGGCGGCTTGCCTGGCAAGCCTCGCCTCCGCCGCCGCGGCACAGCCGAACCCGCCGCCAGCCAACGAAGTCCAGATCCTGTACGAGAACGCCCTGCAGGCGATCGCCGAAGGCCGCAAGAACGACGCCTCGGACACCCTGGTGCGCGTGATCGAGAAGGAGTCGCTGCACGCCGGCGCCTACCTCGAGGTGGCGCTGGTGCAGTGCAGCCTGGGGCACGTGGACGAAGCCGAGCGCCTGTTCGCCATCATCGAGACGCGCTTCGATCCGCCGCGCGCGATCCTGGAACTGATCGCCGAGGCGCGCGACACCGGCTGCGACCAGTGGCAGCCGCTGGCCGCGACTTCGGTCAGCGTGACGCGCGGCCTGGACATGAACGTCAACCAGGGCGCGCGCAACCCGAGCTATATCGTCGAGCAGAACGGCGGCCAGGTCGAGCTGCCGCTGCTGGACGAATTCCTGCCCCGGCACGACAACTACACCGCCCTCAACGTCGAGCACACGCGCGACCTGACGCCCAACGGCCTGACCGGCTTCGCCCAGTACTTCGGCCGCCGCAACGACTCGCTGCGCCAGTACGACAGCGACTCGGTGTACGGCGGGGTCGACAGCCAGTACCGCTTCGGCGCCTGGCCGGTGCGCGCCACCGGCATGGTCGGCTTCACCGCCCTGGGCGGCAAGCTGTACCAGCGCCAGGTGCAGCTGCTGGCGCGCACCGGGGTGCCGCTGCCGCTGCCCAGCCGCATGCAGTTGCACGTCACGGGCGGCATCACCCGCAATGATTATTCGACGCTCACCAATTTCGATTCGAATACCTATGACGTGCTGGGCCAGCTGAGCTGGCGCGGCGACAAGTTCCTCGCCAGCCTGAACCAGGGCTGGCAGGCCGACCATGCGCTGCGCGAGCGCCCGGGCGGCGACCGCCACGGCTACAGCACCACCCTGCTGCTGCGGCGCCCCCTGTGGGGCGAGCTGAGCGGAGAACTGTCATACAGCTACCAGAGCTGGCGCAGCGGCGAAGCCTATGCGCCGGGGCTGATCAATACCGTGCGCGACCAGAACACGCGGGCCGCCCGCGCCGTGCTGTCCTGGCCGATAGCAAGGAATCAATGGCTCCGCCTTGAGACACGTCTAGTGCGCAACCGCGAAAACATCTCGATCTTCCAATACGATAACCGTCAGATCCAGCTCAGCTGGCAATGGCAGGACCGCTGACCATGTCCCTGTTTTCACCCCCGGCGCGCACCCTGGGCGCCGCCACCGAGACCCACGACAACGGCTTCAACGCCGTGCGCCTGGCCTGCGCGCTGGCGGTCGTGGTGTATCACGCCTATCAGATGGCCCCGGTCGCGGCTGGGCTCGACCCTCTCACGTCCAGGCTGCGGCCGATCACCGATGTCGGCGCGCTGGCGGTCGGCATTTTCTTCTTGATCAGCGGCATGTTCGTCAGCCAGAGCTGGCTGCGCGATCCGCACCTGGGCCGTTTCGCCCTGCGCCGCGTAGCGCGCATCGTTCCCGGCCTGTTCGTCGCCACGCTGCTGTGCACCGTGGTTGCGGTGGTATTCTTTTCCGCGCGCGGCCCGGCCGGCCTGGTCGATCCCGCGCCGTGGCGCTATATCTTTGGCAACTCGGTCCTGCACTGGCTTCAATACAATATCCCTCCTGAAGAACTGAGCATTTCCTGGGTCTTCGGCGGACGCAACCTGAACGGCGTGCTGTGGACCTTGTACTGGGAAGGCCGCATGTACGTGGTGCTGGCCCTGGTCGGCGTGGCCGCGGTGATGCCGATGCGCCAGTGGCTGCGCGGCGCCGCCGTCTTCCTGCTGCTGGCGGCCAACCTGTTCCCCGACGTGCTGAGCGGTTACCTGTGGGAGGTACGCCTGTGGTCGCTGTTCCTGACCGGCGTGCTGCTGCAGACGCTGGCGCCGCAGCTGCGCATCGGCCCCGTGCACGTCGCCTGCGCGCTCGCGCTGGTGGGCCTCAACTGGACCCGTTCGGTGGCCATGACCCAGCATCCGCTGACCTGGTTCGGCATCGCCCTGCTGGTGGCTACCCTGGCGCTGTGGATCGGCAGCGCCCGCCCGCGCGGCCTGGGCCACGTGCAGCGCCACGATTATTCGTACGCCGTCTATATCTATCACTGGCCGGTGCTGATGATGCTGGGGGAGCTGGTCCCGGGCGCCACGCCGCACCTGATACTCGTCCTGTGCCTGCTGGTGCTGGCGCCGCTGTCGCTGCTGTCCTGGCACTGGATCGAGGCGCCGGCGATGCGCGCCGCGCGGCGCTGGCTGCGCCGCCGCGCCGCGGCGACCGATGCCGTCGTTCCTGCGAAGGCGGAAATCTACAACAGCACTACCACCAACGCTACGTAGGGTGGACGGCTCCGCCGTGCATGTGTTCAAACCACACCGGCTCCGCGGCAAAGCCGATACTGCTTGAACGCGTGGGCGGCAGGCCGCCCGCGCCACACGGCCCCGCGTGCCGAATTGCCGCACCCCGCAGGTAAACCACGCGCAACCGGGCCCGAGCATATACAATCATGCCCGTATGACTTTCGTTAAACAGATGGGCTCGTTGTAATGGGCTGGAACGCACTGCTGTTCGTGCTGGCCGCCGTGGCTGTCACCGTCGGCTGCCTGGTCCCCAACCGCTGGCTTCCGCCCCTCCCGAACGACAAGGTGTTGCACTTTGTCAGTTTTGCCGTCCTGACCGGACTGGCGCTGCCGTTCGCGCATGACACGTCCTCGGCCCTGCTATGGTTGGCGGGCCTGCTGCTGGCGGGCTGGCTCATCGAATGCCTGCAGTCCCTGCTGCCCGACCGGCGCTTCTGCTGGCGCGACATGGCCGCCAATGCCGGCGGCATCGCCTTCGCGACGCTCGCGACCTGCCTGGTCGCCCCGATTTTTTGAGGCATGAATTGAACCGAGATCCCGTGATCGGCACCATGACGCCATCGCCCGATGAGTCCCTGGCCCCCAAGAAGCTCGAGGCGCAGGTCCACCTGCGCAAGATTCCGCTGCTCGCCGACCTCAGCGACGAGGAACTCGCCCCCATCAAGCAGGAGTTGCGCTTCCGTCACTATGCCAAACGGGAGATTGTCCTGCAAAAAGGCGGCCATGGAGACGGCCTGCTGTTCCTTCTGTCCGGCCAGCTGCAGGTGATCGACATTACCGAAGACGGCCGCGCGATCGGCCTGCGCATGCTGGCGCCGGGCGACTTCTTCGGCGAAATCGCGCTGATCAACAATTCGACCCGCTCGGCTTCGGTGGTGGCGCTGACCGCGGTGGTGGTGGCATTCTTGCCGGCCAGCTCCGCGATGCACCTGTTCTCGCACTCGCCGTCGGTGGCGAAACAAATGCTGCGCCACCTGGCGCAGAAGATCCAGCGCGACTCCGAGTTCCGCGCGCTGCTCAGCATTAACAATACCGCCAAGCGCATCTATACGTACCTGGCGATGCAGGAACGGCGCCAGGCCGGCCCCGACGCGCCGGTCGTGCTGGAGAACCTGCCGACCCACCAGGATATTGCCAATATGATCAATACCAGCCGCGAGACCGTGACCCGCGCGCTGGCGGCCCTGGCCCAGCAGGGCATCGTGCAGAAGGATGCCAACCGCCTCGTCATCGTCAAGCCGGAAGCCCTGGACCGGCTGGTGCAGGGCGAGTAAACCACGGACGAAGTAGCACCCGGCGCTACCGCCGGGGGTGGCGCAGGCGCTGACACGTCGTTACAATTGAACAATATGTGAGCTGGACCGTGGGGTATAATTCCGCGCCTGACCCTCCTGCTTTACAAAGACAAACCACCGTGACGACAACCTTGCCGCCCCTATTCCGGGCGCTTTCCAACGCCACCGCCCCATGATTTCGCCCCTGATGCTGCGTGGCCTGTGGGCCTACCGCGGTTTCGTGCTGGGCAGCGTCAAACGCGAATTCCAGTCGAAATACGCCAATGCCATGCTGGGCGCCCTGTGGTCGGTGCTCAGCCCGCTCGCCATGATCCTGGTGTACACCGTGATCTTTTCCGAGGTCATGCGCACCCGCCTGCCCGGCGCCGAATCCGGCTTCGCCTATTCGATCTACCTGTGCGCCGGCATCCTGACCTGGGGCCTGTTCGCCGAGATCGTCGCGCGCGGCCAGACCATGTTCATCGACCAGGCCAACGTGATCAAGAAGATCAGCTTCCCGCGCATCTGCCTGCCGGTGATCGTGGTGCTCGGCTCCCTGGTCAACTTCGCCATCATCTTCGGCCTGTTCCTCGTGTTCCTGGTGGCCACCGGCAATTTCCCGGGCCTGGTGTTTGCCGCCATGCTGCCGGTGCTCGTGGTGCAGGTGCTGCTGGCGATCGGCCTGGCCATGATCGTCGGCGTACTCAATGTCTTCTTCCGCGATGTCGGCCAGTTCGTGACGATCGCGATGCAATTCTGGTTCTGGCTGACGCCGATCGTGTATCCGGCCTCGATCCTGCCCGAGGAAATCCGCGCCGCCCTGGCCTGGAACCCGATGATTCCGCTGATCCAGGCCTACCAGTCGATCCTGGTCCATGGCGTGGAACCCGACTGGGCCCCGATCGGCATGGTGGCGCTGCTGGCGCTCTTGCTGTGCGCCTTCGGCATGCGCCTGTTCCGCAAGCGCGCCGGTGAAATGGTGGATGAACTCTGAT
The DNA here is from genome assembly GCF_059685725.1 of Telluria sp. RT2P19. Taxonomy (NCBI): domain Bacteria; kingdom Pseudomonadati; phylum Pseudomonadota; class Betaproteobacteria; order Burkholderiales; family Oxalobacteraceae; genus Telluria; species Telluria sp. RT2P19. The sequence continues at coordinate 79,775 of NZ_JCASIL010000016.1, forward strand.
GGGCACGATTACCGTTTCCAACCTGGGCAAGGCCTACAAGACCTATCCGACCCGGCTGTCGCGCCTGGCCGAATGGATGCTGCCCGGCGGCCCGCGTCACTCGCTCAAATGGGTGCTGCGCGACGTCAGCTTCACGGTGTCGCCGGGCGAAGCCGTGGGCCTGATCGGCATCAACGGCGCGGGCAAGAGCACCCTGCTCAAGCTCATTACCGGCACTACCCAGCCGACGGTCGGCAATGTCTGGATGGATGGCAGCGTGGCCGCCCTGCTCGAACTGGGCATGGGCTTCCATCCCGACTTCACCGGCCGCCAGAACGCCTATATGTCGGGCCAGTTGCTGGGCATGACGGTCCAGGAGCTCGATGCGCTGATGCCGCAGATCGAGGCCTTCGCCGACATCGGCGACTACATGGACCAGCCGGTGCGGGTGTACTCGAGCGGCATGCAGATGCGGGTCGCGTTCTCGGTCGCCACCGCGCGCCGGCCGGATATATTGATCGTCGACGAGGCGCTGTCGGTGGGCGACGCTTATTTCCAGCACAAGAGCTTCGACCGCATCCGCCAGTTCCAGAAACAAGGCACCACCCTGCTGCTGGTTTCGCACGACAAGCAGGCGATCCAGTCGGTATGCGACCGCGCCATCCTGCTCGACGGCGGGCGCCTGGCGCGCGAAGGCAAGCCCGAAGAGATCATGGACTACTACAACGCCATGATCGCCGAGCGCGAGAACGATACCGTGCGCCAGGCCGAAATCGAAGGCAAGGTGCAGACCGTGTCCGGCACCGGCGAAGCCACCGTGCACGATATCGCCCTGCTCGACGAGCAAGGTGAACGGGTCGAGGTGGTCGACGTCGGCAGCCCGGTCACCCTCGAGGTGCGGGTCAAGGTGCATGCGCCGATTCCGCGCATGGTGCTGGGCTATATGATCAAGGACCGCCTGGGCCAGCCGATGTACGGCACCAATACCCACCTCAAGCAGCTGCCGCTCGACGACGTGGCCCCCGGCGAAGAGGTGGTCTACCGCTTCGCCTTCCCGATGAACCTGGGGCCCGGCAGCTACTCGGTGGCCACCGCCATCGTCAGCACCGACACCCACCTGGTCAACAACTACGAATGGCGCGACCTGGCCCTGGTATTCACCGTGATGAATATGCGCCGGCCCCATTTCGAAGGTTCGGCCTGGCTCGACCCGGCCATCGATATCCAACGCACATGACATTCGTTTCCTACTCCCAGAATGCCGAGGACGTGCTGCTGTGGCGCGCGCTCGGCCACGTCCCCAATGGCTTCTACATCGACGTCGGCGCCAGCGATCCGGTCGAGCATTCGGTCACCAAGGCATTGTATGAACGCGGCTGGCGCGGCATCAGCATCGAGCCGCTGCCGTCGTTCCACGCGCAGTTCGAGCAGCAGCGTCCCGGCGACGTCAACCTGGCGATCGCCGCCGGCGCCGAGAACGGCGAACTGACCCTGTACGACGTGCCCGACGTGCGCGGCTGGGCCTCGCCCGACCAGGCGGTGGCCGAGATGCACCGCGCCGAGGGACATACCATCGCCGAACTGAAGGTGCCGGTGCGCACCCTGGCCTCGGTGTGCGAAGAGCACGTGCGCGGCGAGATCCACTTCTTGAAGATCGACGTCGAAGGCTTCGAGGGCGACGTCCTGCGCGGCATGGACTTCGCACGCTGGCGCCCGTGGGTGCTGGTGATCGAAGCGACGCTGCCCAACAGCCGCGAGACCAACCACGCCAGCTGGGAAGACCTGGTCACCGGCCAGCGCTACCGGTTTGCCTGGTTCGATGGCCTGAACCGCTGGTACGTGGCCGAGGAACACCCCGAGCTGATGCAGCATTTCGGCATCCAGCCGAACGTGTTCGACGCCTATATCTCGTACCACCTGGACCGGGCCTGGGCCAATGGCGAAGCGCAGGCGAAGGCGCTGGTGGCGTCCGAGGAACGCTTGCGCACGCTGTCGGCGCAGGCTGCCGAACAGGCCGCGGCCCAGGATGCGGCGCTGCGGGCGTCCGAACAACGCCTCGGCGCGCTGGCGCGCCATGCCGAAGCCGAGGCCAAGGACGCCGAGGAGCGCCGGGTGCGGCTCGAGATTGCGCTGCGTACCGAACAGGACACCCTGGCGCGCGAAATCCGCCGCGCCGAAGAAGAAAAACACCGCGCCGACGAACAGATCGCGCTGCTGCAGGAACAGCTGGCCCATGTGCACGAAAGCGCGCGCCAGTTGTCGGACTGGGCGCGCGGCGTCGACGAGCGCCTCAAGGCCACCCTGGCCAGCACCTCGTGGAAGGTCACCCGTCCGCTGCGCGCCGCCGGCTCGCTGGTGATCGCGCTGCGCCGCCCGAACCTGGCGCGCCGCATCGTCAACCGCGTCACCGCCAACGAGCGCGTGCGGCGCCTGGTGATCCCGGTGCTGCGCCGCCATCCGGCGATCAACGAGCGCGTCACCGCCTCGATCGCCTCGATCAAGCTCGATCCGCCGCAGCAGGCGGTGTTCGGCGTCGAGGTTCCCGAAGAACTCAAGGGCTTGCCGCAGTCGGCCCGCACCGTGCTGGCCGACCTGCAACGCGCCCGCGGCCACCAGCAGTCGGATAGTTAAGCCATGCGCATCGTCATCGATTTCCTCAACGGTCCCGTGTCGAAGGACACCCTCGCGCAGATGCGCGACCTGGCCCGCCTGGCCGCCGGCCACGAACTGTGGCTGGCCACGCCGGCCAGCGAAGCGCAAGCCAGCGACCGCCTGCGCCTGGCCTTCGACGGCCTGGTGCCGCGTTCGCGCGTGCGTCCCTTCACCCTGCCGGCCGACCCGGCCCTGGCCGCGCTGCTGCGCGATGGCGCGCTGGCCAGCCTGGCCCCGAGCGTGGTGGTCACGAGCGGCGCCGCGCCCTCCAGGCTGCCGACCGTGGTCGCCGGCCAGGAAGACGTCGTCCAGCTGTGGACCCGGGTCCAGGCCACCGCCGCCGAGCGCGTGGCGCCTGTGGCGCCAGGCAAGCGTCCGCGCCTGGCCTATATTTCGCCGCTGCCGCCGCAAAAGTCGGGCATCGCCGACTACAGCGCCGAACTGGTGCCGGAACTGGCGGCCTGGTATGACATCGAACTGGTGGTCGACCAGGACCCGGTGACCGACCCGCGCCTGGCCGCCTACCCGCAGCGCAGCGTGGAGTGGTTCCGCGCCCATGCCCACGAATTCGGGCGCGTGGTCTACCACTTCGGCAATTCGCCGGTGCACGGCCATATGTTCGACCTGCTGCGCGCGGTGCCGGGCATCGTGGTGCTGCACGATTTCTACCTGTCGAACGTGCTCGACTACCTGGAACACGACCGCGTGCTGCCGCAGGGCTTCCTGCGCGCGCTATACCAGTCGCACGGCTACACGGGCCTGCTGGGCCACCGCCAGGCCGGGCGCAACCGCGCGGTCTGGAAGTATCCGAGCAACCGCGGCGTGCTCGATCACGCCACCGGCGTCATCGTCCACTCCGAATTCCCCAAGCAGCTGGCGGCTCAGTGGTATGGCGAGGGCGCCGGCGCCGACTGGCGCACCGTGCCGCTATTGCGCGGCAAGCCTGCCGGCAGCGCCACCCCGGCCGCGCGCGCCGCGGCGCGCCAGCGCCTCAAGTTGCGCGACAGCGACTACATCGTCTGTACCTTCGGCATGCTGGGCCCGACCAAGCTCAATGACGAATTGCTGGACGCCTTCCTGGCCTCGCCGCTCGCGCTCGACCCGAACTGCCACCTGGTGTTCGTGGGCCAGAACGACAGCAGCCGCTATGGCGCCGACCTGAGCAAGAAAATCAAGAACAGCGCCTGCCCCGAGCGCATCAGGATCACCGGCTTCGCCGACGCCGCCACCTACGCCGACTACGTGATCGCCTGCGACACCGCGGTGCAGCTGCGCGGCGCCTCGCGCGGCGAAACCTCGGCCGCGGTGCTCGACTGCCTGCTGTACGGCGCGCCGACGATCGTCAATGCGCACGGCTCGACCGCCTCGATCGACAGCGACCTGGTGGTGATGCTGCCGGACCAGTTCGAGACCGCCGAACTGGCCGCCGCGCTGGCAAGCCTGCATGGCGACCCGGCCAGGCGCGCCGCCCTTGGCGCGCGCGCGCTGGCGTACATGGAAACCGAACACGCCCCGGCCCACGCCGGCCGCCTGTGCATGGAAGCGATCGAGCACTTCGCCGTCGAGGGCCCGCATGCCGGCTACCGCCCGCTGGTGGCGGCGGCCGCCCGGCGCTGCGCCGAGGAAGCGCTGCCAGCGCTGGCCGAGGCGATCGCCTTCAACCAGCCGGTGGCGCCCACGCGCCAGTTGCTGGTGGACGTCTCGGCCCTGGTCCAGACCGACCTCAAGACCGGCATCCAGCGCGTGGTGCGCAGCATCCTGCTGTCGCTGATCGCCACCCCGCCGGCCGGCTTCAAGGTCGAGCCGGTGTTCACCACTGGCGGCAACCGTCCCTATCACTACGCGCGCCGCTTCGGCCTGGGCCTGGTGGGCGAAGACATGGTGATGCTCGAGGATGCGCCGGTCGACCTGCGCCCGGGCGACGTGTTCTTCGGCCTCGACCTGTACCTCTCCGGCGTGCACCAGAACGAGCGCCTGCTCCAGACGATGCGCGACCGCGGCGTCGAGATCTATTTCTGCATGTACGACATCCTGCCGATGCTGCGCCCGGAAGTGTTCCCGTTCGGGACCGACCAGGGCTTCGGCGACTTCCTGCGCACCGTGCACAAGGTGTCGGACGGCGTGCTGTGCATCTCGCGCGCCGTGGCCGACGAACTGTCCACCTGGTTCGAAGGGCAAGGCCTGCAGCGCGAGCTGCCCCTGCATGTGGGCTGGTTCCACCTGGGCGCCGACATCAACGCCAGCGCGCCGAGCACCGGCCTGCCGCCGGACGCGCCGGTCGTGCTGGGCGCCCTGGGCCAGCGCCCGAGCTTCCTGATGGTGGGCACGGTCGAACCGCGCAAGGGCCACGCCCAGACCCTGGCCGCCTTCGAGCTGCTGTGGGAACGCGGGGTCGACGTCAACCTGGTCGTGGTCGGCAAGCAGGGCTGGATGGTCGAGACGGTGGCCGAGCGCATGAAGAACCACCCCGAACTGGGCAAGCGCCTGTTCTGGCTGGCCGGCATCTCGGACGAAATGCTGCTCAAGCTGTACGCCGGGGCCTCGGCCCTGCTGTTCCCGTCCGAAGGCGAAGGCTTCGGCCTGCCGCTGATCGAGGCGGCCCAGCACGGCACGCCGATCATCGCGCGCGGCCTGCCCGTGTTCCGCGAAGTGGCCGGCGTCCACGCCCATTATTTCGACGGCCTGGCGCCGCAAGACCTGGCCGCATCGGTCGACGCCTGGCTGGGCCTGCAGCGCGCCGGCCAAGCCCCGGCCTCGACCGGCATGCCGTGGCTGACCTGGGACCAGAGCGCGCAGCAAGTCGTCGGCAACATCGTGCGCCAGCGCTGGTACCGCACCCTGCCCGGCCACGCCGTCGAACCAACACTAACCTCGGGAGAGCGCGATGCATGAGCAGCGCGTCAATAGCGGGGGCAACGCGCGCCCGCTGGTGATTGACCTGGACGGGACCCTGATCCATTCCGACCTGCTGTGGGAATCGATCGTCCTGTTCCTGAAAAAGCACTTCCTGCGCGCCTGGCAGCTGCCGCTCTGGCTGTTCCTGGGCAAAGCCGGCTTCAAGGAAAAAATCGCCAGCCAGGTCGAACTCGATCCGGCCGCCCTGCCCTACGACAAGGCGGTGCTGGCGCTGATCGCGGCCGCCCGCGCCGAGGGCCGCAGCGTGATCCTGGCCACCGGCGCCCAGCGCCGCTTCGCCGAACAGATCGCGGCCCACCTGGGCCTGTTCGACCAGGTGCTGGCCACCGACGGCATCAACTTCACTTCCCACAACAAGGCGCGCGAGCTGTGCCGGCTGTTCGGCGAGCGCGGCTACGACTACGTGGGCAACTCGCGCGCCGACCTGCCGGTGTGGCTGGCCTGCGAGGGCGCGGTGTCGGTTACCCATAAGCCTTTCCGGCTGTCCGACGGCCGCGCCACCAGCCATTCGGGCAGCGTGCGCGGCGGCGCCCTCACGGCGCTCATCAAGGCCATGCGTCCGCGCCAGTGGCTCAAGAACATGCTGGTATTCGTGCCGATGCTGGCCGGCCACGAGTTCAACCTGTGGACGCTGCAGGCGTCGCTGGTCGCCTTCGCCGCCTTCTCGCTGTGCGCCTCGAGCGCCTACCTGCTCAACGACGCGCTCGACGCCCAGGACGACCGTGTCCATCCGACCAAGCACAAGCGGCCGATCGCCTCCGGCGCGCTGCCGCTGCCGCTGGCGCTGATGGCCAGCCCGCTGCTGGCCTTCACGGCGATCGCCCTGTGCGCCTGGTTCAGCCCCCTGCTGCTACTGGTGGTGGCGGTGTACTTCGTCAGCACGGTGGCCTATTCGCTCGTGCTCAAGCGTCTGCTGATGGTCGACATCGTCACCCTGGCGATCCTGTACACCCTGCGCGTGCTGGGCGGCAGCGCCGCGACCCTGATCGCGCCGTCGTTCTGGCTGCTGGCGTTCTCCTTCTTTATCTTCCTGAGCCTGGCCCTGCTCAAGCGCCACAGCGAGCTGTTCAACCTGCAGCGCGACGGCAAGGAAAAGACGCGCGGCCGCGGCTATACCACCGCCGACCGGATGCCGATCGCCATCATGGGCGTCAACACCGCCTTCGTGTCGGTGCTGGTGTTCATGCTGTACTTTAATTCGATGAACGTGCTCGAACAGTACCGCACGCCCGAGTTTCTGGGCGGCATCCTGCCGTTGCTGGTGTTCTGGCTGGGCCGCCTGTGGGTGCTGGCCTTCCGCGGCGAAGTCAACGAAGACCCGGTGCTGTATGTCAGCAAGGATAAAGTCAGCCTGGTCGTGATCGTGCTGTGCCTGCTGCTGGCGGCGCTGGCCTCCATCTGATCCCATGAACGCCCAGACCCTGTTCCTGTTTGCGCGCTGGCGCTTCCCGCTGCTGATGGCCCTGTTCATGGCCGTGCTGGTAGCGGAGTGGGCGCCCGCCTACCGCGGCGACCTGGTCGAATACACACTCGATACCGTCGCCATCGCCAGCCATGGCACGCCGGACATCCGCCTGGAAGACATCGAGCGCACCCGGATGCTGCTGGGCGAGGCCTACCGCTACCCGTTCGACGAGCTCGAGCGCGGCATGCGCGCCGGCGAGCAGGACCTGTATGCGGCCTTCGCACGCGGCAAGGACGGGGACGTCTATCCGGTCCACTTCTTCGGCTACTCGCTGCTGGCGGCGGCGCCGTTCGCGGTGTTCGACGCGCTGGGACTGGGGCCGTTCAAGGCCTTCCTGGTGGTGAACCTGGCGGCGGTGTTCGTGCTCGGCCTGGCGCTGCGCCATTTCCTGGGCCGCGAGACGCGCGCCTGGGCCGGCCTCGGGCTGTTCATGCTGTGCGGCGGCGCCCTCTACTGGCAGTGGACCAGCCCGGAGTGCCTGAGCGCGGCGCTGCTGCTGGCGGGCCTGCTGTACTTCGCCGGCGACGCTCCGCTGCGCGGCGCCATACTGGCCGGCGTGGCGAGCTGGCAGAATCCGACCATCCTGTTCTTCTTCGGTTTCGCGCCGCTGCTCAAGCTGTGCCTGGATTGGCGCGGCGGCCTCGGTCTTGCGGCCAACCTGCGCGCGCTGCTCAACCGCCGCGCCATCGCCGGCCTGGCGGCGGGCATGGCGGTATTCGCCGTGCCGGTGCTGTTCAACCTTTATGAATACGGCGTGCCGAACATCATCGCGCGCAAGTTTTCCGATCCGACGCTGGTCGGCGGCGAGCGCCTGTTCTCGTTCTTCTTCGACCTCAACCAGGGCATGGCGATCGGCCTGCCCGGCCTGCTGGCGGCGGTGCTGCTGTGGGGCGCCGCGACCAGCGCGCGCGCGCGCTGGATCCTGGCAGGCGCCGTGCTGTTCCTGCTGGCCCTGGCCGTGCCGGCGCTGGCGGTGCTGAACTGGAATTCGGACGCCGCCGGCATGATGCGCTACGCCTTCTGGTCGTCGATGCCGCTGCTGTTCGTGCTGCTGGCCGTGCTGCGCGGACGCAGCTGGCCGCCGGCGCTGATCGCGGGCGTGGCGGCGCTGCAGGCGCTGGCGATGGTGCATGCCGACAGCTACCGCTACACCGAATTCAGCCCGCTCGCCAACCGGATGATGGCGCGGGCGCCGGGCCTGTACCACCCGGAGCCAGAGATCTTCGCCGAGCGCGCCGGCAACCACGACAACTACATCAGTCCCGACAAGGTCTACACCTATCGCATGCACGGCGCGCTGGTGAAAACCCTGGTCAACGCGTCGAACCCCGGCGCCGACGCCCTCGTGTGCGGCGCCGGCGCCGTGATCGCGCCGGCGCCGGTCAATGCAACCGTCGACAGCACGCGCGGCTGGCGCTATATCGACGGCCCGGTCGCCTGTGTGGCGGGCGAGCTGGTCCAGCGCAGCTTTCAGTTCGACGATTTCCGCCACCGCCGCCAGGTCGCGCTGGCCGAAGGCTGGAGCGCGCTCGAGGCCAACGGCCCGGGCTGGAACGGCGCCTGGTCGGACGGCCCGCGCTCGCGCGTGGTGCTGCAGGGCGGCGCCTTGCGCGCGCAGCAGATCCTGATCAGCGGCAGCTATCTGCAAGACCAGGGCCGCACCCGCGTGCGCGTCAATGGCGTCGACCTCGGCTGGCACCAGCTGGACCGCGAAGGTCCGCTGGCGCTGCCGCCCGCGGCCAGTGCGGGTCCCGAACTCGTGGTCGAACTCGAACACGAATCGCCCCGTTCGCCCGGCGCCGCCGACCCGCGCCAGCTCGCTTTCTTCCTGCGCGAAATCAATCTGCGCGCCATGCCGGCTTCCAAGACATGAACCATCCAATAAATTCCTTAGTGGACACCCCCGGCGCCGTCGCCATCCCTGCCACCGCCACGATCGCGACGATCGCCGTGGTGATCCCGAGCTACCGCGTCACGCGCCACATCCTGGGCGTGATCGGCGGCATCGGGCCCGAGGTCACGCGCATCTATGTGGTCGACGACAAGTGCCCTGACGCCAGCGGCGCCTTCGTGCGCGCCAATTGCAGCGACCCGCGCGTGACAGTGCTCGAACATGCCGAGAACCAGGGCGTGGGCGGGGCCGTGATGACCGGCTACCGCGCCGCGATTCGCGACGGCGCGCAGGTGATCGTCAAGATCGACGGCGACGGCCAGATGGACGCCGCCCTGCTGCCCGACTTCGTCGCGCCGATCCTGGCCGGCGAAGCCGACTACACCAAGGGCAACCGCTTCTTCGACCTGGAGCAGATCCGCCAGATGCCCGCCATGCGCCTGTTCGGCAATGCGGTGCTGTCCCTGATGACCAAGGTATCGTCGGGCTACTGGAACCTGTTCGATCCCACCAATGGCTATACGGCGATCCACGCCGATTGCGCGCGCCACCTGCCGTTCGACAAGATCAGCCGGCGCTACTTCTTCGAGACCGACATGCTGTTCCGTCTCAATACGCTGGGCGCGGTGGTGGCCGACGTGCCGATGGACGCCAAGTATGGCGACGAGGTCAGCAACCTCAAGATCTCGAAGGTGGTCACCGAGTTCGCCGCCAAGCACGTGCGCAACCTGGCCAAGCGCCTGTTCTACAACTACTACCTGCGCAATATGTCGCTGGCTTCGCTGGAGCTGCCGCTGGGCCTGGGGCTGCTGGGCTTCGGCACCGTGTATGGCCTGACGCGCTGGATCGGCTCGGCCGAGAGCGACGTCGCCACCCCGGCCGGCAGCGTGATGCTGGCGGCGCTGCCGGTCATCATGGGAGTGCAACTGATCCTGGCCTTCCTGGCCTACGACATCGCCTCGGTGCCGACCCGGCCGTTGCACAAGAAGACGCTGTTCCGGCGCGCCGCACCATGATGGCCACCCTGCGTTCGCGCCAGTTCATGGTGTTCGTCGCCGGCGGCACCATGTGCGCGCTGATCGACGTCGGCCTGATGCACCTGCTGCTGTCGCTGGGCGTGCACTATTCGCTCGCCGCCAGCGCCGGCTTCGGCACCGGGCTCCTGGTGAACTACGCCTTCCACACCCGCGTGACGTTCAATGCCAGCGCCAGCGCCGGCAATTTCGCGCGCTTCCTGTGCGTGATCGCCATCAATTACTCGATGATGCTGGCCTGCGTGGCGCTGTTCGCCACGTTCCTCGACAATCCGCTGTTCGGAAAGCTGTTCTCGTTGCCGATCACGGCAGTCAACGGCTATATCCTCAGCAAACACTGGATCTACAAGTGATGCGCTTCGCTCCCGTCCAGCACGACCCGGCCACCATCGCGCGCTACGGCGCCCTGTTCGCGGCCTGCTTCCCCGGCGTCAACAAGTTCACGCCGGCCTATCTCGACTGGCTGTACCTGGCCAACCCGGACGGCCAGGCGGTCGGCTACGACGCCTGGGATGGCGACAACCTGGCCGCCCACTACGTCTGCATCCCGGCGCGCGCCTGGGTCGAGGGCCGCGAAGTCACCGTGCTGCTGTCGCTGAACACCGCCACCCATCCGGACTACCAGGGCAAGGGCCTGTTTACCAAGCTGGCCGCGATGACCTTCGAGGCCGGCGCCGCCGCCGGCTACGACGGCGTGTACGGCGTGGCCAACGCCAACAGCACCCCCGGCTTCGTGCGCAAGCTGGGCTTCCAGCTGGTGCGCCCGCTGGAAGCGCGGGTCGGCCTGGGCCGCCTGCGCCACGGCGCGCGCCCGGCGCCGCAAGCGCTGTCGTTCGAGCGCAGCTGGAGCGAGGCGGCGCTGGCCTGGCGCTGCGCCAATCCGCACAATCCGGTAGCGCGGCGCGATGGCGCGGCGCGGCGCCAGCTGTACGCCGCCGCCATGGGCAGCCGCCTGCCGGCCTACGCCGAGCTGGGCCCGGCGGCGTCCGCCGCGCCGGTCGATGGCGAACGGCGCGCGCTGTCGCCCCTGCGCCTGTTCATCGGCCTGGCGCCCGACAGCAGCGCCAACTACTGGAACTACGCCAGTATCCCGATGAAGCTGCGGCCGTCGCCGCTGAACCTGATCTACCGCTCGTTCAGCGAGCGCGTGAGCGCGCTCGACCCCAGCCGCATCCAGTTCAGCTTCCTCGACTTCGATGCCTACTGAACCGATCCAGGCGGTCGCGCTGTTTTTGTTCGCGCACCAGGATGACGAATTCGGCGTGCTGCAGCGCATCGCCCACTACCGCGCGCGCGGCGTGCGCGTCGCCTGCGCCTACCTGACCGATGGCCGCACCGCGCGCGCCACGGTCGCCCAGCGCAACGCCGAATCGCGCGCGGTCCTGCACCGCGTCGGCGTGATGGATGCCGACATCGCCTTCGCCGGCGAACAGCTCGGCATCGGCGACGCGCAACTGCCGCTGCGCCTGGACCAGGCCTACGCCTGGATCGGTCGCTGGCTCGACGAGCATATTGCGATCGAAGCCCTGCACGTGACGGCCTGGGAGGGCGGCCACCACGACCACGACGCGCTGCACGCGCTGGCCGTGCGCCAGGCCGAGCAGCGTGGCCTGCTGGCGCGCACCTGGCAGTATTCGCTGTACCAGGCCGCTGGCTTGCCCGGCCCCTTGTTCCGGGTGCTGGCGCCGCTGCCGGCGAACGGGCCGATCGAGGTCCTCGCCATCCCCTGGGCCGAGCGCCTGCGCAACCTGCGCTGCTGCCTGATGTATCCATCGCAGCTGACCACCTGGGTCGGGCTGTTCCCGCCGGTGGCCTGGCATTACCTGGTACGCGGCGTCGAATCGGTGCAGCCGGTGGCGCCGGCGCGCACCCTGGAGCGTCCGCATGCGGGACCGCTGTACTACGAAAAACGCAAGTTCTTTACCTGGGAACGCATGCAGGACGCCCTGGCGCGCTGGCGTGCCGGCCCGCACTGACCCTTCATTTTCCTGGCACGCATTGGCCCCATTGGCCTCATTGGCCGCATTGACACCAACTGGACCGACATGACCGCATTCGACCGACAAGAACATGCCACCCTGGGCGCCGGACCAGGCATGCGCAGCGGCGCCCGGCTCGCCGTGGGCGCGCTGTTCGCCGCGATCACCGCCTACCTGATCCTGCGCACCTGGGGCACGCAGCCGCAGATCATGGCCGACGAATGGTCCTACAGCCGCATGGCGCGCCTGCAGGAGCTGGGCGAATCGATCGTGCCGTCCTGGCTCTACCTGTGGCTGGCGCGCGGCAGCAATGCCTGCGGCGCGCGCTTCTACGACTGCATCCACCTGGCCAACGTGCTGTTCATGGTGGCGGCGGCGCCCTTCGTGTATGGCATCGCGCGCCAGGTCACCGGCCGCGGCGTGGCGCTGGCCATCGCGGTCGCCGCCACCCTGGCCCCGCTGAACCTGTACACCACCTACTTCATGCCCGAGACCGCGTATTACTTCGGTTTCTGCGTGCTCAGCTGGGTCGCGCTGGCGAAGATCCAGTGGCACTGGCTGCGCTGGAGCCTGGCGCTGGGCGTGGTGCTGGGGCTGATGTCCCTGATCAAGGTGCACGCCCTGTTCCTGGTGCCGCCGCTGGTGCTGTTCATGCTGTATGCGCGCTGGGCCGCCGGCGGCTCCTGGCTGCTGCCGGCCGTGGGATCGGTGGCCGTCACCCTGGCCTCGGGCGCCGCCGTCAAGTTCGGCCTCGGCTGGCTGCTGGCCGGTCCGGCCGGCCTGCAACTGCTGGGCGGCTTCTACCAGGCCAATGCCAATTCGGCGGGCGCGCGCACGCTGGCCGACACGGTCGGCCCGGTGCTGGTGAGCGGCCAGGGCCACCTGATGGTGCTGGCGACGCTGGTGCCGCTGCCGCTGGCGGTGCTGCTGTATGCGGTGCTGCGCAAGCCGGTGCGTGCCCAGGCCGGGACCGCGCAGGCTGGCGCCGCGCTGCTGCATGCCTGGACCCTGCTGGTCATCGGCGCGACGGTCTGCGTCACGATTCTGTTCACTGCCTCGCTGGTCAATCCCGGCGCGCCGGCCGATGAAGGACTGCGCCTGCACATGCGCTACTACAGCTTCGCACTGCCGCTCTTGTGGCTGGTCGCGGCGGCGACCCTGGGCCGGCCGGATACCACGCCGCGTCCGGCGCTGCGCTGGGCCATCGCGGCCGTCATCGCATTGTTGATGGTGCTGGCGCTGGTCAAGCTGCCGGGCTACTCGTACAACCCGGTGGACGGCCCGGACATCTTCAAGTTCAAGCCGGACGGCTGGCAGGGCCGCGCCATCCTCGCCATCGGCCTGGCCACCCTGCTCGCCTGGGCGCTGGGCAAGGCGCTGGCGGCGCACCTGTTCCTGTACCTGGCCCTGCCCCTGCTGATCGTGGGCGGCCTGTCGTCCTCGCACTACATCACGGCGAAGTACAACCACGAGATCACGGCCGCCGACCGCGCCGGCGCCGCCGTGCTGGCCCATGTGCCGGCGGCCGAGCGCAAGTACCTGACGGTGGCCGGCTTCAATGCGATCGAGATGATCCGCGCGCAGTTCCACATCGACGACAAGGACACCGAGCTGCTGCTGCTCGAGGACAACGCGCCGATCGCCGAAGACGAATTGCCGGCCCACCACAAGTGGCTGCTGGTAATGCGCAACCATGCCATGCCGCCCCAGTACAAGCCGGTCGTGGCCACCGACGAATTCTCGCTGTATCGCCTGAGCGTGCCGGAGAGCCGCATCGGCCAGATCGACTTCAGCAAGCCGCTGGGCGGCATCGTCGCCAGCGCCGAGGGGCTGTCGAATCCGGAATCGTTCGGCGCCTGGTCGAACGGCAAGCAGGTGGTGTTGCACCTCAATACCGTATTGCCGCAGAAAGTGCGCTTCAAGATCCGCGCGTCCAGCTACGCCGGCAATGCCGAGCTGCCGTTCGTGCTGCGCGTCGGCGACGCCAGCGCCAGCTTCCGGGTACCCCATCATCCGATGAAGAACGTGCTGGTCACGCTCGACACCGACGGCGCCCAGCGCAGCATCGTGATCGAGGTGCCGCAGCCGATCTCACCCAAGGAAGTCGACGGTTCGCAAGACACCCGCCAGCTGGGCATCGCGCTGGGCGAGATCGTCATCGCATCCCCGCTGCCCTGACCTTGTTTTGAGCCGTGCGCGGGCGCCTGTGTGCGCTCACGTACGGAATCACTGCACGCGCTCCGGCTACAGTAGAGGCACACAGGCTGGCATGCTGCCCGCCCGCACCGCCAAGGATGCACCATGGTACTCGGACCGACAAAAAACGATTCACTCAAGAAGGAACTTGACGTGCAAGGCGGCGGCCAGAGCCGCGGCGTGCCGGCGGACGGCGACGTCGAAGGCAATGCGGTCCACCCGATGGGCGCGCCCGAGGACAATCCCGGCATCCACCACTGGCAATCGAGCTATATCGAGTCCGAAGGGTTGGAAGAGCGCGGCAATATCTTCTTCGCCGCGGTCGAGATGACCCGCATGCCGATGCTGATCACCGATCCGCGCCAGCACGACAATCCGATCGTGTTCGCCAACGGTGCGTTCACGGACCTGACCGGCTACCGCGAGGACGAGCTGCTGGGCCGCAACTGCCGCCTCCTGCAAGGCCCCGACACCGACCGCGCCACGGTGGCCGAACTGCGCCAGGCGGTGGAACAGCAGCGTGCGGTGGCGGTGGACCTGTTGAACTACAAGGCCGACGGCACACCGTTCTGGAACGCGCTGTTCTTCGGTCCCATCTTCGATCAGGACGGCAAGATCCTGTATTTCTTCGCCTCGCAGATGGACATCACCGAGCGCCGCAACAACCAGGAATCGTACCTGCAGGCGCAAAAGATGGAAGCCATCGGCCAGCTGTCGGCCGGCATGGCCCACGATTTCAACAACCTGCTGCAAATTATCAACGGCAACCTGGAAGTCGCCCTGCTGGGCACCGGCGGCCAGCACAAGGCGACCGAGCCGATCCGGCGTGCCCAGCGCGCGACCATGCAGGCCGGCAAACTGACCCAGCAACTACTGACCTTTGCGCGCAAGCAGCGCCTGGAACCGAAGCGCCTGAGCCTGAACAGCCTGGTGGTCGACTTCTCCGACATGCTGGTGCGCAGCCTGGGCGACAAGGTCGACCTGCGGCTCGACCTGAAACCCGGCCTGCCGGCCTGTACGATCGACCCGACCTACCTCGAGATGGCGCTGCTGAACGTGGTGCTCAATGCGCGCGACGCGATGCCGGGCGGCGGCGCGGTCACGGTCGGCACCGCCGTGCTGGGCGACGAACGGCGCCGCCGGCTGGGCCTGAGCCCGGGCGACTATGTCTGCATCTACGTGAAGGACGAGGGCGAGGGCATGACGCCCGAGGTCAAGCGCCGCGCCACGGAGCCGTTCTTCACCACCAAGGGGCCGGGCACCGGCCTGGGCCTGGCGATGGTGCACGGCTTCGTGCAGCAGTCGCACGGCAAGCTCGACATCGAGAGCGCGCCCGGCGAAGGCACCCGGGTGCGGATGGTGTTCCGGGTGGCCGAGCAGGCCGCCAGCGACGACACCTCGCTGGCCGAGCACCGCGGCGGCACCCAGGACGAGCCGCAGCAGCGGCGCTGCCGTATTCTGGTGGTCGAGGACAACGACGACGTGCGCGAGCTGGCCGAGAGCATGCTCGAGATGGCCGGCTACGAGGTCGTGGCTGCGGAAAGCGGCGAACGCGCGCTGGGCTTGCTGGAAAGCGGCGAGAAGGCCGACCTGCTGTTCACCGACGTCATCATGCCGGGTGGCATGAATGGGCTGGAACTGATCGAGCGCGTACATGCGAAACGCCCTGGGTTGCCGGTGCTGGTCACTACCGGCTACATGGACGAGCTGCCGGGACGCGGCAAGCCCAGCGGCACGCTCGATGTATTGTCCAAGCCTTACCAGCACCAGGACTTGCTGGACCGGGTCGGGGCGGCGCTCAAGCGGGCTGCGTGAAGGCGCAGCCGGCGCCTGCTTCGCGGCTCGGACGGCTCGAAGAACCAGCCGTCCCAGAACACGACGATTCAATTCCAGAAGACGCGACGCCAGCGTGACATGCCAGCCATTGCGTGAATCGCCGGTGGTGGGCATTGATGTGGTGCGCCATTGAAGTTCGCCACGTCCTGCTCCAACGCGTCGCGCCTTCAGAATACACGGCATTTTTGCTGAGCGAACGATCAGCAGTGCGCCAATTGCGAAATGCCAGCCGGCTCTGCCGGTGCTAAGCGTATGATGGGTTGATTGACCGCGCCGGTGCGGCCATCCGTCTGAACCGCCATCTCAACCAGGAATCCGACCATGCACGCTCCGAGCGCGTTGTTTATCCTGTTGTGTAGCCTTGTCCTGCCCGCGCATGCGGCGTGGGTAGCCACCACCCCGCAGGCAGAGCAGGCGGTCAAGATTCCGAAAATCGCGGCGGCCCTGGAAGCGGCCGTGCGCTTCGATCAAGCGATTCTGCGCAAGGACGTGGCGGTGTTCGAGAGCATGTTCGACGACGAGGCCGTGGTGAATAACCCCTACAACAAGATTGCCCGCAAGCGCGATGCGGTCGCCAACCTGAAAACGGGCTTGATCGATTACGCCAGCCTGGATCGCGCCGTCGAATATGCGGCGCGCAAGGGCGAGCACGAAGTCGTGCTGATGGGGGAAGAAAGCCTCAAGCCCCAGGGCCATGCCAAGATGGCCGGCAAGCAACTGCGCCGGCGTACGACGGAAATCTGGAGCGATGCGTCGGGCACATGGAAATTGCTGCTGCGACAGGCGACGATCTACGTGGCGGAGTAGCGTTGCGCCTTTGATGCGCCATGCTTGATCTGGACCGGTCCCTGTCTGTCATGACAGCCGATAGCTTCCCCAGTTGGCAACGTGCTCCGCTGGCGGCTCAACCGGCCTGGGACCACCATGTTTGCCTGCTTGCCCCACGTGAGCGGCGAGCCGGTCGATACTGCACTCAAACGACATAGAGGATCTCGAAGTGCGTTTTACCGACCGGCGTTGAACGGTGGTACCTACGATGTATCGAAAAGTCTTCTGGTTACCCGGTACTCGGCAGAAGGTTATGCCGTTGCCTCGAGCTACAGCCTCAACGATGGCGTTTGTGAGGAATACGCTCGGTAGAGCCCTCGCGCAAGGTCTTCCTGGGTCCAAGGGGGCTGTCACGCCCCCCTAGGCTCCCCCAGGCTGCAGCAAACTTGTTCTTGCAGGTGGCGAATACAAACCCTGTTGCAGGGCGTTTGTGGGAAACATTTGTTTGCAAGAACAGTGGGCCATCATCGGGCGCCAACGCGGTCAGTTGCGCGAAGCCGCGGACACTTAACGACCCAGCGCCTTCTGTTCCTCGGCAAACTTCTCACCGATATACAGGTCGCCCTCATACGTCAGGTGATTCGTGTCGCGGTACATCAATGAGCGGTCGATCATGCCCTTGCACTGCTCGTCGTCGCACAGGTATTTAGCCGGCGAAAACGTCGTCACGGTCGGGAATTCCTTCAACACCGAAGCGACGATCTCGTTATGCTCCTTCACGGCGTCGTCATGGTCCCCGGCCTTCATGGCGCACTCGCGGTTGGTCGTCGAGCTGGCCACGCCGGCGCGCAGGATGCAGGCGCGTGGATCGAAGTCCAGGATCGGGACATCATAGAAATACATGACTTCCTTGCCCGCATCGAGGAAGGTTTTCAGGGTCGTACGGAATTGCTCGACGAGCCGCTTGCCGTCGTCGGTTCCGTTGGTATGCCTGAGGATCGTCGAAAAGATGACTTTCTTGATGCTGGGGGTCGTCAGGGCCAGTTCCAGCATCTTCGGCGTCGCCGCCTGGTAATGGTCGGTCAGGCTCGCCGTGACGCCGATGAGCGGGATGGCGGTGCCGAGGAAGACCAGGTTCTCGCCACGCGCGTCATAGTATTTCGTGAGGCCGGCGACGACGTGATAGGCGTGGCTGTCCCCGACCAGCGCGACCGTCGGCGGGCTGCCGATCTTCGACTTCAGGCAGTATTCGTAGATCGTCTCGAAGCCGTATTCCCTTTTGCAGGCGGCGGCATTCTCGCGGTCTTCCACGATGACCAGCGACTTCTGGAGATTTGCGTTATCGACGATGCGCGCCCGCTGCGGCAGGCCTTCGTTCCTGTAGATCCAGCCGCCGAAGGCGCCGACCGCCACCACCAGCAGCGCCAGGACGACCGCCACCTTCGTGCCATGATGGCGCTGCCGGCGTATCGGCTGCTCGATCACCCCATAGGTCAGCCAGGCCAGCAGCACCGCCGCTGCGACCGCCACGACGCGGATCTCCAGCGCCGGCGTGCCCGACTCGACGATCTGGGCGAAGGACAGCAGCGGCCAGTGCCACAGGTAGAGCGGATAACTGATCAGGCCGACCCAGACGAGCAAACGGTTGGACAGGATGACCCGGTTCACCCATGCCCACGGGCCGGCGCCGATCAGGCAGGCGGCGCCGACGGTGGGCATCAGCGCCCACCAGCCGGGAAAGCCCTGCCCGCCCCGCACCAGCAGGCAGGCGGCGGCGATCAGGGCGATGCCGGCGAAGGACAGCGCGTGACGCCAGGCCGCGCCGTTTGCCGCGGCCACGGGGTGCGCGGCGCTGCGCAGGGCCAGGCAGGCCAGCAGCGCGCCGATCAACAGTTCCCACGCGCGGCTGGCGATCGAGTAGAAGGTCGCGCTCGGGTACTGTTCGATGCCGCCGACGTTGATGCCGAATGACACCACCAGCAGGACCATGGTCAGCCACAACACGCTCGCACGGAACTTGAAGGCCAGGGCGAGCAGGATCGGCCAGAAGATATAGAACTGCTCCTCGATGCCCAGCGACCACAGGTGCAACAGCGGCTTGGTTTCGGCAGCGGTGTCGAAGTAACCCACCTCGTACCACAGGAAGACATTCGACAGGAAGGCGGATCCGCCGACCACGTGCTTGCCGAGCAGCTTGAATTCATCGGGGAACAGCGCGATCCAGCCGAATGCCAGTGTTGCCGTCATCACCAGGATCAGGGCCGGGAAGATGCGCCTCGCGCGACGCGCGTAGAAGTTCGCGTAGCTGAACGATTTGTTGCCGAATTCCCCGATCAGGATGGTCGAGATCAGGTAGCCGGAGATAACGAAGAAGATGTCGACACCGACGAAGCCGCCGGCGATCAGGCTGGGAAAGGCGTGGAACAGGACGACGACGAGCACCGCGATGCCGCGCATGCCGTCGATATCCGGGCGATAGGTCAGATGTTGGGCGGCGGCGACCGCCTGGCGTTCGGTATGCAAAACAACTCCTGCGGATCAGTGTTGGGAGAAAATTCTCGAAGCCAACTACAAAACCCAAAAGGAAACATTATTGCATGTAAATATTTTAATCCTGCCAAAAGCAAGGCGCTGTGCGCGTTAATTCAGTTCTTTCCGACGGCACTTTGCGCACTGGATGATTGCGACCAGCAATTGCGCTGGCGTACGCAAAGCGCCGTCACCAGGAAGCGCTGCCAGCCCGAATAGTTCACCAGGTAGCGACTGGCGATGCCATTGAAGCGCTTGATCCAGGTCTTGAAGCGAGCATGCCAGCCGTTGACGTTATTCAGGTGGATCGCGCCCCGGGCCTTGACCCCGGCGCGCAGATTGACGGCCTCGTGCGCGATCCCGGCATGGTCGGCAAAGGCCCGGTAAGCGGCCGCCGAATCGCTGATCAACACCGCGTCCGGCGCCAGCACCGGCCGCAGGCAGGCGATGAGTTTCACGGCGCTGACCGGCCCGCGGCCAGTGTGAAAATCCAGTGTCTGCCGGCCCCGGTCGCGTGCAACGAGCAGGCACTCGTGTTTGCGGCTGATGCCGCGCCGCCTGGCTGCGCCGCCGCGCCGCCGCGCGGGACGCGTCAGGTGGCGCGAGCCCTTCTGCGATTCGAGCAGATAGGTTTCGTCCGCCTCGACCATGCCTTCAAGGCGATCTGGACGCTTGCGCGCCGCCCCCGGCACGAAACGGTGGCGCCAGCGGAAACTGGTGCTGCGGTGCACGCCGACGAGCTCGGCAGCTGCGCGGACCGTGCGCGAATCGAGCACGCATTGCAGGTACGGTAGCCAGGCGGCTTTCTTGCGCAGGCGCGCCAGCGGCGTGTTCGTCAGCGCGTTGAAGCTGCGCCGGCAAGCCAGGCAGCGCCAGCGCTGCAGGCCGCTGGCCGCACCGCAACGATGGACACGGGGACACTGGCAATGCGGGCAGCATGGCGTGCCCGCCGCCTGGGCGATGAGGTGCAGGCACTCGCCAGGATGGACAATCGCCGCGATCCAGGCGCACAGCCTGGCTACCTCGTCGGTATGCAGGTGCAGGGAGGTCAGCGCGGCAAATACTTCTTCGAAGACCAAGCCTTGCATCATTGCCACCTGATGAGTTAACTCGACAGTGGCTGAGACCGGCGCGAATGGGAAAGGTTCGCATAATTAACGCGAACAGCGCCAAAAGCAACGCTGCCCTGCCGTGCTGCCGGCGCGTAATACCCCATGGCACGGGAGGGGCGGACGCTCATGGGCGGCGTTTCGTCCATGCACCGCGTCGTCCACATCGCTGTAGACCACCGGGATGACGGGCAGGCCGAGGAAGGTCGACGTCGGCAGGCCCGTTGGATCACGACGATCGCCCTCGGCGACCTGCGGTTCGGGCCCGGGACGGCACTTCAGATTGCTGAAGTAAGCACGCCGTCCCCGCGAACGCGGGGACGGCGTGCTTACGCTTAAGGGTCATCCTCGCTTAGGGGTCATCCTCGCTTGGAGGTCATTCTCGTTAACGAGGCATCTACGCTGACGAGGTGCTTGCGCTCTGCCGATCAGGCCTGCGGTTTCGGCCCACCACCGAGCAGGAAAGCCAGCTTCTGCTTGCCCGGCTTGGACGGTGAGCTCGGCGCCAGGTCGGCATCCTTGCGTGGGCTGCTGGTCGGCTCGTAGGGCTTGAGGAACCACGGATCGATTTTTTCGCGACGGGCGCCCGGACCCAGTCCGGACCGCGGTGCGCGTGGTGCGCCGTCGCCGCGGCGGGCGCCGCGTTCGCCATCGCGCGACGCGTAGTCACGGCCGCCATCACGGCCACCCTCGCGCGCGCCGAAGTCGCGACTGCCTTCGCGGCCACCTTCACGACCGAACTCGCGGCCGCCTTCGCGCCCGCGGCTACCCGGCGCCACGAAACCTTCGAGCGTGCCGCGCGTGATGGACTGCTTGATCAGCTTCTCGATGTCGAGCAGCAGGCGCTCGTCCTTGTCCGAGTACACCGACAACGCATCGCCCGAGGCGCCGGCGCGGCCGGTGCGGCCGATGCGGTGCACGTAGTCTTCGGCGTTGTACGGCAGGTCGTAGTTGATCACCGCCGGCAGGTCCGAGATGTCGAGGCCGCGCGCGGCGACGTCGGTCGCCACCAGCACTTCGACCGTGCCGTTCTTGAAGGCGTCGAGCGCCGCCATGCGTTCCTGCTGGGTCTTGTCGCCGTGGATCGCCGAGGCCTTGATGCCGCGCTTCTCGAGGTGGCTCGACAGGCGCGAGGCGCCGATCTTGGTGTTCGAGAAGATGATCACCTGCTTCATGTCGCGCGAGCGGATCAGGTGTTCGACCACGTCGCGCTTGGCCTCTTCGTCGACCTTGTAGACGACTTGCGTGACTTTTTCGGCGGTCGCGTTGCTGCGTGCGACCTCGATCGTCAGCGGGTTGTTCAGGAAGGTATTGGCCAGCTTCTTGATCTCGGGCGAGAAGGTGGCCGAGAACATCAGGTTCTGGCGCTGTTTCGGCAGCAGGTTGATGATGCGTTGCAGGTCGGGCAGGAAGCCCATGTCGAGCATGCGGTCGGCCTCGTCCATGACCAGCATCTGCACCTGGCCCAGGCTGACGTTCTTTTGTTCGATGTGGTCCAGCAGGCGGCCCGGGGTCGCGATCACGATCTCGACGCCGCGGCGCAGGATCTCGGTCTGCGGCTTCATGTCCATGCCGCCGAACACGACGGTCGCGCGCAGCGGCGTGTGGCGAGCGTAGGCCTTGACGTTGTCGGCCACCTGCACCGCCAGTTCGCGGGTCGGCACCAGCACCAGGGCGCGCACCGGATGGCGCGCCGGCGACATGCTGGCGTTCGCGTGCGGCATCAGGAGTTGCAGGATCGGCAGCGAGAAACCGGCGGTCTTGCCGGTGCCGGTCTGGGCCGCGCCCATGACGTCGCGGCCCTGCAGCACCACCGGGATCGCCTGGGCCTGGATCGGGGTCGGGTGGACGTAGCCCTGGTCCGAGAGCGCGCGCAGGATTTCCGGCGCCAGGCCGAAATCGGCGAAGCGTACCGTGGGCGCCACGGCGACGGCCGGCGCCGTGGCTGCGGCTGGCGCGGCAGGTACGGCGTTCGGCACGGCGGCGTCGTTGTTGTTCGCGATATTGCTCGGAGAATCAGACATAGTTTTTAATTGCATTCATTCGTTCAGCTCTACGATCGGGCATGTTCTCCCCGTCGCGGGTCGACGGACGCGCAGCGAAGGGCGGAACGGGAACCGGGCTCCGGCGCGCATGGCAGGCAGGGGACCGGGGAATTAAGCTGGCGGGCGGGACATCCCGGCGACAAGCCGGCCGGCAAACCGTATAAAGCGGACGTAGAGACACTTTTAGCGGGTGACACGATACCCGAAATCGCCACCCATGTATATGCCGGCCTGTTTTCAGACAGTTTACCAAAAGAAAGCGCATCCCTGCCGCAACGCAGCATGTTCGGGTTTGGCGGGCGATTGGCTCACCGCGTCCAGCCGCGCTGCTGGGCCGCACGCTCGGCCACCGGATCGAGCACGGCGCCGGCGATGCGGGCGTCGATCGCCTCGCGCACGGCGGGCGGCGGCTGGCTGCCGTCGACCCAGGCGGCGCCGGCAGCGTCCTGGGCCAGCACCGGGATCGTCCAGCGCCCGCCCTTCAGGCAAGCCAGCCCTGCGGTAGTGTCGACCACGAAGCTGCGGCAATAGCCGCCAGCCTTGGCCGCGAAGGTGACGCCGATGCGCACCCCGCCGGCGGACGGCCCGGGACTGGCCAGCTGGCCGTCCAGCGCCGCCACCAGCGGGCCGCGCGCCACCAGGGCGCCTTTGTCTTGGTCGAGGGTGGCCAGGCCCGGCGCTTGCGCCAGGCTGTGCCAGCCGAAGGCGCCCAGGCCGGCCCCCGCCAGCAGCGCCGCGCCGACCGCCACCCAGTGGCGGCGGCACCAGTTGCTGTAGGCGACCTGTGGCGGCGGCACCGTGCGGCCGGGCCGCAGGCTGTTGAGCTGCACGACCTTGGCGCCGCAGGGGGATGCGCTGGCATGGGCATGGCCGTTACCGTCGTGGCCGTTGGCCGAGACGCCGATGCGGCTGATGCGGCCATTGCGGGTATTGCGAGTATTGCCCTCGAGCTGCAGTTCGGCCCGGTGATGGGCAATGCGCGCGGCCAGCACCGGATCGGCGCGCATCGCCCGTTCGACCGCCATGCGCGCCGGTTCGGCGAGTTCGCCGTTGATATACCCGATGAGAAGATCGTCCGAGAATGTCATGGCGGCCCCTGAAATCGTGGCTAGGAAGTGATCAAGCCATGTTCATCCAGCACGTCATGCAGCAATTCGAGCCGGATCACGGGGTTGTCAAGCATTAACATATGATGCTTTTGCTGGTTCGGCAGCGGCAGCAGCTCGCACCAGCGGTTGGCGACCCAGCCGCAGTCGTCGAGCCGGAACGGCGGCTGCACCGGCCAGCGGTGCTGGGGTACGTCGTGCAGTGAGTTCAACACCCGGTCGAGCGCGTCGGACGCGCCCTGGAGCTCGGAGGGGATGCCGACCGTGCGGTCATCTTCGACCAGTTGCGCCTCGGCCATCCACAAGCCATTGACGCGCTGCTCGGCCGTGACGACCGAAAAGCGCGCGCCGCCGCGGCACAGCACCTGCAGCAGGCCCGGCGACTCGGTGGTGGTCTCGGTGACCGACGCAATCGTGCCAGCGGCAACAAAACGCTCCTGCTCGGCATCGGGCTTGCGTACCTCGTGGCCATGCGTCAACAGCACCACGCCGAACGGCGTGCCTTCGAGGATGCAGCGGCTGACCATGTCGAGATAGCGCACCTCGAACACCTGCAGCGGCAACACCCCGTCCGGAAACAGCACCGTACTGAGCGGGAACAGTGGCATGGAAATCGTCGACATGGGTCCCATGATGACAGAATCGGCACCATCGCGGGTGTACGATTGCGGTCGACCCAGGGCTTTTTCATTCGTCCGGCGCCCTCAGCGGCAGGTAGCGCACCCACTGGCGCGCATTGTCCAGGCGCCAGCGCAGCCGGCCCCAGCCGGGGCCAGGCGCGTCGACCACCCTCACCCGCACCATCTTGCCCACCACCGGCGGACAGGCATAGGTGTAGATGCCGGTTTCGCCGAACGGCAGGCGCAGCTCGCGGCCGGGCGCGATCTTGAGCGGGCCGAACACCACCGGAACGCGGCTATCGTTCCTCAGCAGCAGCACGTCCCGCACGCCACGGGTCAGGCGAATCTCGGACGGCAGCGCCAGCTGGCCCTGGGCCGTGGACGGAAAGGCCAGCAGCAGCACATGGCTCGCGCCCCGCAATGGCGCCAGCATGGCCAGCAGGAGCGCCAGTACGCACAGGGCGGCCACGACGCTCGGCGGCCAATGGCGTTTCAGCGACGGCAAGCGCAAGGCACCCATCCCGCCCTGGACTGCCTGGCGCAACATTTCAGATTAGAATATTTCATTCGACAAAGAGCATCCACCGTGCCCGGCTGACAAGATTTATTAACAAAGGCGCAAAGTCGCGTGCGCCCTGTCAATCCAAGGGTGCGTATCCTACGTAGTCCCGTCAATCCGATCAACCCCGCCGCCTCGGCTGCCACGCACAAGGAACATGCAGCAGACCGCCAACCACACCCCAGCCCCGCCGCCGGCGCCCGTCGCCGGCCACGCGCCTCTCCTGATGGCGCTGCTGGTGTTCGTGCTGACCCTGCTGGTCACCTTCGCCGCCTGGTCGAGCGCCCAGCGCAATGCCGAGACGCAGCTGCATGAAGCCTTCGATTACCGCACCCGCGACATGGGCTACGCCATCGGGCGCCGCCTGCTGGTCTATGAGCAGGTGCTGCGCGGCGCGCGCGGCTACCTGCGCGGCTCGGTCGACCTGAGCCGGGCCGAATTCGCCGAGTACTACCGGGTGCTGCGCCTGGACCAGTCCTTTCCCGGCCTCGAGGCGCTGGCGATCGCCACCCTGATCCCGCCCGGCGCCGTCGCCGCGCACGAGGCGAAGGTACGCGCCGAGGGCTTTCCCGATTACCGCGTCCATCCGGCCGCCCCGGCCAACCCGGGCGATGCGGGCACGCCGCGCACGGCCATCTCGCACATCGAACCGTTCAATGCGCGCAACCTGCGCGCCTTCGGCTACGACATGTACGGCGAGCCGGTGCGGCGCGCGGCCATGGCGGCGGCGCGCGACAGCGGCCAGGCCGCGCTCAGCGGCAAGGTGGTGCTGGTGCAGGAAGGCGGCGACAGCCTCGACGCCGGCTTCCTGATGTACCTGCCGGTGTACCGCAGCGGCCTGGCCCTCGAGAACGTCGAGGAACGCCGCGCGGCGCTGGTGGGCTGGATCTATTCGCCATTTCGCATGAAGGACCTGATGCGCGGCGTGGGCGGCATCGCGGCGCCCCAGCTCGACGTCGAGATCTACGACGGCGACCACATGACGCAGGCCGCGCTGCTGTACCGCTCGCCCGGCGCCGACCGCGCCGGGACACGGCGCTTTTCCACCACCACCCGCATGGCCATCGCCGGCCGCATCTGGACCGTCAGGATGGCGTCCAGCACCAGCCTCGAAGCCACGCTCGACCACAGCCGGCCGCAGATGGTGGCCGCCACCGGCGTCGTGCTGGGCGCCCTGGTCAGCCTCGTGGTGTGGCTGCTGGCCGGTTCGCGCCGCCGCGCGCTGCAGCTGGCGCGGGCGATGACGCTCGAACTGCGCGAATCGCACGACCGCATCGCGGCCGACGGGCGCCGCACCAGGGTAATCCTCGAGACCGCCCATGACGGCTTCGTCGCCATCGACCGCGAGGGCCGCATCACCGACTGGAATGCGCAGGCCACGCGCATCTTCGGCCTCGATGCGGCGGCGGCGATCGGCAGCCCGGCCGAGCTGCTGCTGCCCGAAGAGCGGCGCGCCGCCTTCCGCACCACGTTCGACGCCTTCACGCGCGGCGCCGCCGGCCCCGTGGCCGGACAGCCGACCGAGACCGACGTGCTGCACGCGAGCGGACGGCGGGTGCCGGTGGAGCTGGCGGTGGCCCTGCTGCCCGCGAGCGACGGCGCCGGCGCCACCGTGTTCGTGCGCGACATCACGCCGCGGCGCGAAGCCGAGGCCCGCGAACAGCAGCGCCAGCAACGCCTGGTCGAGGCGCGCCAGGCGCTGGCGCGGGCCCAGAAGCTGGAGGCGGTCGGCAAGCTCACCGGCGGCGTGGCGCACGATTTCAACAACATCCTGCACATCATCAGCGCCAATGTGCAGCTGATGTTGCGCGCCGAAGGGCCTCCCAGCCGCAAGCGCCTGCACAACGTGCTCGATGCGGTGGACCGCGGCGCCAAGCTGGCCGGCCAGCTGCTCGCGTTTGCCCGCCGCCAGCCGCTGCATCCGAGCGTGGTCGACGTGGCCCAGCTGCTCGAGCGCAGCGACAGCCTGCTGCAGCGCGCCGCTGGCGACGACATCGTGCTCGAGCGTAGCGCCCCGCCACAGCTGTGGCCTACCCTGGTCGACCCGAACCAGCTCGAACACGTGCTGCTGAACCTGGTAATCAACGCGCGCGACGCGATGGAAGGCAGCGGGCGCATCGCGCTCAAGCTGGCCAACCTCACCGTTTCCCCCGACGCCGCCCAGCTCGAAGGCGAGCCCGCGCCCGGCGACTATGTCGTCATCACGATCGCCGACGACGGCCACGGCATGCCGCCGGAAGTGATGGAGCACGCCTTCGAACCGTTCTTTACCACCAAGCCCGAAGGCAAGGGCACCGGGCTCGGGCTGTCGATGGCGCACGGCTTCGTGCGCCAGAGCGGCGGCCAGATCCGCCTGGACAGCACGCCCGGCGCCGGCACCACGGTCACCATCTACCTGCCGCGGCACAGGGCGCCGGTGGTGCCGGCCCTGGTCGAACCCGATATCGGCGCGCATCCCTGACAGACTGCACCCCGACCTGCGCGCCGCCGTCCGGCGCAGACTGCTAGATTGGCGCGTACGACGCTTCCTGGAGCAGACCGTGACCATCGAGCACGACCGCACTGCCGCAATGGCGGACCAGTCCATTCCCGTACATCGCGCCGTGCCCGGCACCGGCGGCATCGACAACGCGCTGGCCCTGCTCGCCGAAGGCTACCGTTTCATTCCGCGCCGCTGCGAGCGGCTCGGCAGCGACATCTTCACGACCCGCATCATGCTGCGCCAGGCGGTCTGCATGCGTGGCGCCGAGGCCGCGCGCCTGTTCTACACGCCCGACCGCTTCACACGGCGGCGCGCCATTCCACCGACGGTCCTGATGCTGCTGCAGGACTTCGGCAGCACCGAGACGCTCGACGGCGCCGCGCACCGGCACCGCAAGGCGCTCATGATGTCGCTGCTCACGCCGGATTACCAGGCGCGCCTGGTCGCCTGTCTCGCGCAAGCCTGGCGCGCGCGCTTCGCCGCCTGGCCCGCGCGGCACGACGTGGTGCTGCTGCGCGAGGCCGAGGCTGCGCTGGCCGATGCCGCCTGCCGCTGGGCCGGCGTGCCGCTGGCGTCGGGTGAACTTAAACGGCGCACCGAGGAACTGGCGGCGATGGTCGATGCCGCCGGCAGCTTCGGGCCGCGCAACCTGCGCGCGCAACTGCTGCGCCAGCGTTGCGAGCGCTG
This sequence comes from Telluria sp. RT2P19, assembly GCF_059685725.1. Classification (NCBI taxonomy): domain Bacteria; kingdom Pseudomonadati; phylum Pseudomonadota; class Betaproteobacteria; order Burkholderiales; family Oxalobacteraceae; genus Telluria; species Telluria sp. RT2P19. Next base: position 107,628 of record NZ_JCASIL010000016.1, read on the forward strand.
GGCGCGGTCGCTGATCGACGCGGTGCGTGGCGGCCGCCACCAGATCGATCCCGGCAGTGCGCTGGCCGTGATCGCGCAGCACCGCGACCACGCTGGCCGCCTGCTGGAGACGAAGGTCGCGGCGGTCGAGTTGATCAACCTGCTGCGGCCGACGGTGGCGGTGGCGCGCTTCATCGTGTTCGGCGCGCTGGCGATGCACCAGTTTCCCGAATGGCGCGAGCGCCTGGCCACGGGAGACGATGCGGTGCTGACGATGTTCGCGCAAGAGGTGCGGCGCTACTACCCGTTCTTCCCTGCCGTGGGTGGCCGCGCGACCGGCGACTTCGAATGGAAGGGATTGCGGTTCGCGCAAGGCGACTGGGTGCTGCTCGACCTGTACGGCACCAATCACCATCCCGAACTGTGGCCGGCCCCTCGGCGTTTCGATCCCGAGCGCTTCGCCGCCTGGCGCGACGACGGCCACAGCCTGGTGGCGCAAGGCGCGGGCGACTACCTGAACGGACACCGCTGCCCGGGCGAGCCGGCCACGGTGGAACTGGTGAAATCGGCGCTGCATCTGCTGGCCAGCGAGGCGCGCTACCGCGTGCCGCGCCAGCAACTGCATATCAGCCTGTCGCGCATGCCAACCCAGCCGGCCAGCGGAATGGCGCTGGACACGCGCGGGTTTAATTGACGCGCGTGCGGTAACTGCCCGAAATGCGATTACGCCCATGCGCCTTGGCGTCGTACATCGCCAGGTCGGCGCAGTGCAGCAATGCTTCGGCGGCCGCGGCGGCATTGCCGTCGCCCGCGCCGCAGTCCGGATACAGCGCGTAACCCAGGCTGCCCGAGACGCGCAGGATACGCTCGCCGTCGTCGAAGGGTTCTTCGAGCCGCGCCAGGATGGTGGCCGCCACCCGCTCGGCGTCCTGCGGTTGCTGGCAGCGCGGCAGCAGCACCGCGAATTCGTCGCCGCCGACCCGCGCCAGCGTGTCCGATTCGCGCAGCGCCGCGCGCACCCGCTGCGCCACCATGCGCAGCAGGCGGTCGCCCACCGCGTGGCCGTGGGTGTCGTTGACCGGCTTGAAATTGTCCAGGTCAAAATAGACCAGGCCGACCTTGTGGCCCTCGCGATCGGCGCTCAGGATCGCCTGGCGCATGCGGTCGTGCAGCAGCACGCGGTTCGGCAAGCCGGTGAGCGCATCCTCGTGCGCCATGCGCCGCATGCGCTGCTCCTCCTGCTTGCGCGTGTCGATGTTCGAGAAGGTGCCGACCATGCGCAGCGGCTCGCCGCGCTCGCTCCGTTCGGTGACGGTGCCGCGCGCCTCGATCCAGCGCCAGCCGCCGTCGCGCGTGCGCAGCCGGTGTTCCATCGCGTAGTCGGCAGTGTGGCCGTCGACGTGGGCGCGCAGGGCCGCGCGCACCGCCGGCAGTTCGTCAGGATGCACCAGGCCGGCCAGGCTGTCGGCGCCCAACCAGGACACGACCGTGTGCTCGCTGTCCAGGATGCGCTGGGCGTTCGGCGACAGCGTCACCAGGCCGGTGCGCACGTCGCTGTCCCACACGCCGTCCCCGGCCGCGTTCAGCGCCATCTTCCAGCGCGCCTCGGCCGCGGCCAGCGCCTTCAGTGCACGCCGGCGGCGCTCGGCCGCGCCGATTGCGGCCCAGCCCAGCATGGCCAGTCCGAGCGACACGACCAGGCCCGCGCTGCGCATCACTTCGCGCTGCTGGGCGAAGCGCGCCTCGGCGTCGCGCACCGCCTGCCCGACCGTGACCACCAGGCCATATTCGGGCAGCTTGTGCCAGGCATAGAAGCGCTCGATGCCGTCCAGGCGGCTCGCCTTGCGGAAGGCGCCGCTGGCGCCCCCGCCCAGCAACTGCGGGGCGCCGGGAACCGTCGTACCCATGTGGCGGTTGCCATCCACGCGCGAGCTGCGCGCGATCACGGTCGCATCCAGCCGCATCAGGCTGACGGCGGCATCCGGACCGAGATCGATGCTGTCGTAGAAGCGCAGGAAGTAGTCCGGCTGGACGGCCGCCGCGATCACGCCGGCCAGGCCGCCGTCGGGAGTGCGGATCGGGCGCGTGAACTGGACCATCCACTGCCGCGAGAGACGGTTGCGCTCCGGGCGGCTGACGAAAAGACGGTCGCCGCCGTGCTCGCGGTGGATGGCGAACTGGCGCAGGTCGCCCAGGGACAATCCCTGCGGCGCCGCGGCCCCCCCCACCGCGGCGTCGGTGTACAGCAGCCGGCCTTCGGCATCGGTGACAGTGATGTGCATCGGCACCCGCAGGTGGCGCGCATGCTCGTTCACGCTGCGGGCGAAATCGGCCGGGTCGCGCTGCCAGGTACCGCGCAGCTGGATCAGCGACAGGTCGACCAGTGCTACCGTCGCCTTGACCTCTTCGGAGAAGGCGCGCGACAGGTTCTGCACATTGGCCTTGCCGCCGCTTGCGGCCAGCGCGGCGAAGCGCGCCTGCTCCACCGCCACCCCGCCCCAGACGAGGGCCAGCATCAGTGCCAGATAGAGCGCGAACTGGCGCAACACGCGCCGGTGGAAATAGCCGCCGAACCTGGCCGCGAAGGGATTGGACGATGTGGAATAAGGCATGGAAGACGATGGCCGGCACGCGCCAGGCGACAATCGGGCAGCAGGAGAAAAGCATGGTCGGGCGTTCAACGATCGATGCCGCTGCCGAACAGATGCGCCCACCGTTGCATCGAGCATTATACCCATTTTGCAAATATTAGTTGCAAAAATGAACTAAAAGTTGCACTTTACTATGAAGTGCATTTGCCTCATTGGAGCGACGACAGGCTGTTGCACCTATGCTCGCGCGCTGGGTGCTAGAGTGGCGGCATGAAACTGTTCTATAACGTGGCCGGGGTACTGGCTGTCCTGCTGGGCATCCTCGGCATCTTCCTGCCCCTGCTGCCGACCACGCCCTTCCTGTTGCTGGCCTCGGCCTGCTTCGCGCGCGGCTCCGAACGCCTGCACCGCTGGCTGCTCCGGCATCCCGTGTTCGGGAAATACCTCGCCAACTTCGAGGCCGGGCACGGCATTCCACTGAAAGGCAAGATCGTCGCCACCGTCATGCTGTGGGGCTCGATGGCCTGGTCGACCCGGCATTTCAATAGCGTCGCGATCCTGCTCATGATGATCGTGATCGGCGCCTGCGTGAGCACCTATATGTGGTGGTACCTGCCGACCTTGAAACTGCCGCCGAAGACCGGCGCGGTCGAGCAACCGCGCACCGAACGCTGATAAACGGCACACCGTCGCGGTTTTTTGTACTATCATTAGTTACATGAAACGCGACAGCAAACTTTCTTCCGTCCTCCACGTGCTGCTGCACCTGGCCCACAGCGACCGCCCGATGACCTCGGAGCAGATGGCCGCCATGCTCGACACCAATCCGGTACTGGTGCGGCGCGTGCTGGCGGGCCTGCGCGAGCGCGGCTATATCAGTTCGGAGCGCGGCCATGGCGGCGGCTGGTCGATCACCTGCGACCTGGCCCGGGTCACCCTGCGCGACGTCTACGACGCGGTCGGCGCCCCCACGGTGTTCGCGATGGGCAACCGCAACGAGCACAGCGCCTGCCTGGTCGAGCAGGTGGTCAACGCCTCGCTGGCGGACGCTTTCCAGGAAGCCGAGGCGCTGCTGGTGAAACGCCTTGGCGACGTGACGCTGGCCGACCTGTCGCGCGATTTCAATCGCAGCTACGACAACCATCCACACCGAAGGCCCGACCATGAACACCAACCCGACTGAATTCGACGCCATCGTCATCGGCGGCAGCTATGCCGGGCTGTCGGCCGCCCTGCAACTGGCGCGCGCGCGGCGCAAGATACTGGTGGTGGACGCCGGCCAGCGCCGCAACCGCTTTGCCAGCGATTCGCACGGGTTCCTGACGCGCGACGGCCAGCCGGCGGCCGCCATCGCAGGCCAGGGCCGCGTCAACGTCGCCGCCTATCCGAACGTGGCTTGGCATGACGGGCTGGCGCAGGACGCCCGGCCTGATGCCGACGGCTTCGTGGTCGAACTCGGTGACCGAAGCAGCGTGCGCGGCAAACGCCTGGTGCTGGCCACCGGCGTGCGCGACGAGCTGCCGCCGATCGACGGCCTGGCCGAGCGCTGGGGCCAGAGCGTATTCCATTGTCCGTATTGCCATGGCTATGAATTGAACGAAGGCCGGATCGGCGTGCTGGCCAGCGGCCCGCTGTCCGTCCACCAGGCGCAAATGCTGCCGCACTGGGGCCAGGTAACCTTGTTCACCAATGGCGTATGCCCGCTCGACGCGGCGCAACGGGCCGATCTGGCGCAGCGCGGCGTGCAGGTCGACGAAACGCCGGTCGCGCGCCTGGCCGACCATGCCACGGTGGTCCTGGCCGACGGCCGGCACGAAGCGATGGCCGGACTGTTCACCTTCGGCCGCCTGCACATGGCCAGTCCGATCGCGCAGCGACTCGGTTGCGCCTTCGAGGACGGCCCCATGGGCCCCTATATCCGCACCGACGAGGGCCGCCAGACCTCGGTGCCGGGCGTCTTCGCCGGCGGCGACGCCATGCGCGCGGCCAGCTCGGTCGCGCTCGCCGTGGCGGATGGCGCGATGGCCGGCGTCGGCGCGCACCGCTCGCTGCTGTTCGGCCTGGCGCCAGCCCGGCACTAGGCGGTTCGACAGCCGGCAGCGCCATCGATCGAATCGAGTACCTGGGCGGTGGCGTCGCCCGCCGCGGGCGCGTCAAGAATGGCGTCACAGTGCATGTCGTTCTCGTGGTTCAACGGGGCATGGTCGCCCGGCTGGCGGCGTTCCCGCCTCGCACGACACGTGGTGCACACCGGGTTCTGGCTGCGCGACGCCCAGGGCGGTGTTGCCGGATAATGGGGTTCGTCATCCCGCCAGTACACTTCATGGAACTCATCTTCCTGGGCACGTCGTCCGGCACGCCGACCCGGCAACGCAATATGTCCGGCCTGGCGCTGCGCCTGCGCGGCGCGCGCTCGTGGGTGCTGGTCGATTGCGCCGAAGGCACGCAGCACCGCATCCTGCGCACCCCGTTATCGGTGATGAGCCTGCGCGCCGTGTTCATCACCCATATGCATGGCGACCACTGCTACGGCCTGCCCGGCCTCTTGGCCAGCGCCGGCCTGCTGGGCCGCAGCGAACCCTTGACGATCGTCGGTCCGCCGCCGCTGCGCGCCATGATGGAATGCATCATGCAGGCCAGCGAATTGAACTTGCCCTACCCGCTGGCCTGGTGCACGCCGGACGCCCTGGCGCAGGGGCCTTTGCTGCCCGAGTTCGCGGTGGACGCCGCAGCCCTGTCCCACCGCATACCGTCCTGGGCCTATGGGTTCACGGAGGCCGCGATCGAGCGCCGGCTCGATACGGATAAACTGCGGGCGGATGGCGTTCCCTCGTCGGCACTATGGGGCGAGATCCAGCAGGGCCGCGACGTGGTGTTGCCCGATGGGCGCGCCGTCAGGGCGCATGACTATCTGCTGCCGCCGCGCCGTGCGCGCCGCATCGTGGTGGCGGGCGACAACGACCGCCCCGACCTGCTGTCCACCAGCGCGCATGGCGCCGACGTGCTGGTGCACGAGGCAACCTATACCGAGGAGGTCCTGCAGAAGATCGGTCCCGGTCCCCGGCACAGTTCGGCCATGCGGATCGGCCTTTTTGCACAGCAGGCCGGGGTGCGCAACCTGGTGCTGACCCACTTCAGCCCACGCTACCAGGAAGGCGGGCCGCTGCCGCTGTCGCTGCTCGAGGACGAGGCGCGCGCCCAGTACAGCGGCCAGCTGCTGCTGGCGCGCGACCTCGATCACTACGTGCTGGACCGCACCGGCGAGCTGCGGCGCGCCGTCGAATAGACGCTACTCGCGCTTGTCGGTCCGGGCGCCGACGCCGGACGCGAAAGCCCGCGCGCCACCGCAGGGCGCCACGCGGCGGCTCCTGTTTCGAACTGGCCGGGCCCGACCGGCGCCGGCGCCAGCGCCGCGGGCGGCAGCGATCGACGCAATGCGCCGATCCGGCCGCCACATTGGCATAACCATATAGTCATGAAAATTCGTGCCTATCTCCTGCTCATGAGCGGCGCCATCGTGCTGCCGATCGCCATCTTCGCCGCCGTGGCGCTGGAAACCCTGCTGCGCTCCGAGCGCGACGCGGCCCTGCACGCCATGAAGGAAGCCGCCGACGCCACCGCCCTGCTGGTGGACAACGAACTGGGCAGCGCCGAGGCCGCCCTGCGCGTGCTGGCGCTGTCGCCGCACCTGGCCAATGGCGACATGCGCAGTTTCTACCGCCATGCACGCACCGCCGACCGCGGCGACCGCGGTCGCACCATCCTGTTCCTGGCAGCGGCCAGCAGCTGATCAACACCGTGGTGCCGCTCGGCGCCAGGCTGCCCCCGCCGCCCGACTACGTGCGCGTCCGCACCCGCCAGGTCATCGAGAGCGGCCGGACCGTGGTCTCGGGCCTGATCAAGGGCGCGGTGCAGCAGATCCCCGTCACCACCATCAACATCCCGGTGCCGATCGACGAGGGCCGCCGTTATGTGCTCGGCTCGGTATTCTCGCCGGATTACTTTTCCAGGGTGATCGCCAGGCGCGCCGTGCCGGGCAGCTGGAAGCTGTCCGTGATCGACCGCGAAGGCCATGTCATCGCACGCGGGCGAACCGGCGCGGCTGGGCAGCGCCGCCAACCCGCGCCTGATGCAGGCCACCGCCGGCCGCCAGCATGGCCTGGTGCGCTTCGACACGCGCAGGGGCGTGGACAGCTACCATGCCTTCACCCGCTCGCCGCGGTCGGGCTGGATCGTCACCGTCAGCGTGCCGGCCGCCGAGATCGACGGCACCGCGCAGCGCGCCGTCATGCTGGTGGCGTGCGGCATGCTGGCTGCCCTGCTGGTGGCGGCCGGCGCCGCCGCGCTGTTCGGACGGCGCCTGGTGAATGCGACCGATAGCGCGGCCGCAAGCGCGACCGCCCTCGGCCACGGCAAGCTGCCGCTGCAGCCGCGCACCGGCATCGCCGAATTCGACCACCTGCAACGCTGCATCGGCGAAGCCGGCCACAAGCTGGCCGAGGCCGAAAGCGAACGCTCGGCCCTGCTGCAGCGCGAACAGGAGGCGCGCGCGCTGGCCGAGCAGCAGGTGCGCATCCGCGACGATTTCCTCGCCATGCTCAGCCATGAGCTGCGCAATCCGCTGAGCGGCATCGTCGGCGCGGTCCAGCTGCTGCGCATGGACAATCCGGCACCGGCGCTGAAAAGCCAGGCCCAGGACATCCTGCTGCGCCAGAGCCGCCACCTGACGCGCATCGTCGACGACCTGCTCGACCTGGCGCGTTTGGCGCGCGGCAAGGTCAAGATCGAGATGGAGCCGGTCGAGCTGTCCAAGGTGGTCGAGGCGACGGTCGCCGCGCTGCGCGTGGCCGGCCGCGTCGACCATGCGCTGACGACCCGCCTCGCGCCGGCCTGGGTGCGTGCCGACCGTACCCGCATCGAGCAGGTGGTGAGCAACCTGGTCACCAACGCGCTCAAGTACACGCCGCCGGGCGGCGCGATCGACATCGCGCTCGAGGCCAGGGCGGGCGTGGCGCTGCTGACGGTGCGTGACGACGGCGTCGGCATCGCGCCCGAGCTCATGCCGCGCCTGTTCGACATCTTCGTGCAAGGCCAGGTGTCGCTCGACCGCGCCAAAGGGGGCTGGGGATCGGCCTGTCGCTGGTGCGCAGCCTGGTCACGCTGCACGGAGGAACGATCGATGCCGAGAGCGCCGGCGTCGGCCATGGCAGCACGTTCATCCTGCGCCTGCCGCTGCTGCAACACGGCGCGGACCCGGCGCCGGCCATCGCGGCGGCGCCGACCGGCGCGACACGGGCCGCGCCCGCCACGGTGCTGCTGGTCGAGGACAACGAGGATGCGCGCCGCATGCTGGCGGCGCACCTGGCGGCGTCAGGCTACCGCGTGCTGGAAGCGGACAACGGCATCGACGGCCTGGCGCTTGCGCACGAGGCCAGGCCCGAGGTGGCGATCCTGGACATCGGCCTGCCCGGCCTGGACGGCTACCAGGTCGCGGCGCGCCTGCGCGCCGATGCCGCCACGCGGCCGATGCGCCTGATCGCCCTGACCGGCTATAGCCAGCCGAGCGACCGCAGGGATGCGCTGCAGGCGGGCTTCGACGCCCACCTGGTCAAGCCGGTCAAGTTCGACGAACTGGCCAGCGAACTGGCCGGCGCCTGAGCGGCCAGCGCCCGGCGCAAGCGCCGGCGCGTGGACGGCACACGACGCGCTATTTCTTGCGCGGCATCAGGTCATGCACGACCGCATTGAGGCGCTCGACCGACATCGGCTTGCCCAGGTGGGCCGAGAAGCCCGCCGCCCGCGCGCGCGCGATATCGGCATCGCGCCGCATGCCGGTGATCGCGATCGCCGGCAGGTGCGCGAGCTTCGGCACGGCGCGAACCATGCGCAGGAATTCGTAGCCGTCGATCTCGGGCATGGAGATATCCGAGATCAAGAGATCGACGTCGTGCTGCTCGAGGATGGCCAGCCCGGCCTTGGCGCTGGTGGCCTCGAACACGATGGCGCCGCTCATCTCGAGCAGCGACTTGAACACCATCAGCATGTCTTCCATGTCGTCGACCACCAGGATGCGCAAGCCGCACAGGTCGTCCGCGCCACCATCGCCGCCGCCGCCTGGCAGGGCCTTGTTGTCGAACAGCGGCAGCCACACCGAGAAGCATGCACCCTTGCCCTCGCCTTCCGAGCTGGCCTCGACGCGGCCGCCATGCAGGGCCACGATCTCGCGCACCAGCGCCAGCCCGATGCCCAGGCCGCCCTTGGAGCGCGTGGTCACGGCCATGCTCTGGCCATACATATCGAATACGTGCGGCAGGAAGGATGGCGCAATGCCCTGGCCCGAGTCGCGCACGTCGATCCGCACCGATTCGCCCTCGTGCGCCAGGTGGACGTCGATGTGTCCGCCGCTCGGGGTGAACTTGATGGCGTTGCTGAGCAGGTTCATCACCACCTGTTCGATGCGCACCACGTCGGCCAGCACCGGCAAGCCATCGGCGCCACCGGAAAAGACGATCTCGATACCGCCGGCCGCCGGATCGTTGCGCGCCGCCTCGACCAGGTCTTGCAGCAGCACATCGAGCACGACCGGTGCCATGGTCAGCGTCAGTTTTCCGGTGCGCACCCGCGACATGTCCATCAGGTCGTCGATGATCTTGGCCTGGCTCATGACCGAGCTGCGGATGATCGATGCGGCGCGCATGAATTTCTGCGACTGGCGCAGTTCGGGCATGCGCGAGAGCAGCTCGACGTTAATGTGGATCATGTTCAGCGGATGGCGCAGCTCATGCGACATCACCGCCAGGAATTCGTCCTTGAGCGCCGCCGCGCTTTCGGCGTCGCAGCGCACCGACTGCTCGTGGTTCAGGGCCTGTTCACGTTCCTTGCCCTGTCGCTCGCGCTCGGTTTCGTCGCGCGCGATCTTTGCGTAGCCATAAAAGTCGCCATTGCGAAGGGGGGTGGTGACGCCGCTGCAATAGAAGCGGCTGCCGTCCTTGCGCAGGTGCCAGCGCTCGTCCTCGGCCCGGCCGTCCTCGAGGGCGCGGCGCAGTTCGTCCTGCGGCACGCCGGCCGCCACGTCGTCGGGCAGGAACAGCGGCTCGAGCGTACGGCCGTGCATCTCGTCAGCGGTATAGCCGAACAGTGTTTCGGCGCCCTTGTTCCAGCTGGTGACGCGCCCTTCCTCATCGAGCGTGACGATGGCGTAGTCCCTGGCGCTTTCGGCCACCATCCGCATGCGCGCCTCGCTGGCGCGCGCCTGCTCCTCGGCCTGGCGGCGCGCCGTGATGTCGAAGTAGATCATCACCGCGCCTTCGATGCGGTCTTCGTTGGTACGGTAGGGCAGCAGGCGCACGATGTAATAGCGTCCATCGTGGCTGCGTACCTCGCGCTCGACCGGGCGCAAGGTCTCGAAGGTGGCGCTGACGTCTTCCGCCAGCTGGTCGTAGTCGAGCTTGTGGGTCAGGTCGAGCAGCGAGCGGCCGACATCGGTCGCGATGATCGAGAACAGGTCGGCCGCGCGCGGCGTGAAGCGCTTGATGCGCAGGCCGCTGTCGACGAAGATGGTGGCGATGTCGGTCGACGCGATCAGGTTGTTCAGGTCGTCATTGGCCTTGCCGGTCTCCTCGACCTTGACCTTGAGCTCGTAATTGACCGTCACCAGCTCTTCATTGACCGACTGCAGCTCTTCCTTGCTGGTTTCCAGTTCTTCGGTGGCCGAGCGCAGCTCTTCATTGATGGCCTGCAATTCTTCGTTGGAGGCGCGCAGCTCTTCGGTCGAGATCTCGGAATACTCGATCGTCTCTTGCAGCTGCTCGCGCTTGCGCTGCAGCTCGGCCTCGAGCTGCGACAGCACCACGTCATGGCCGCCGCTCGGGCGCGGCGCCACCACCGCGCCGTCCGCCTCTTCCACGCGCTTGAACAGCACCAGCAGGTAGTCGGCCTCGGCCTCTTCGTCGCGGAAGGCGCGCACCGTCGCGGCGACCGTCCCCAGCGACGGGTCTTCGCTCAGGTCGACCGGCTGGCAGGCGACGCTGCCGCCGTTCTGCGCCACCTGGTACATGGCCGAGCGCAGCTCCATGCGCAATTCGGGCAGCACCAGCGCCAGCAGGCTGCGCGACGGTTCGCCGGCGGCCATCCGCAGGTATCTGCCGGCCTGTTCGGCGACGTGCACTAGGTTGCCCTCGCGGTCGACCACCACCGAAGGCGGCGCAAACCGCGCCAGCGCGCGGTGGTGCATCTCGGCATAGGTGGCGGTGCGCTTGCCGGGCGGCTTGGGCCGGCTGATCTCGGGCAGGCGCACGCCATAAAGGGCCGACGACGGATTGTCGTGATGCGCCTGGCGCCCGTCGGTACGGGCGCGGTAGATGCGGTTCTTCTTATCGACCGGAATGAAATACTCGGCCACCGACTCGGCCGACTCGGACGAGCCCAGGAACAGGTAGCCGCCGGCCCTGAGCGCGAAATGGAAGGTCTGCAACACACGCACCTGCATGTCGCGGTTCAGGTAGATCAGCAGGTTGCGGCACGAGATCAGGTCGAGGCGCGAGAACGGCGGATCGCGCAGCAGGTTGTGCGAGGCAAACAGGATGCGGTCGCGCAAGGTCTTGCGAATCTGGTAGCGCTCGTCTTCGCGCTTGAAATACTGGCGCAAGCGCGTCGGCGCCACGTCGGTGATGATCGAACTCGGATAATTGCCGCTGCGCGCGGTGTGGATCGCTTCTTCATCGATGTCGGATGCGAACACCTGGAAGGCCGGCGCTTTTTCCATCAGGGCCGCCTGCTCGGCCATCAGCATCGCCAGCGAATAGGCTTCCTCGCCGGTGGCGCAGGCCGCGACCCAGGCCCGCACCTCGTCGCCGACGCCGCGGTCCTTGAACAGCTCGGGCATGATGTCGCGCTCGAGCGACTCGAATGCTTCGCGGTCGCGGAAGAAATTGGTGACGCCAATCAGCATATCGTCGAGCAAGGCCTTGTTCTCCGTGGCGTCGTGGAGCAGCAGGTCGCGGTAGGCCGGCAGCGTCGGCGACTGCTTGACCTGCATCCGGCGCTCGATCCGGCGCAGCACGGTGGCGCGCTTGTAATGGCGGAAATCGTGGCCGGTGCGCATCAGCAGCGAGCCGATCACCTCTTGCAGGGCGGCCTCGTTCTCGGCTTCCTGCTCGGGCGGTAACGGCGCGTGTTCGTTCACCGCCTCGAGATTGCCGGGAATCGGCAGCTGGATGCGCTTGGCGTTGTCCCACAGGTCGATCAGCTTTTGCGGAATATCAGCGACCGGCAGGATGAAGTCGGCCGCGCCGGTGCGGATCGCGGCGCTGGGCATGCCCTCGTGCTCGGCGTCGGCCGGCGATTGCACGATGGTCACGCCGCCCTGCTCCTTGATCCGGCTGATGCCGACGGCGCCGTCGGTGCCGGTGCCGGAGAGCACCACCGCGATGGCGCGTTCGCGGTGCACCTGGGCCAGCGTGCGGAAGAACAGGTCGATCGCCACGTGCTGGCCGCGCGGACGCTGCAGTGCCTCGACGATCAGCATGCCGTCCGACATGGTCAGGTGCACATTGGGCGCGATCACATAGACGTGGCCGGGCTCGATCTTGACGCGCGAGGTGACCTGGACCACCGGCAGGCGCGTGGTGCGCTGCAGGATGGCGTCGGCCGCGCTCGGATGCTTGGGCGACAGGTGGAGGACGACGACGAACGCCATCTCGTGCGACACAGGCATGCCTTCGAACAGCTTCTGGAGGGCCGGCAGGCCGCCGGCGGAAGCGCCGATGCCGATCACGGGGAAAGGCAGGTTGCTCGGGACGACGTCGGGCTCGGTTGGCATGACACTCGTCATGAAAGCGGTATCGGACATCGTTGACTCAATCGTTGGATTGACTGCGAGTCTAGACGAATAGAACACAGATGTGGACGAAATGTGAAAATAGAATTAAGATTTTGTGTCGGTGGCAACGGATTTGACATTTGCTTACACGTGCGAGCCTACCGTGCGTTCACACTGCGCCGCCGACAGTAGACTATTGTTTTATTCGCTCGCGCTCCCGGACGAGCGTCGACAGGAGCTGGCCTTGGCGCCCGAAATTACTTGCGCAGCAAGCGTGCCCGTCCCGTTTCCGGTCGTCGGTATCGGCGCCTCGGCCGGCGGCTTTCGCGCATTAAATTCCTTGCTGCAAGCCATGCCTGCCGATCCGGGCATGGCGCTCGTGGTGGTCCTCCATCTGGCGCCGAACGAGCACAGCGCTGCAGACCGGGTGCTGCAACGCGCCACCCCCATGCCGGTGGCGCAGGTCACGCACACGACCCACATCGCGCCGGGAACAATCTACGTCATCCCGCCCGGCCGCGGCATGACCATGCGCGACGGCCAGCTCGTGCTGGCGGACCCCGTTGGCGGCGCCAGCCCGCCGATAGCGATCGACATGTTTCTGCGCAGCCTGGCGCTGGCGCAGCGGGAGCATGCCATTGGCATAGTCCTGTCCGGCATGGGGTCGGACGGTACTGCCGGCCTGGCCAGCATCCGGGACGCCGGCGGCGCCACCCTGGTGCAGACGCCGGCCGATGCCGAGTTCGACAGCATGCCGCGCGCCGCCATCGATGCGGGCGTGGCCGGTTTCGTCCTGGCCGCCGCCGACATGCCGCGCAAGCTGCTTGCGCTGCGCGACCGCGCCTTCCCGGTCCGGTGCGGCCCGGCGCCGGCCGCCGTCGCAGGCGCAGGCGAAGGCGTGCCGGCCAGCGCTGCGCGGGACCGCTCGCCGTCGATGCTGCAGGCTGTTCCCGCCCCGGCGCCGGGCGCTGGACGGACGCGACCGTTCTCGTATGGCGATATCCACCTGCAAAAAGTCGCCGAACTGGCCATTCCCAGCGTCCTGCTCGATACCGACGGCGGCATCGTCCACGTCTCGGAAGGCGCCACGCGCTTCCTGCGCCAGGCCGGCGGCGAACCCACGCGCGAACTGGCCGCGCTGGTCCTGCCCCCGCTGCGGCTTGCTTTGCGCGCGGCGCTGTACCAGGCGCGCAACAGCGGCCTGCGCAGCGTGACCGGGCCGGTGCGCTTCGAGCACGGCGGCAAGGTCCAGGTGGTCGACATGATGGTGCTGCCCTTCCATGACCGGCATGCGGCCGCCCGCTTGATGCTGGTCCAGTTCCTGGAGACCAATGACAGCCCGCCCGCGCCCTCGGCCGCCGTCACCGCGCATGACAGCATGCTGCTGGGCCAGCTGGAGCTGGAACTGCGCAACACGCGCCGGCAACTGCTCGACACGATCGAGCAGGCGGAACTGTCGAGCGACGGGCTGCGGACCGAGGGCGAAGAGATGCACACCCTGGTCGGGCAGCTGCACCGCGCGATCACCGAGCTCGAGGGCGAGCGCGAAGAACTGTACAGCCGCAACCTGGCTTTGGCGCTCGATAACCAGGCGCTGCAGCGCCGCGCCGAAGAAGCCGACCGCGCTCACGACGACCTGCGCAACCTGGTCTCCTCGTCCGGCGCGGCCACCATTTTCCTCGACCGCGCGATGCGCATCCTGCGCTTCACGCCGCGCATCGCCGACTTCTTCAATGTGCGGCCGGGCGACGTCGGGCGCCCGCTGCGGCACATCACCAACCGCCTCGATCGTCCGCAGCTGGCCGACGAGGCGGCCTGCGTGTTCGACACCTTGCAGCCCATGGAACGCGAGGTGCGCACCGCCGACGGACGGGCCTACATCGTGCGCGTCCACCCCTACCGCACCACGACCGACCGGATCGAGGGCGCCGTGATGACCTTCTTCGACATCACCAGCTGGCGCTGCGCCGAGAATGCGCTGCACGACAGCGAGGCGCGCCTGCGCAGCCTGCTCGACGGGCTGGCCGGACAGGTCTGGGAAAGCGATGGCGCGCAGCCGGATCCCGCCTGGCTCGACGCCGTCCATCCCGACGAGCGCGAAGCCGCGCTGCAGGAGTGGCAGGCAGCGCTGGCGCGCAGGGGCATCCTCGAAACCCGCTGCCGGATGCGCGCGGCGAATGGCGGCTGGCGCCGCGCCCGGCTGCGGACGGCCCCGCTGCTGAACGTGGATGGCAGCATCCGCAAATGGGTGACTATCGGCGTCGATATCGGCGACGACCCGCATTGACGCCGGCCGGCACCGGCATTACGCGACGCAAACGATGGCGGCGTCCCGCCTGCTCACATTCCTCTCACCAATCCATTCCGGGCGCGTGTTGACCGATTCGGCATGCGCCGCCGGTGTCTACCCGCTTTCGTTTGCGCGGCGCCAAACGCGGTGCAGAACGACGGCGTAACTTGATCGACGGGCCGCGTCCTTCAGCGCAAGCCCCGGTTCATCAAGGAGATCACTATGTCGATGAGAAATTGTTTAGCCTTGGTCCTGTTCGCCTGCGCGACCGGGCTGGCCGCCGCCGCCCCGGCCTACCCCGAATACCGGGTGACGATCGTTGGCCCGGCCGGCAGCAACGCCGCCGACATCAACCAGGCCGGCGCCGTGGTCGGCGCCTATCCGGTCGGCGGCACCATCCATGGCTTCATCAACCGCGGCAAGGGCCTGGTCAGGCTGGGCGCGCTGGGCGCGTCGAGCGGTGCGGTGGCCGTCAACGACAGGGGCGAGGTGCTCGGCAACTGGGTCGCTCGCGACGGCCGCATCCGCGGCTTCATCTATTCGCGCGGCAGGCAGCGCGATATCGGCGTGATCGGCGGCGGTTCCATCTATCGCGACATCAACAACGCCGGCTACACCATCGCCACCGGCTACACCGACAGCGACCCGAGCGGCTACCTGCGCGCGCCGAACGGCAGCTACCGGAATATCGGCCACCTGCCGGTCGAGCATCCCATCACCGACGTGTTCGCCCTCAACAACCGCAACCAGGTCGCCGGCAAATCGGGGCCGCTGGTATTCCCGGAACAACCCTACCGCGCCGTCATCTGGACCAGAGGCAAGCTGCGCGACCTGGGCGACCTGGGCCTGACACCCAACAGCGCCAACGCGATCAATGACCGCGGCCAGGCCACGGGCTTCGCCGCGGTCGATACCGGCGGCCCGCACGACCGCGTGGCCTATTTGTACAGCAACGGGCGCCTGGTGAGCATCGATGACCTGGGCGGCGCCGACCTCAAGTACAGCGAAGGGGTCGGCATCAACAACCATGGCCATGTCGTCGGCTACAGCGACACCCTGCAAGGCTTCGTCTGGCGCGGCCGCAAGATGCAGAGCCTGAACACGCTGGTCGACCCGCGACCGGGCTGGAACATCGCGGGGGCGCAGGCCATCAACGACGCCGGCCAGATCGCCGCCACCGCCGTCCGGGGCGGCGTGCAGTATGCGATCCGGCTCGACCTGATCCGGCCGCACGGCCTCGCGGCGCCGGTACTGGACGCCGACGGGGCAGCCGAGCCGGCCGCCATGACGCCGCCGCAGGTGGCGGCGCTGGCGCGGGCCGAGGCCGACGCCGACGCCGACACCGACGCCGAGGAACGCGAACGTGTGCAGGCGGTCGCGCAATGAATGGCGCGGCGCCTGCCGCGCCGCCAATCCCATCCACCAGGAGTTCGTCATGCACGTGCATCGCTTGTCGCTGGTCATGCTGTCGTTCGCGGTGGCAGGCAACGCCCTCGCCTACCCCGAATACCGGGTGACGGTGGTCGGCCCGGCCAACAGCTGGGTCTACGGCATCAACAACGCCGGCGTGGTGGTCGGCGACTATCCGGTCGGCGCCAACCTGCGGCGCGCCTTCCTCAACCGCGGCAAGGGCCTGGTCGACCTGGGCGCCCTGACAGGCATGGAGAGCGCCGCCACGGGCATCAACGACCGGGGCGAAGTAGTTGGCAACTGGCGCAGCGCCGATGGGGTGCAGCGTGGTGTCATCTATTCCTGCGGCAAGGCGCGCGACATCGGCGCGATTCCCGGCAGCCACACGCGCTATACCGACATCAACAATGCCGGCTACATCACCGCGGCCGGCCGCGACCCGGCCAACCAGGAAACGCGCGGCTACCTGCGCACGCCGAATGGCGCCTTCATCGCACTGGGTGCGATCCCGTGGGACGGCAGCGGCGAGCCCGAGACCGTTCCCGCCGCGCTCAACAACCGCAACCAGGTCACCGGCCGGTCCGGGCGCTCCAACGCGCCGGAACCGGGATACCGCGCCTTCGCCTGGAGCCGCGGCGTGATCCGCGACCTGGGCGACCTGGGTTCCACGCCCAACACGGGAAACGCGGTCAACGACCACGGCCAGATCACCGGCCAGGCCTACCTGCCCGCCGGGCCGCGCGACAGCGCCGCCTTCCTGTACAGCCACGGGCGCATGGTCAGCATCGATACCCGTCCCGTTACCGAGTACAAGCTCAGCGCGGGCCATGGCATCAACAACCGCGGCCACATCGTCGGCGCCAGCGACCACCTGTCGGGCTTCATCTGGCGTGGCAAGCGCATGGAAAGCCTCAACGCGCTGATCAATCCGGCTTCAGGCTGGGACATCACCCACCCCGTGGCGATCAACGACGCCGGCCAGATCGCCGCCATCGCGACGCGCGGCGGCGTGCGCTACACGGTGCGGCTGGACCTGGTCCGGCCGCATGTCGAGCCGGCGCCGGCGCTGGCCCCGGATGCCGAGGCCGACATGCCGACCTTCCCGGCATCGCCGGCGCTGGAGGCGGCGCTGGCCAAGGCCGAGGCGCAGGCCCAGGAACGCGAGGTGGCGCGGCCGGTTGCACAATAAGTGTCCCACCTGCTCGTCAACCCAAGGAGATCGTCATGCACATGCGTCATCGTCTTCCCCTCGTCCTGATGTCGTTCGCCCTGGCCGGCGCGGCCGCCGCCGCAGCTTACCCCGAGTACAGGGTCACGGTGGTCGGGCCGGCCGACAGCACCGCAGCCGACATCAACAACGCCGGCGTGGTGTTCGGCTACTACCGCTTTTCGCCGACGGCCAGTCACGCCTTCCTCAATCGCGGCAAGGGACTGGTTGACCTCGGCACGCTGGGGGGTACGGACAGCGTCGCCGTCGCCATCAACGACAAGGGCCAGGTGCTGGGCCAATGGACCACCGGCGGCGGCCAGCAGCGCGGATTCGTCTACGATTGCGCGACGCTGCGCGACATCGGCACGATCGGCGGCAGGATCACCACCTGGCGCGACATCAACAATGCCGGCTACATTGCCGCCTTCGCCGCCGATGCGCCAGCCACTGACGGCACCACCAGCTTCCTGCTCACACCGAACGGCGCCCTCACCGCCCTTGGCGACCTGCCGAACGACTATCCGGACGCGCCGCCCATCACCTTTGCCGCAAGGCTCAACAACAAGAACCAGATCGCCGGCGCATCCGGCCCGCTGACGTTCCCCGACCAGCCGCTGCGCTCCTTCATCTGGACCAGGGGCGCGCTGCGCGACCTGGGCGACTTCGGCTCATCGCCCGACGGCGCGCTGGCGATCAACGACCGCGGCCAGGCCACCGGCTACAGCTCGGTGCCGGAAGGCTTTCGCAACCGGGTGGCGTTCCTGTACAGCCGCGGGCACCTGGTCGACATCGACGGCCGCCCGCCGAGCGCCGAACGCTCGAGCGAAGGCACCGGCATCAACTACCGCGGGCATATCGTCGGCAACAGCAACCACCTGTCCGGCTTCATCTGGCGCGGCAAGCGGATGCAGAGCCTGAACGCGCTGATCAATCCGGCGCTGGGCTGGGACATCCGTGATCCGCGCGCCATCAACGACGCGGGACAAATCGCGGCCAATGCATTTCGCAATGGCGTGCGCTATGCGGTGCGGCTCGACCTGATCAAGCCGCATGGCGATGCGCTGCCACCGGCGGAACATGACGAAGAGCCGTCGGTGGAGACACCGCTGTCGGCCCAGGCGGTGGCGAAACGGGCGCGCGAAGAAGCCGACGGGGTGGCGAAAGAAACAGCGAAACCCGTGGCCCAATAAGGCGGCACGAGCGTACGCCGTTCGACAGGCCCGCCTTACTTCGCGTCGGTCGCTTCGGCGGCGCCGGTCGCTTCGGCCGCCTCGTTCCTGGCAGCCCTGGCCCGCTTGAGGGCGGTCTCGGGATCCAGGCCCGCCATGATCAGGTTGATGATCTCCTGCTTGTCTTCCTGGCCGATCCACTCGCATTCCTTGCGGTGCGAACAGAAATAGGCATACCAGGACACGTCGGCAGGACGTTCCTTGCGCGGCTTCAGGCGCGCCGGCACGGCGGCGCGCTGCAGGTCGGCGAATGCGGACAGCCGGGCATCGGCGGCCGACCAGTCGAAGGCGGCAACGGCATGCCTATCGGCGTCCCAATCGCCGCTGTAGGCGGGGCCGGGCCGCATGGTCGCCGGATTGACGGCGAGGCAGCTCAGCCTGGGACAGGCATGGGCGGCGCAGAAGGCGTCGACGAACAGCAGCTTCATGCCGATGCCGAGCGGGACCGCCCGTCCCAGCGCCACGTCCTTCGGGTGCAGGGAACGCGCCAGGGCCAGCAAGTCCTGGTAGACGATCGGCGCGCCCTGGGCCGACCTGGCGTGCTGCGCGAGGGCCTCGAAGACGCGCACGCCGACGTCGATATCGTTGACGGTGAACTGCTGCGGTGGTCTGGCATTGCCGGTCATGCGCGCCTTCTCTGGACGTGGTCGATGGTCGCCATTATGCATGATCGCCATGCGGGCAAGACCTGCCGCCCGACAAGTGCCGCGGCTCACACCTTGCCGAGGAAGCCCAGCAGGTGTGAAAAATAGGCAGCCTGCGCATCCCACATCGCCAGGTGGCTGCCCTCCTCGCAGATCGCCGCCCGCGCGTTCGGCATCAGCGACGCCATCCTCCTGACATCGTCCGGATGCATCTCGTCGTACTGGGCGCCAAGCGCCAGCGTGCGTACCTTGATCTCGTGCAGGCGGTCCCAGCGCTCCCAATCCTTGAGGTTGCCGTCGATGACGAATTCGCTCTTGCCCTGCATGCGGTGATAGATGGCGGGATTGACGCGGCCGAAGGCGCGCGACACCGCCTCCGGCCAGGGATCGAGGCGGCAGATCGCCTTGGGATACAGGTGTTCCATCATGATCGCCTGGTATTCCGGCGCATCATAGGCGTCGCGTGCCTCCAGCGCTTCGAGCTCCGCCAGGACCTTCGGCGGCAGCTGGCGCTTGATTGTGTCGAGGTTGCGCAGCACGGACTGGATGCCGGCCGTCATGTTCGAGATCACCAGGCCGCGCAGCCGGTGCTGGTGATGCAGGGCGTACTCGATGCCAAGCAGGCCGCCCCACGAATGGCCATACAGAACGAACTTGTCCAGCCCCAGGCCGGCGCGCACTTCCTCGAGTTCCTCGAGATAGCGCGGCAGGGTCCACAGCGCCGGATCATGGGGGCGATCCGAGTTGCCGCAGCCGAGCTGGTCGTAGTAATACATCTCGATGCCGGCCTGCGGCAGGAACGATTCCATCGCTTCCAGGTAGTTGTGCGAGAAGCCCGGGCCGCCGTGCAGCAGCAATACCTTGACCGGGCCGCTGCCGATCCGCTTGGTCCAGACCTTGTATTTGCCGCCGAGGACAGGGACCATGCGGACGCCGGCCGTGCGGATGCCGGGTGGATTCAGGCCGTCCGGCCTGGTGACGGTGATTTCTTCCGGCCTAGTACTGGCCGGCGCGGCGGATGCAGAACTGGTGGAAAGGATGGAAGCGGCGGCGGTGCTGGCGGCGATGAAGTTTTGGCGGTTCATGCTGGTGGGTGCGAGGGGGGGAAAACGGGGGCGTCGGTGATAAACCGCTGTTCGCGGGCATGCCGGCGCCGCCCGCGGACAGCACTGTTGTCGACTCAGCGCTTGACGGTGCGGCCAAGGAAGTCGCGCATCAGGTGCGCGATCCGGTCGCCATCCTCTTCCAGCGCGAAGTGGCCGGTATCGAACAGGTGCACCTCGGCCTTGGGCAGGTCGCGCTTGTAGGGTGCGGCGCCTTCCGCAGGGAATATCTTGTCGTTCTTGCCCCAGACGATCAGCATCGGAGGCTGATGCTTGCGGAAGTAGGCCTGCCAGCCCGGATAGAGCGGCGGATTGGTGCCATAGCTGTAGAACATCTCCAGCTGGATCGCCTTGTTACCCGGGCGGTCCATACCCGCCTGGTCGATCACGGCCGAATCGGGGCTGACGTGGGTGGCCGGGTCGCGGTAGCCCTCGGAATACTGCCAGCGGGTGGCGTCGGCTTCGAACAGCGGTCGCAGCTTGGCCGCGTTGGCTTCGCTCTTGTCCTTCCAGAACGCCTTGGCTGGCGCCCAGAACGGATTATCGAGGCCTTCGTCATACGCGTTTCCATTCTGGACCACGATGGCGCTGATCCGGTCGGGATGCGCAGCCGCCAGCCGGTAGCCGATCGGCGCGCCATAGTCCATCACGTACATGGCGTAGCGCGTCAGGCCTACCTTCGTCGTGAACTTGTCGATCGTCGCGGCCAGGTTGTCGAAGCTGTAGGTGTAGCGGTCCATGGGCGGCTGGTCGCTCTGGCCGTAGCCGGGGTAGTCGGGCGCGATCACGCGGTAGCGGTCGGCCAGCTTCGGGATCAGCTCGCGGAACATATGGGACGAAGTCGGGAAGCCATGCAGCAGCAGGATCGCCGGCGCATTCTTCGGTCCGGCCTCGCGGTAGAAGATCTTGACGCCGTCGATATCGACTTTCTTATAGCTGACGGTGGCGGAAGACCGTTGCGCCGTGGCCGCCTTGGCATCAGGCGCCGCGGCATGGGCGGGGTGGATCAGGCTGACGGCCAGCAGCGTGGCGCCGGCAGCGAGCGCAAGACTCATATGGGGGAAATGAAGAGCGGTCATGATCAATCCAGTTCAGGTTTGTTGACAGGTGGACGAGGCGTCGCTGGCGGAGCCACCTTGGCGAGGTGACGCTTGCAGTGTCGCTCGCATGCGCAGGCAGGAGAATTGGTATCGAACGCAATTGACTGTTACGGAACCGGCAATGATGTTGATCATGGTGTTGCCTGGGCGCGGAAGTTGGCCAGGACCGGCGCGCACGAGGCCGTCGGCCCGGACCGGCGAATGATCGCCGGCCCGGGCCGACGGCCATTGAACGAACATCATGTGAAGCGCTAAGCGGCGTCCCTCGCCGCCTGCTGCGCGCGCAGATAGCTTTCCATCACGGCCACGTAGTTTGGCGCGGCGAGACCATAAAGCCGAGCAAGGTCGGCAGCCTCCGGCCGCGCCCAGGTGCGGTGCAGTTCCGACAGCAGCGCATTGGTCGTCGTCGGTTTCACGCCGCCCTGGACGAATCGGGCCAGGGACACGCGCGACGCCATCTCGCTCGGATCGCCCGATGCATCGATGACGGCGTAGACATCGTATCCAGCCGCGCACGCATCAAGAGCGGGAAACATCACGCAGACACTGGTCCAGACGCCAGCCATCACGAGGGTCTTGCGGCCGGTTTCGCGCACCTGCGCCACGAAATCGTCGTTGTCCCATGCGTTGACTTCGCCTTTGCGTGGAACGTAGACGGCATGTGGCGCGAACTCATGGATTTCAGGCATCAATGGACCGTTGGAGCCGGCGGGCTCCGACGCCGTGGTAATCACCGGGATTTTCAACAAGGTACATAGTCTTGCGATCATCTCGACATTGCGCCGCAGGTCGGCAACCGCGATATCCTTCACCGTCTGGAAGAGACCGGATTGATGATCGAGCAGCAGCACCAGGGTGTCGGCGGGATCCAGGAGCGTTGCGCCGCCGCCCGAGGCCAGCACACTGGATTTCGGCTTGGTAGATTCTTGCATGATGGGGTTCCTTTACTGAAGATCGTTATCGTATGCATCAGGGGATGGGCTTCGCTCGTGAAGTTCGCGCGAAGACGGGACTACGCCATGCGCCAGTTACAAGGATCGAACAGGGCGGCGCTGGGGCTCGGGCCTTACCGGCACGAAGCGTAGGTAGTGTAGTGCTCGGGGACAGGGACGATAATCGTCCCCGGGCGCAATGGAGTGTTACGGCTGGGGCAATAGCTGCTTCGTGAGCGGCGCCGACTGAAACGCAAGCGGAAGATAAGCTCGCACGACACGCGACCTCGCGCCGCGATCCATTCGTGATCATTGATCGCGCTACTGGCTGGCGGGCGGCGTGGTCAAGCGGCGCGCGTCTACCGCAATGACGCCGCATGGCGCATCCGGCCACGGCCTGGCGGCGTATCTCAGTGTGAAGCCCTGTCTTTCGCCCCTTCCAATCGAACGCCGACGGCCTGTGAGCACGATCGGCCAATGGCCGACATCCAGCCGGCATCGCGCGGGTGCGTCGCCCTGCCGGGCGGCCCCCACCTCATCCAAGGAGTATCAACGTGTCAGAAGCAATTTCCGATCGCATCCATGAACTAAGCCGCGCCGCGCGGATGCTGGCGGTCATCGGTGCAGCGCTCAAGCTACGCTCGGGCAAACTTGTCGATGGCGCCGTCGACGACCAGATCAGGGCGGGACTGCGCCTGGCGTTGGGAAACGCGGCCATGGACCTCGACGACGCGGCGATCGCGCCGCTGCTCATCGAGATCGAGATGGCGTTCGTGGAGAGCGGCGAACTGTTCAGGGATCCCGCGCGCACGGCCTCATGGCAGGTTGCGGATCCCGGCCATCTGCAGGCGATGGGACGCGCCTCCAGCAACGCATTCGACCGTATCCTGCGCCTCGCCGGGACACGGCCTTCCTTGCGCGAAGCACTATGGGGCGTCTTTCTCGACGTCGGCACCGGGGTCGGCGGCGTCGCACTGCGGGCCGCGGAGACCTGCCGTGATCTCCATATCGACGCCATCGACATCTGGGAGCCCGCCCTGCGCCTGGCCGCCGAGAACGTGGCCGCCAGTGCGCACGCCTCGCGCATCGGGCTGCACCACCTCGATGTCACCGAATTGGCGCCGGGTCCGCGCTACACGCTGGCCTGGCTGCCCACCATGTTCATGAAGCGTGCTGTCCTGGAACAGGCAATCGACCGGATCACGGCCGCGTCGCGCAGTGGAAGCTGGCTGGTGGCTGCGCTTTACACCAGTCCGGATGATCCGTTCTTGGCGGTGATGTCGTCGCTGCGCACGCTGCGCAGCGGAGGCGAGGTCACGGAGCCGACGGAGCTTGCGGCGCTGCTGCGCGCGCGCGGGTATGTCGATATCGAAGTGGATGTGGCGCCGATAGCGACCTTTGTCATGGGCAGGCTGCCTTAGCCCCCCAGCCTTGCCCACCAGGGGTTCATTCGGCCGAGCTCGAAGATATGCTGGAGCCGGATGTGTGCTGATGCGCCCATCGGAAAATAAAAAGGACTTAGGTTTCTTAACCTAAGTCCTTTATTTATTGGTAGGCCTCCCGTGAGTCGAACACGGCACCCCCCGGTGTCAGACTAGTTGTCGCCTCTAAATTTCCCCCAGAGGTAGAGGCGCAAGATGAAAGCAAGGTATTCTCCGGCATTTGTAGAACAGGCCCTGGTCAAGGTATTCTCGC